>JAYVCF010000447.1:0-5624 GCA_043750095.1 Deltaproteobacteria bacterium
GCGCTCGACGTCTCCGTGGGCCGGCACGGCGTGCTCGGCTTCGAGATCCTCGACGAAGGCCGCCTCGCGATCGACGCGCGCGGCATCACCGGCGTCGGCGTCTACGGCGAGAGCCCCATCGACCGGGGCGTCGTGCGCGTGTGGGTGCAGAGCCCGAGCGAGGACGCGGGAAGATCGCTCGTGGCGCTGCTGGTGCTCTACGCGAGCATCGCGGCCCTCGCGATCTTGTTTCTCTCGTACGTGCTGCTCACGCGTCTCATCGTGCGACCCGTGGAGGCGCTGACGCGCGCATCAGAGCGACTCGCGAGCGGCAAGCTCGATGCGCGCGCGCCCATCGGCGGTGCGGCCGAGGTGGCGCGGCTCTCGATCGCGTTCAACGCGATGAGCGACGACTTGCGCAAGGAGCGGGCGGCGCTCGACGGGCGCGTGGCGGAGCTGGAGATGACGACGCGCGATCTGCGTTCGGCGCAGAGCTCGCTCGTGCGCAGCGAGAAGCTCGCCTCGGTGGGTCGTCTCTCGGCGGGCATCGCGCACGAGATCGGAAACCCGCTCACGTCGATCCTCGGCCTCGTCGAGCTCTTGCGCGACGGGGGGATCGAGCCTCAAGAGCAGGCAGAGTTCCTGAAGCGCATCCAGGGCGAGACGGAACGAATCCACCGGATCATCCGCGACCTGCTCGACTTCGCCCGCGCGTCGCCCGATCCCGCAGAAGGCGAGAAGGCGAGCTCGGATCTCGCGGTGGTGATCGATCGCGCGGTGACGCTGGTCGCGCCCCAGAAAGACCTGCGGCGCATCGTGATCGAGCGCCGCGTGGCGTCCGATCTTCCCAGCGTGCGCGGCAGCGAGGATCGCTGGACGCAGATCCTGCTCAACCTGCTCTTGAACGCCGCCGATGCGATCGAGGGCGAGGGCACGATCTCGATCGCGCTCGAAGCCGACGAAGACGACGAAGACGAGATCATCCTGCGCATCAGCGACTCGGGCCCGGGCATCGCCGCCGCGGTACGCGATCGGCTCTTCGAGCCCTTCGTCACCACGAAGCCGCCCGGCTCCGGCACGGGGCTCGGCCTCGCGGTCTGTCTCTCGCTCGTCGAAGCGTTCGGCGGAACGATGAGCGCGGACAACGTGGAAGGCGGCGGCGCTCGCTTCACGATCCACGCGCGCGCGATGAGCCCGTCGTCACGCGCGTAGGCGTCATCGATCGGCGCGTCGGTATCTCGGCGTCCGTCGTCGCGCGCGGCAGCGACCAGGGCTCGAGGCCGAGCAGCCGGTCGGCGCGCTTGCGGAAGCGATCGTCGAGTGCGCCGGCGAACGCACCCTCGAACGCCTTCTTCATCTCCGAGGCCGTCGCGAATCGATCCTCGGGCCGCGCCGCGAGGCCGAGCCGCAGCGCGCGCTCGAGATCGTGAGGCACGTTCACCCAGAGCTTCGGATCAGGCGGGCCGGCGCTTCGTGCGGCCGTGGCGATGGCGATGGCGTCGTCACCGACGAAGGCCGGCCGACCCGCGAGCGCGCGATAGGCGACCAGCGCGAGCGCGTAGAGATCGACCCGTGCGTCGATGCGCTCACCGAGCGCTTGTTCGGGCGCCATGTACGAGGGCGTGCCCGCCACGATGGTGGCACCCGCGCTGACGAGGTCGTGCAGCTGCGCGACGCCGAAGTCGACGATCTTCCAGCGCGTGCCCTCGCGGCTCGTGGTCAGCATCACGTTGTGAGGCTTGAGGTCGCGATGGATGATCCCGGCGGCATGCACGGCGCGCAGGCCGTCGGCCACGTCACGCACGAGGACGCGAACTTCGTCCGACGAGAGGTGGTGACGCGCGCGCAAGAGGGTCGCGAGCGTCGCGCCGTCGATCAGCTCCATGACGAGGTAGGGAAGCTCGGCGTCGGGCGGGCTCACCTCGAGCACCTTGGCCACGAAGGGGCTCGCGACGCGACCGAGCACCGCGGCTTCCTCCTCGAAGAGCGTCAGCGAGAGCGGCTCGGACGCGCGATCGCGCCGCAGGACCTTCACGGCCACGCGCTCCCCCTTGGGGTCGTCGACGGGGCTCGCCTCGTACACCTCGCCCATGCCGCCGCTCGCGAGCAGCTTGTCCAGGCGATAGCGGCCGATCGTCTCGCCCACGAAGAGCGCTTCGTTCGCCGCGAGCGCGCGCGCGACATCGGCGGTGGCCGCCACCAAGAGGGCCTCGCGACGCGCCGTCTCTCTCGCCGCGACGCGGGATCCCGCGACGAGCGTGCGATAGCTGCGATCGATCCCGTACCCGAGCCCGAACGCCGCGACGTAGAGGAGCTGCACCGTGACGTGCATCGCGTAGGGCTCCCAGCGTGTGTGCCCCGGCACGAGCACGGGCGTGTTGCCTGCGTCGGGAACCACGCCTGCGACGATGAGCGCGAAGAGAGCGAGGTGCGCGAGCGCGCACGCGGTGAGCGTCCCGTAGGTGCGAACGAAGCGATCGATGGCGCTGCGCGCGGCTTCGCTGGCGTCGAACGCGCTGCCGAAGAAGAGCACGCACGCGACGACGCACGCGAAACCCGAGTGAAGACCGACCGCGTACGCCGGCAGCGCCGAGAGCGCGCCCACCAGCGTCCACGCCCAGATCCGAGCAGCCTCGTGCGCGCGCGCGTACGAAGCGAGCAGCGCGATGGCGAGGATCCCGATGCAGCCCACCGTGACGGGCACTGCGCCCGGGCCGACGACGCCGAGCAGTCCCGAGCCGATGATCCCCATCGAGAACAGGAGCGCCTGCTCTCCACGCGTTCGCGACTGGTACGCCGCGCGCCATGCCTCGTTGGTGTCGATCGACGTCGGCGCTTCGGCGGGTGCGCGCGCGCGCATCGCGTCTCGGGGAGTGGGTGTCGACGTCGCGCTCGCGCCCGGTGATGAAGCGGGGGTCGGCATCGGCGTCGCGCCCGCCGGCGGTGGAACGCTCCGCATGCGCGGTGCGATGTCGGTGTCGCCCTCGAGCACGACGGGCGGCGGAGTCGACGCGCGCGTAATGGCCGGCGCGACCGCGCGCGCTCGACTCGCGGCCACCGCGCGTCGGTACTCGGCTCGGGCTTCTTCGAGAAGCACCTCGCGGAGCGACGTCCCGCGCATCGAGTCCTCGATCGCCCTCGCGACCGACGCGTACCGACGCTGGAGCGCGCGCCCGGCGAGAAACGCGGCCAGGTACACGGCCTGGATCGCCGCGTGTCCCGCCGCGTGATGCCAAGCTGCGTGCCCCGGCAAGAGCAGCGGCACGATCGATCGATCGTCGATGACCCGAGCGAGCACCAGCGCGACCGGCGCGGCCTGTCCGATCGCCAGCGCCACGTACACGGCCGCTCCGATCCGCCCGCGCACTCCGGGCTCGGAGAGCACGCCGGTGAACAGCAGCACGAGCACGACGAACGCGGCGAAGGGCCCGTTCGGTCCCCAGAACGAAGCCGAGAACCCCGCGAGCAGGCCCACGAGCGCGAGCACCAGGCCGCGCAGCACCAGCGCTGCCGTCGTCTGCGGCATGCGCATCGAGGCCGACGCGATCCAGAGCAGACCGGTCTGCGCGAGCAGCGCCCCGATCGTGGGCCAGGGCCGCGTCGGCTCGCGCGCGAAGAGCGCGACGGCGCCAGTCGCCCCGAGCGTTCCCAGCGAGAGGGCCGCATACGCGCGCGCTCGCGAGACCACCTTCTCGGGCTCCGACGGAAGCGAGACGGCCGCTCTTTCGGCGCCCTCGCTCGCGGCCTCGCCCGTCCCCACGCGGGGATCCTATCGCGCTCGCCGCGCTTCTCGCTTCACTCTTCCTTCGAGCCCAGCCCGAGGCGCGTCATCGCCTTGTAGATCGACATCCGATCCAGCCCCGCCGCGCGCGCCGCCGCGGACACGTTCCCGTCGTGCGCTTCGAAGAGCGCCGTGAGGTACCGCCGCTCGAACGTGTCCACGACGCGCTGCTTCGCGATCCGAAACGGCACGCTCAGATCGATGTTGGCGCCCGCGGCGTCGATGCCCGCGTCCGTCGGCGGGCCCGGCTCTTCCCACGCACCGAGGAGAGCCGCGCGCGCCACGGCGTTCTCCAGCTCGCGCACGTTCCCCGGCCAGCTGCGCGCGCGCACCCAGTCGAGGAACGCCTCGGGCAAGGGCGTGCGCTCGTGAGGAGGGAGCTCGGAGTAGAAGTGCTCGACCAGGAGATCGAGATCGCCGCCGCGCTCTCGCAGCGCAGGAACGCGCAGGTGGACGACGGCGAGTCGGTAGTACAGGTCGGATCGAAAGGCGCCGCGGTTCACCTCGCCGCCGAGATCGCGGTTCGTCGCCGCGATCAAGCGCACGTCGCACTCGATCGGTGTGCCGGATCCGAGCCGTCGCACCGTTCGCGTCTCGACCGCGCGCAGCAAGCGCGACTGCAGCTCGAGCGGGAGCTCGCCGATCTCGTCGAGAAAGAGCGTGCCTCCGCTCGCGCTCTCGAACACGCCCGCGTTCGCGCGCGTCGCGCCGGTGAACGCTCCCGCCTCGTGTCCGAAGAGCTGCGACTCGAAGAGCTGCCGCGGCACCGCACCGCAGTCGAGTGTGATGAAGGGCCCCTGCGCACGCGCGGATCGAGCGTGCAGCGCGTTCGCGACGCGTTCCTTCCCGACGCCGGTCTCGCCGGTGAGCAGCACCGTCGCATCCGTTCCTGCGACGCGATCGATCTCGGCGAAGAGCCGCCGCATGGCCGTGCTGCGGCCGACCATGCCCTCGAAGATGCTCGCGCTCCAGATGGGCACGCGCGAGGAGCCGCCCAGCGCGGTGAAGCGCAGGATCGTGTCCCCGAGAGTCAGCTCGGTGCCGGGCTCCACGAACGCGTCGAGCACGCGCACGCCGCGCACGTACGTCCCGTTGGTCGATCCGAGATCGCGCAGGCGATAGCCGTCTTCTTCCAGCGTGAGCTCGCAGTGCTGCGACGAGACCAGCTTGTCCGCGAGCACGAGGTCCGTTCCCGCGCGTCCGATCCGAATCTGCGGCGCCGAGAAGGTGCGCGACACGCCGACGTCCGCGCCCGCCACCACGTCGAGGCGACACGATCGAACGTGCACCGTCTCGCCCGCGGGCTCGCTGATGGTCCACGTCGCCGTGGTCAGCTGATCTTCCGGATGATCGGACGCGGTCACGGCCGCAGGGTGCCTGATTTCCCCCCTTGCGCCCAACCTCAACCCCGCCGACGATGCCCAGCGATGGCGAAGGCAAGCAAAGGCGATCTGGCGACGTGGCTCCGCGGGCGGGCGATGCGCCATGAAGGCGTCGAAGAGACCGTCGCGAGCGCCGGGACGCCCGCCGAGTCGAGCACGTATCTGGCGTCGAAGAAGGCGTTCCTCTTCGTGGCCTCGCGCGACGATCTCTACGAGCTGCGCCTCAAGCTCGGTGCATCGAAGGCCGAGGCGAGCCGCCTCTCGTCGAAGAGCCCGGACCGCTTCGCGATCGGCGCGACCGGCTGGGCGAAGATCACGTTCCCCAAGACCGAGGCCGGGCCGCGCCCGATCCTCGAGCGCTGGGTGGACGAGAGCCACGCGCTCTTCGTGCCCGCGAACTCCAAGGGTGCGGCCCCGAGGGGGAACGCGCCCGCCATGGTGAAGTCGCCCATGGTGAAGTCCGGCAAGAAGGCCAAGCCTGC
>JAYVCF010000448.1:0-4430 GCA_043750095.1 Deltaproteobacteria bacterium
AGCTGCATCCACTCCCCAGGGTGATCCTCGAGTGGCGGCAGCTCACCAAGCTCAAGAGCACCTATCTCGACGCGCTCCCTCTCGCCATCGATCCACGCACGGGACGCGTCCACACGCGCTTCAACCAAGCCGTCGCGGCGACGGGCCGGCTCTCGTCGAGCGAGCCGAACCTGCAGAACATCCCGATTCGCACCGAAGAGGGTCGGCTGATTCGTGATGCGTTCATCGCCGCCGAAGGGTTCTCGATCCTCTCGGCCGACTACTCGCAGATCGAGCTGCGCTTGCTCGCGCATCTGAGCGGCGACCCCGAGCTCTGCGACGCGTTCAGCGCCAACGCCGACGTCCACGTGCGAACCGCGACGGCGCTCTTCGGCGTCTCGGCCGACGAAGTCACCAAGAACCAGCGCGCGCAGGCCAAGACCGTCAACTTCGCCGTGATCTACGGACAGACGGAGACCGCGCTCGCGCGCAACCTCGGCATCGAGCAGAAGGAAGCGCGGCGCTACATCCAAGCGTTCTTCGCGCGCTACTCGGGCGTCGCGCGGTTCCTCGATGTCGTCGTCGACGATGCACGACGCACCGGGTTCGTGCGCACGATGGCGGGACGCAAGCGGACCATCCTCGACATCGACAGCCGCAATCGCACCGAGCGCTGGGCCGCCGAGCGCATCGCACGAAACACGCCCATTCAGGGCACCGCCGCGGACATCCTCAAGCGCGCGATGGTCGATCTCGACGCCGCGTTGACGACCCGCGCGCTCGCGAGCCGCGTGATCCTGACCGTCCACGACGAGCTCGTGCTCGAGGTGCACGACACCGAGTTGAACGTGGTACCCACCCTCGTGCGCGAGACGATGCAGAACGCCGCGAAGCTGCGGGTGCCGCTCCTGGTCGAGACCGGGATCGGTTCGAGCTGGGGCTCCGCGCACTGAAGGAACGCTGATGCTGATCGAGACCAAGGCTTGCGGCCGGCTCTTCGTGGAGCAGCGCGGAAAATCGACCGGGCCCGTGCTCGTGTTCTGGCACTCCTTGCTCTGCGACGGCGGAATGTGGGAGCCGGTGACGCGCGAGCTCGAGGACCAGTATCGGATCGTCAACATCGACGCACCGGGCCACGGACGCAGCAGCCACACGCGCACGCCCTACACGATGGACGACTCGGTGGACGCCGCCGTCGCCGTGCTCGACGAGCTCGCGATCACGCGCTGCGCGTGGATCGGACTGTCCTGGGGCGGGATGGTCGGCATGCGGCTCGGCCTGCGCATCCCCGATCGGCTCGCGGGGCTCGCGCTCTTCGACACCAGCGCGAGCGCCGAGTCTCGGCGCAAGCTGCCCTCGTACTTCGCAATGGCGACCATCGCGCGGCGCTTCGGTGCGGTGCCCTTTCTCCTCGATCGCATCGTGCCGATCTATCTGTCGAAGGCGACGGTGCGTGAGCAGCCCGCGCTCGTGCGCCAGTTTCGCGAGCGAATCGCGGCGATGGATCCGACGTCGGTCGGCCATGCGGTGGACGCGGTGATCTTCCGACGCGACGACATCCACGATCGCCTCCGCGCGATCCAGGTGCCCACGCTCGTGATCTGCGGTGACGAGGACGTGGCGACGCCGCTCGCGCGCTCGGAGAGCATCGCCGCGGCGATTCACGGGGCCGCGCTTCGACGGATCGGCAAGGCTGCTCACCTCTCGGCGTGGGAGCAGCCCGCCGCCGCGCTCCGACACCTCGAGCCCTGGCTCGAGGCACTGCGCTTCAGGTAGAGGGCTTCAGGTCGAGGGAACCACGAGCGATGCGTCCGCGCTGAAGCGCGCGAGCGTTCGGAACGTCGGCCGCTCACCGAGCGTGATCTCCCCACGCGAGATGGCGTCGATCACGGCGGGCAAGAGCCGATGCTCGTGCACCTGGATGCGCGCGTGGAGTGTCGGTCCATCGTCGGTCGGGAGCACGGGCACCGCCGCCTGCGCGAGAATGGGCCCGGTGTCGACGCCCGCATCGACGAGATGAACCGTGCAGCCCGCGATGCGCACGCCCCTCTGGATGGCTTGGGCCGGACCTTCGGTCCCGGGGAACGAGGGCAGCAACGCCGGGTGCACGTTCACGATCCGATGCGGAAAGCGAGCGAGCATCGACGCGCCGACGATGCGCATGAAGCCCGCGAGCACCACCAGCTCCGGCGAGACACTCGCCACGCGCTCGGCGAGCGCCGCATCCCACGCAGCCCGATCGGCGTAGTCCTTCGGCTTCAGCACGGCGGTCGGGATCCCGCGTTCGGTCGCGAACGTCAGCGCGGGCGCCGTGTCCTTGTCGGAGACGACCAGCGCGACCTTCGCCGCACACGTGCCCGCGTCGATCGCCTGCACGATCGCGCGCAGGTTCGAGCCGGTCCCCGAGACGAGCACCGCGAGCAACATGGCGCGTGCATAGCGCGTCGGGCGCGTCGTCGGAAGGACCCGTCAGCGGCGTCCCGAGACCTCCGCCCAGGATTGCCCCGTACGCGCGGCGACGTGCGCGGCGATTGCGCGCGCCTGTGGGTCGTCGAGACCCTCGCAGTCCGACTCGAAGTAGCCCCAAGATTCGTCGTCGAACGCGATCGCGTAGCGATCGACCTGGCCACCCTCGGGCGCGTGGTGCTCGAGCGCCACGATGCGCCCGTACTCGAACGAGCGTGTTCCGAGGAGCGAGTGGAACTCGATGCGGCGGTCGAACACCACTCCGTACGAGACGAAATAGAAGAGCCCGCAGACGCCGTAGATGACGAAGAGCAGGCCCCCGCGGATCAAGAGCGCCGTACGCGTGACGTGATGCGCTGCGAGCGGATCGAGCGCAGCCCCCCGCGCTCGAAGATCCGCCTCACGCCAGCTGCGGCCGAGCGGACGAAGCAAGAACGGAAGCGTGAGCGCCGAGAGCACCGTGCACGCACCAAAGCGAAGCGCCTGGGGCGGCCCGATCACCCAGAGGATCCCCCTCGCTCCACCGGCGTCGGGCAACATCCATCCGCGCACGACCGGAAGCGCGAGCCAGTACGCTGCGAACAACGCACCGAGCGCGGTCAACACGATCACGATGCGGCCTGCCATCGTCTTGAGATCGGCGGACGGATTCACGCTGCCACGCTGTCGCGAGGGTCGCCCCGACGCAAGCCCCGCGCGTACACTTCGCGACCATGACGAACGTCCTCACGGGCTGGCAGGAGAGTCGATTCGCGCACGGCGGCATCGAGCACCGCGTCTACCGGCGCGGGGCGGGCCCGGGAGTGATCGTGATGCACGAGATCCCGGGCATCACGCCGCCGGTCGCGCGCTTCGCGAACGTGGTGGCGGACGCGGGCTTCACCGTGCTGATGCCCTGGATGTTCGGCGAGGTCGGTCGGCCGAAGACGACGTCGTATGCGGTGAGCGAGATCGCGCGCGCCTGCGTCAGCCGGGAGTTCAGTGTGCTCGCCGCGCGCGGATCGAGCCCGATCACCGACTGGCTTCGCGCGCTCGCGCGGCAGCTTCACGTCGAGCTCGGCGGTCCCGGGGTGGGTGCGATCGGCATGTGCCTGACGGGCAACTTCGCGCTCGCGATGTCCGTCGACGCCGCGATGATGGCGCCCGTGCTCTGTCAACCTTCGCTCCCCGCCGGACTCGGCGCCGAGCGTCGCGCGGGCCTGCATGTGTCCGACGACGCGCTCGTCACCGTCAAGGACCGCTGTGCCAAGGCCAACCTGCGCGTGCTCGGCCTTCGCTTCACCAAGGACGGCGCCGTTCCCGATGAGCGATTCGCGCACCTACGCGAGGAACTGGGCGCCGGATTCGAGGCCTTCGAGATCGACTCCTCGCGGGGCAACCCGCACGGCATCTCCCGGCGCGCGCACTCGGTGCTCACCGAGGACTTCGTGGATCGCGAGGGTCACCCGACGCGCGCGGCGCTCGATCGCGTGCTCGCGTTCTTCGGCGAGCGCCTTCGATGAGTCTTCGACCGCGAGGCGCGGACGCGGCGGACTCATTCGAGGATTGCAGCGCGGTCGGCGGGCTTCGCCGACGAGGACGGCTATAGTCGCAAGTTCATGTCGCCGCCCCGCGAGCATCCGTACGCTTCTTTTCTGCACAAGGTGCAGAAGCCGTCGCGCTACGTCGGTGGCGAGCACGGCGAGGCGCGCAAGGACTGGGACTCCGTCGAGTCGCGCATGTGCCTCGCTTTTCCGGACGTCTACGACATCGGGATGAGCCACCTCGGCTTCAAGATCCTCTACGGGATCTTGAACGCCCATCCGAAGCTGCTCGCCGAGCGCTGCTACACGCCCTGGCCCGACATGGAGGCGCAGCTGCGCGAGGCGAAGGAGCCGCTCCGCTCGCTCGAGAACGCACGGCCGCTGTCCGAGTTCGACGTCGTCGGCTTCTCGCTCCAGTACGAGATGACGCTCACGAACGTCCTGCTCATGCTCGACCTCGCG
>JAYVCF010000449.1:0-20180 GCA_043750095.1 Deltaproteobacteria bacterium
CGTGCGCGCTCTACCCTGCCCACGACTACCGAGGCATCTCGGTCACGAGCGTGGGCGAAGAGCGGCGCTTCAATCCTCGGCTCGGGGGCGATACGAGCGAGGACGACTTCGCGCGCTACCAGCAGAACCTCGAGCTCCCGATGCCGCGCGCGATCGAGCGCGCCGTGCCCGCCAACCTGCGCTGCGGAAAGCCCGACGCCGACTCGCCCGAGGGTGACCCCGACTGGGCGCGGGTCACGCTCGCCTTCGCCGGCTTCTGGGAGATCACGCCGAGCGCGCTCGAGGAGGTCGCGACGCGCGTGACGATCCTCGACGTCCGCGAGCCGAGTGAGCTGACCGGCCCCCTCGGTGCGATCGGCAGCGCGATCGCGATCCCGCTCGGCGAGGTGGCCGCGCGCGTGGGCGAGCTCGCCGCGGGCCGCCCGATCGTGACCCTCTGCCGATCGGGCGCGCGATCGGCGCAGGCCGCCGTGCTCTTGGCCAAGCACGGTCGGAAGGACGTCGCGAGCCTCGCGGGCGGCCTCTTGCGATGGCGCGCGGAGGGCCACGCCGTGATCGGCGGCGCGGATTAGTACGGCCGCAGATCCCATCGGCGTCTTCGACGCCTCCCGTCGGGATCAGTCTGCGTCGGCCATCTCTGGATGCGCGTTCATGAACGCGGTCGCCTCCCGAAAGGTCGTGCAGTGCATGTCCGGCATGCCGCAGACGCGCCGCATCAGGCGCGAGATGGGCCGCTGAAATCCACCATGACCGCTGACGAGAAAGGGCGCGCGCGACGTGCGGTAGCGCGACATCAGCTCGCGATAGACGACGTCCTCGAAGGTCTGGTCCATCCAGTCGTGGATCGCCGCCTCGCCGTGGATGCCTGCTTGCGTCGCCGCCACCCGCAGACGCGCGTCGAGGTTCAGGTCGTAGAGCAAGACCGGTCCCTCGCGTCCGGGGATGTGGACCGTGGGCACGCCGAACACCCAGAGGCTCGTCTCGGCGTGGCGCGTGGGCCAGCGACGCGCGTTCTGCGTCGCAGAGCAGTCGTAGCTGTAGCCGTGCGCGGCGAGCGAGTCGTAGAGCGCGTCGCTGGTCTCGAGAAAGGGCGCGCGAAAGCCGATGGGCTGCGTGAGGCCCAGCAGGCCGAGGAGGCGAGCGTGATCTTCGAGCTCGAAGTCCCAGCGCTCGCGCGAGAACCCGCGACCGTGCAGGTGACGAACGGTGTGCGCGCCGATCTCGACGCCGCGATCGGCGAGGCGACGGATGTTCTCGACGGTGACGTCGACCTCGCGTCGCGTCTGCGCGTAGTGAAAGACGTACGCGTTGCGCGGAAGCACGCCGCGTAGAGGCTCGTCCTCCGGCGCGAGCCGATGGCGCTCGGGATCGAACGTCATCCCTCCGGTGCCGATGAAGAGCGTGAACGTTCGCTCGGGCTCCCCCTCGGCACGGCCCGCGTTGATGTTACCGAGCATCTCCTCGGTGCCGCGCTCGGGGTTGAGCGGTGTGGTGTCGAAGCCGACGAGGAGGAATTGCGGGCGGGCGGCGCGGGGGAGTGGACTCGCACTCGCACTCGCACTCGGACTCGCACTCGGACTCGGACTCGGACTCGGGCTCACGGTCGCCCGCTGCGTGGGAGGCGCCACGCGCAGGACGCCCGTCTGGACGACCGCGACGCAGCCCACGACCACGATCGCTCCGACGACGAGACCTGCGAGCAGGACTCTTCGTCTGGGCGCCAGGCTCATCGCGTCGGGCTCACGGACCTACGTCGGCCCACGCGGCATCGTCGGTCGCGAACTGGGTGATCCACTGACGCACCGTCGGACCGCTCGCCCCGGCCGTGAGATCGGGCGTCGACATGAGGACGTGGCCGCTCTGGTTCACGTAGAACGTGCGCTGGTTCGTGGTCGCGGCGGTCGTGGTGCGCAGCGCGACCAGGCCGTTGTGGATCGCGGACGTCGACTCGCCGTAGAAGCCCGGGATGACGCTGTCGTCGAGGAATGCGAGCAGGCCGAAGCGGTGCGGCGAGGGCATCGACGCGGCGTAGTACGGCAGCGCATCGCCCATCGAGTCGCACGCCGAGCATCCGGGCGGGAGGTTCACGCCCCACGCCGTGATCATCGAGCGCCAGCGCGTCTGCGGCACGTCGAGCGGAAGACCCGAGTCACTCAGCGCATCGACGCGGGCGCCCGCGAACGCAAGCTGTGCACGCCACCAATTCGCGAGCACGCCATAGCCGCCCGCGCTCGCACCCACGAGGAAGACGTGGCTCGAGGTGGGCCACGTCGCCGCCGCGCGGGAGAACACCAGCTCGGCGTTGTGCGCGCCCTCGAAGTGCATGACCTGCGACGCGCCGCCCACGGTGAACGTCGCGACGTTGTCGCCCGTGTGCGCGTCGCCCGTGCAGTACGGGATGTAGACGTAGTTCGCGTGCTGGAACGGGTTCTGCGCGTTGCGCTCGAACAAGAACGACGTCCCGTCGATCGCCTCGCCGATCGCGTCCGCCGCGGTGAGCGTGTCGACGACGTGCGAGGCCGTTCCGAGCGTGAAGCACGTGGCGCCATCCCAGCACGCCCCGCCACCCTGGAAGTAGATCACCACGTCGTTCGAGGCCGTCGTCCGGTTCACGCCGATGACCAGCGGCGAGCCGTTGCCGCAGTGCGCGCCATCGACCGTCACGCCTTGCCACGTCTCGGTGGCTCCGGTGAACGCCACGCCGGGACCGGCGTCGTCGTACCCGGCGTCGTGCGGCACGTAGATGCTCGCGCGGTAGGCGTCGACGTTCGCGTCGATCGGCGGGCCGACGTCGTCCACGTTGGCCGCGTCGTTGCCCCCGGCGTCCACGACGAGAGGGGTGCCGTTGTCGGTGCAACCCATGCCAACAGCGAGCGCAAGAACGAGAGAGAAAATCGAGGTGCGGCGCATGGCGAAGCAGAATAGCCGATCCCTCGCCGCGCTGTCTCGGAAGGGGGAGATCGCCGAGACCCTCCCGCGACGTGGCCGCGGCGCGCGCTGTCGCAAACGTGCGGAGCCGACGAGACGTGAGGCACAATGCTCCGGAGGTCGCATGACGAACACACGCAAGCTGATCCCTGACGCGAGCGCCTGGCTGCTGGCCGCGCTCGTCGTCGGCTCTGGGCTCTCGATCTCGATCGCGCATGCGGCCGCGCAGTCGGACGTGCCGGCTCCGCCCGCCGCCGGCCCGGCACCCGCGCCGGTGATCATCATGGCGCCGCAGCCACAGCCGCAGCCGCAGACCGTCTACGTGCAGCCCGCACCGCAATATGGCGGCCCTGGCTACGCGCAGTCTGGCTACATGGAGCCGGCGCCGCAGCCGAGTCGAGGCGGGTCGAACCGCGGGATGATCATCGGTGGCGCCGTCATGCTCGGCGTCGGCTGGGTCCTCAACATCGTCGGCTCGCTCTTCGCGGGCATCCACGTCGACCTCTTCGGGAGCGGCAGCGGCGGCAGCACGTCCGAGTGGGAAGCGTTCCGTTACACCGGGATCATCCCCGTCGTCGGCCCGTGGATCCAGCTCGGCATCGAGCCGGCGCACGGCAGCGATGACGCCTGGGGCGCGTGGCTCATCATCGATGGCCTCCTGCAGGCGGCGGGGCTCACGCTCCTCATCGTCGGGATCGCGACCTCCGGCGGCGACGACGAGGACACGGCGGAGGGCGAGCACGGAATCGAGCTCGCGATTCTGCCGACCATGGGTCCCGACCATGCGGGACTGAGCGCGCTCGGCCGATTCTGATCCCGAAAGGAGGCGCGAAAGACGCTAAGGCGCGGCTGCGGGCGCCGTCAGCGCCGGAACTTCGACCACCGCGATCGCGTGGCGAGGGTGCGCGCTCGGATCGTGAACGGCGACGAAGAGCTGACGATCCTCCGCGTCCCACGCGAGGCCCCGCGGCTCGCCGCCGAGCCCCGTCGCGATCGTGCGCACGACGCCGGCGCTCGTCACTGCATAGACGTTCCCATCGCGGCTGCTGACGAACACCTCGGTGTCGCTCGTCGTCATCAGATCCGGCGTCGGGATCATGGCGAGCAGCGAGCGATCCGCGCAGTCCGGCAGATGGCAGCCGACGAGCGAGTCGTGACTCTGGTCCGACACGACGAGAAGATCTCCGAGCACCGCGACGCCGACGGCCTTGCCGAGATCGCCGAGCACCTCGATCTCGCCACCGGCGTACGCATCGACCCGCGAGACGCCTCCCGTCCACGCATCGTGCGTTCCGCTGAACCAGGCGACGTAGAGATCGCCATACGCCGCGATCCCGATTCGATGACGCGCCGGATCGAGACCACCGACGACACGAACCGCCTCGTCGGAGAGGAGGCGCACGACGCCGCCGTCGCCGTCCGTTCCGAAGCGCGCCGAAGCCACGGAGCCGTCACCGAGCTGCGCGAGCCCACCCGCCCCCGCACCCGCGCCGGGCAGATCGCGCGCCGAGAGGACGACGCCGTTCACCACGACCAAGAGGCGCACGTGGTCGTCGTCGGCGACGTAGAGCGTGCGCCGCGAGTCGTCCCAGACGAGCCCGTTCGGATCCGCGTCGGGCAAGAGGATGCGGTGATAGCGCTCCGTCTCCGTCTCGTGCTCGACGATCGGCGCCGCGCCGCCGCAGCCAGCGAGGGTCATGAGCAGACCGAGGGCGAGTGCGCGCGAGAGCATCAGCGCTTGACGGCGCGCATGGCGCGCGTGGACTCGACGAAAGGAAGCGCCGACTCACGCGAGGCGCGCACGGCCTCGATCGCGTGACAGCGATCGAGCCAGGGTCTGAGCTTGCTCGGCACGGCGATCCCCTCGTGCGCGAGGCCATCGACGGCGATCGCGGCGCCGATGTCGCCCAGCGTGAACGCGTCACCGGCGAGGAAGGGCCTCGACTCGAGCCGCTTGCCGAGCACGTCGTAGGCGATCTTGACCGTGTTCCGCGCGGCATCGGCCTGCGATGTCCCGGCTTCCCAGAAGAGCGTCGCGTAGGGCGGAAGCAGATAGTGATCGGAGATCCGATCCCAGTGCCGCGCCTCGCGTTGCGTCGCCTCGGGCAAGAGCACGCGCGGCCCGCGGTCTTCGAGCAGCTCGATGATCGACGTCGACTCGAACAAGGGTCCGTCGGGTGTCTCGAGCGTCGGCATCTTTCCGAAGGGCGACATCGCGAGATACTCCGGCCGCTTCAGCGCGCCGCCACCGAGCGTCAGCTGCGTGAGCTCGATCTCGACCGGAGTGCCCGGCTCGCCGGGCCGACACAATTGTGTCGCGTCCGCTCCGCGGACGACTCCGGCCGAGATCGCGTCGTGGCGGTGCTGGATCGCGATGACGACCTTGCGCGAGTACGGCGAGAGCGGGTGATGGTGCAGGCGCATGGGGCCACGTGTCTGCGGCAGGTTCCGTCCGCCCGCAAGCCCTCCGCGTCTCCGCGTCGCGGCGGCCGCGCATGAGGAACGCGACGCGGTATGCGCCGCCCGCCATGGCGAAGCACCGTGACGAGAACGGAGCGCCTGGGGCAGGACGTCGCACGACGACGCGTCACGTTCGAGCGCGAGACCCCACCATCGTAGGGCGTGGCACCACGGACATCCTCGTCATGGGCCGGCGAACACCGGATTTTCGCGGCGAGCGCCGCGCGGCCTGCGCGTTGCATCCGCGAGCGCATGCTTCGACATCTCGGCGCTCTCACCCTCGCTCTCACCACGTGTGCCTTCGCCCAGGGCTGTGGCCTCGCCCAGTTCCCGCTCGGCTACGACATCGGCGAGCAAGTCGTGCCCGGCAGCCCTCTCGGCCCGGTGCTCGGCGGGACGCTGGTCGACGTCCCGATCAACATCGATCTCTCCGCGGCCACCGCCGCGCGAGGAACCGGGCCCGCGCAGCACGTCTACCTCACCGACCTCACGCTCGCCGTGACCACGACCGACGAGCCGGCCGGCGACACGGACGATCTGTCCTTCATCTCCACCATCCAGATCTTCGTCGAGAGCAGCCAGTCGGGCTCCGCTCTTCCGCGCGTGCGCGTCGCCCATCTCGACTCGGTGCCCGCGGGCGCACGATCGATCTCGCTCCAGACCGACGGCGTGGATCTCATCGGCTACGTACGCGAGGGCGCCCGGCTCACCGCGAGCGCGACGGGCCACGCTCCGCCCGACGACGTGTCGTACGACGGCCACCTCGACCTCGCCGTTCAAGTGCTCTGACGATCGCCACGGACGGCAGCGGCGCGCGGACCTCAGACGTCTTCCGTCGCGCTACGGCCAGTGCCATCCTCCGCTCTCTTCGCCCGGAGGAAACGGATCCATGACCAGCATCACGAGCGTCTCGCGCGAGTCGCGCATCTTCGAGCCGCAGCCGGCGTTCGCGGCGCAGGCCGCCATCAAGTCGCGCGGTGAGTACGATGCGATGCACGCGCGCAGCCTCGCCGAGCCGGATGCCTTCTGGCTCGAGATCGCCGAGGAGCTGCACTGGTTCAAGCGACCGCAGGAGGGGCTCGACTTCTCGAACGCACCGCACGCGAAGTGGTTCGCCGACGGGCTGACGAACCTCTCGTTCAACTGTCTCGATCGCCACGTGCTGGGCGCGCGCAAGAACAAGGCGGCGCTGATCTTCGAGGGCGAGCCGGGCGATCAGCGCGTGTACACCTACGCGCAGCTGCACCGAGAGACATGCAAGTTCGCCAACGTGCTGAAGAAGCTCGGCGTCGAGCGCGGCGATCGCGTGGCGATCTACATGGGCATGGTGCCCGAGGCCGCCATCGCCATGCTCGCGTGCGCGCGCATCGGTGCGGTCCACACGGTGATCTTCGGCGGCTTCGCGGCCGAGGCCGTGCGCGATCGCGTGAACGACGCGCAAGCGAAGGTGGTCGTCACGCAAGACGGCGCCTGGCGGCGCGGGGCGGTCGTGCCGCTCAAGGCCAACGTGGACAAGGCGCTCGACGAGACGCCCTGCGTCAAGCACACGGTCGTCCTTCGACGCACGCACAACGAGATCTCGATGGTGATCGGCCGCGACCACGAGTGGAACGCGATCATGGAGACCGTGTCGGCGAAGTGCCCGGCCGAGGAGCTGCCGTCGGAGTCGCCGCTCTTCATCCTCTACACGTCGGGCACCACCGGTAAGCCCAAGGGCGTGATGCACACGACGGGCGGCTACATGACGTTCGCGTACGCGACCACGAAGTACGTCTTCGATCTGAAGGACGCCGACGTGTACTGGTGCACGGCGGATGTGGGCTGGGTCACCGGACACAGCTACATCGTGTACGGCCCGCTCGCGAACGGCGCGACCTGCCTCATGTACGAAGGCGCGCCGAACCAGCCCGATCCGGGTCGCTTCTGGTCGATCATCGAGCGGCACGGCGTGACGATCCTCTACACGGCGCCGACGGCCATCCGCGCGTTCGTGAAGTGGGGCGATCAGTTCCCCAACGCGCACGACCTCTCGTCGCTGCGCTTGCTCGGCACCGTCGGCGAGCCGATCAATCCCGAGGCGTGGATGTGGTACCGCAAGACGATCGGCGACGAGCGCTGCCCGATCGTGGACACGTGGTGGCAGACCGAGACGGGCGGAATGATGATGACGCCCATCCCCGGCGCGATCGCGACCAAGCCCGGCTCGTGCACGCTGCCCTTCTTCGGTGTCTCGCCGAAGGTGCTGCGTGAAGATGGAACGGAGACGAAGGCGAACGAGGGCGGCCTGCTCGTGATCACGCGACCCTGGCCGGGAATGATGCGCACCGTGTACGGCGACGACGACCGCTTCCGCGAGACGTACTTCACGCGCTTTCCTCAGATCAAGATGGAGATCGCCGGCGGCAGCGACTGCCCCGTCTACTTCACGGGCGACGGCGCGCGCCGAGACGACGACGGCTTCTACTGGGTGATGGGCCGCGTGGACGACGTGGTGAACGTCGCCGGACATCGCCTCGGCACGGCCGAGATCGAGAGCGCGCTCGTCGCGCACCGCAGCGTCGCCGAAGCCGCCGTCGTCGGACGCCCCGATGACCTCAAGGGCCAGGCGCTGGTCGCGTTCGTCACGGTGAAGAGCGGAGAGAACCCGAGCAAGGAGCTCCGCGCCGCGCTGATCGAGCACGTCGGGAACGAGATCGGCAAGTTCGCGCGCCCCGACGAGATCCGCTTCACCGACATGCTCCCCAAGACTCGCAGCGGAAAGATCATGCGTCGCTTGTTGAAGGACGTCGCGGCGGGCAAGGGCGTGACGGGCGACACGACGACGCTGGAAGACCTCGGCGTCCTCGCGAAGCTGCGGGCGGACGAGGAATAGCCCGGCCGGTCCGCGACGCGGAGACGCCGCCGCGCTAGAATCCGCATCATGAAAGGGGTGACCGAACGGACGACTCTGGCTGAGCTCCGCGAGCGTGTGCGCGTCGCGGAGTTGCGCGGCGCGAGTCAGTCGGTCCGGCTCATTCGAAGCGTGCAGCAGTCGCTTCGCGTCGAGGGCTACGAAGTGCGCGAAGAAGTGCTCGTGCGAGCGCTCGATCGCGCAGACGCACCCGCGACGCGTTGAGCATGGCGCGTCGCGTTCGGCAGACGGAGCCGCTCGACACGCTGAGCGGCGTAGTCACCGAGTACGCACAGATCGAAGAGCTCCTGTCGGCGGGCGAGTTCAGGGGCCGCGCGTGGGTGCTCGACCGGAGCAATCGCACTGGATCCGCGCTCGCGACGCCGACCGACCACGACATTCTCGACCTCCATCGCGCGATGTTCGGCGACTTCATCCCGTGGGCGGGAACGACGCGCGTCGATGAACGCGGTCCGGGCGGCAACGTTCCGATCCCGGCGCACGATGTGCGTGCTGCGCTGCGCACGTTCACGCAAGACCTCGCCGCATGGGTCGCCGCGCTCGCGACCATCGATACCGCGGCGATCTCCGTCGTCATCGCCGATGCCCATCATCGTTTTCAGTGGATCCATCCCTTTCCCGACACGAATGGTCGAACGGGCCGAGTCCTCGACCACTACTTGCTCTGGGTGACGTTCGGCCTGCATGGCGGTGCGCTCACCACGTCGCCATCCATCGAGTACTTCCCGTCGGCATCACACGAAGACGCCTACTACGACGGGCTCGCCGAAGCAGACAACGGCCGGCCAGAGGCGCTGCGCGCGTTCTATCTCGAGAGGCTGCTCGCCACGTTCGAACTGGCGTGATCGGAGCGAGCGCGTGAGGTCAGCGGCGGTAAGGCCCGTCGCCCGTCTTGCCGACGCGCTTGGCGAGATGGCGTTGGGCGCGGCGTCCATCGAGCCACAGGCTGCGCGGGACGCGAACGACGAGGTCTCCGGGGACAGACGAGACCGAAGTTGGGCCGGTCGCTCAGGCGACGAGCGCGAGCGCGTCGATCGCGCGCGTCGCGTCGGGCAGGCCGAGCGACGCGCGAGCGATCGTTGACGCCTCCGTCTCGAGCTCGCGTGCGAGCTGCGCGTGCGCCTCGCGTCGCGCCTCGTCGATCGCGAGCGCCTGCCTCGACGACAGCCGTCGGCGCGCCCAGTCGTCCAGCGCGATCGAGAACAACGCGTGGCGCGCCTCGTCGCACGCGATGCCGGTGAACGCATCACGCGCGGCCGCGCTCTCGGCGGTCTGTGCCTGCATCACTGCGGTGAGCGCGCCGAAGGCTTCGCGCACGCAGCCCTCTCGGGCGTTGTCGAGCGCGACCTCGAAGAGCGAGCGCGGCGCGTGCTCACCTCGACGCACGGGCGCTGGCTCCGCACCGACGCGGCGCGCGAGCAAGCCGACGCGCGAGGCATGGCGACGCTCGTCGTGCGCCGAGGCGCGCGCCCAGGACGAGAGATCGCGCGATGCACCATGAAGCATCAGCTCGACCGAGAGATCTTCGAACGCATCGACCGACGCGGCCTCGAACCTCGCCGCTTCCGCGAGCCAGGCGGCGACGTCGTGGCGCACGCCGAGCGGACGAACATCGAGCAACGAAGAAGGCGCGCGTCCGGCGATGGCACAGGGCGGGATGATGCAGCTGCTCGATCCGCCCGTGCAGACCGTCTGCCCCTGGTAGTCGCAGGTGATCGTGGTGTCGTCCGCGTAACCGCAGGTGACGGTGGCGGTCTGCGCGTAGCCCGCGCCGATCATCGCCATCGCACCCCCGTCGGCGAGGCCCGCATCGCCCATCGCGGCCGTGACACCGTCGAGCTCGAAGCAGACCTCGCGACAAGCGGACGAATTGAACGTCGCGCCCATGCCGAGGCGGGCTCGCACGGGATCGGTCGCCGCGTGACGCGTCGACATGGTGGCACCGGGCGTGCACTGCTGAGAGCAGCCGATGAGGACGATCGGTGCTGCAACCAAGGGCAGTCCGAGCGCGATGCGGCGAAGGAGAAGAAGGAGCGAGCGGTCGTGCATGTGTGCCTCGTCGAGCCAGTCGGCAGACTCAGGCTCTCATGAGCAACGGCCGCGCCACAGACCGTTCGCTCGCTAAGGCTTTCGGCCGAGCACGAACCGCGTCACGAGCGCCGACGCCGGGAAAGGGACGGCGATCACGAGCGCGGTCTCGAGCATGGATTCGCCGCCCTCACCCACGAGCCTCCAGGCGAAGAAGAGCGCGAAGGGCGCGAGCATCGAGCTCATCCAGCCGCCGAATCCCGTCGGCAGCCGCCGCAGCTTCGCGGCGAGCAGCACCACGTCCGAGACGATCAGGCTGACGACGATCGCGCACGAGATGAAGCCTGCGATCAGCATCGCCATCACCCACGAGTCGAAGCGATGCCCGAGGAGCAGCACCTCGTCCGCCGCACCGCCGAGCGCGAGGTGCGAGCTGGTGACGAGCGCGAACATCGTCACGAACGGGCCGAGCAGAGTGGGGCGGAGCCAGGTCGCGAAGTCCGTCATGAGACGGAGCGTGGCCCGGCGCCGCGGCGTACGCCATGGTGCGCGGCATGAGCGAGCGACCCCATTCGGTGACTCTCTTCGGTGCGACGGGATTCACGGGCGGGCTCGCCGCGCGCTACCTCGCCGATCACGCGCCGATCGGCCTGCGCTGGGCGATCGCCGGCCGCAACAAGGCGAAGCTCGAGGCCGTTGCGCACGCGCTCGAAGGCTCTCCGTGTCCGCCGAGCGCGATCCTGGAGGCCGACGCATCGAACAGCGGCGCGCTGCTCGAAGTGGCGCGTGCGAGCCGCGTGATCGCGAGCACCGTGGGGCCCTACATCCAGTACGGCCTACCGGTCGTGCGTGCCGCCGTCGCAGGCGGTGCCGACTACGTCGACATCACGGGCGAGCCCGCGTTCGTCGCGCGCACCATCGACGAGCTCGATGCCGACGCGCAGCGCGAGCAGCTGCGGATCGTGAGCTGCTGCGGGTTCGACTCGATCCCGCACGATCTCGGCGCGCAGTTCTGCGTCGAGACGCTGCGTGCGCGCGGCGGAATCGATCAGCCGATGCGCGTCGAGGGCTTCGTGCGCAGCCGCGGCACCTTCTCGGGTGGGACGTGGCACTCGGCCATCGGCGCGTTCTCTCAGATGCGCAGCTCGATGCCGAAGAAGGAGAAGCGCACGTCCGGCCCGCGTCGCGCGCGCGGCATCGCGCCTCGCATCCGCTGGGTGTGCGAGCTCTCTTGTTGGGCGATGCCGCTGCCGACGATCGACCCCGCCGTGGTGATCCGGAGTGCGAACGCGCTGCCGGAGTACGGACCGGACTTTCGCTACGGTCACTACGCGCGCGTGAAGAGACTGCCGACCGTGCTCGCGAGCGCCGTGGCCGTGGGCTCGATCGTCGCGCTCGCACAGCTCGGCCCCACGCGCTCGCTGCTCTTGCGCGTGCGCCAGCCCGGAGAGGGTCCGAGCGCGGAGCAGCGCCACAAGTCCTGGTTCGAGGTCACCATGATCGGCAGCGCTGGCTCGGCGAAGGCGACCATCACGGTGCGTGGCGGCGATCCGGGCTACGACGAGACGGCGAAGATGATCTCGGAGAGCGCGCTCTGTCTCGCGCTCGATCGCGAGCGCCTGCCGAAGCGCTACGGCGTTCTCACCACCGCGACCGCGATGGGCTCCGTGCTGCGCGAGCGCCTCGTCACAGCCGGCATCCGCTTCGACGTGGCTTCGAGTTAGCTGGCGCTGGCGAACACGAGCGCCGAGACGGCATCGCCTGCCGTCGCTGCGAGCTCGGACGCCTCGCGCATCAGTGATTCCGCGGCCGCGGCTTCGCCGCCCGCTTGCTTGATGCGCGCCCGCACGCTGGTCACTCTGGCGATGAGCGCCGTCGATCCTGCGGCCTTCGCGCGCACCTGCGCGACGAGGAGCGGTCCGGCCGCCTGTTCGACGTGGCCACTCTCGACGAGGGTCTCGGCATGCTGGAGCGCGGCCAGCGCGAGGAGCGCATCCGCACCGCTCGGCTCGGCCGTGAGCAGCTCGCACGCGCGTCGATACGCGTTCGACGCGGCGCTCAGGTCGGACTCCCTGCGGCGAATGCTCGCGAGCTCGAGGTGCGCCTCGGCCTCGGTGCGTCGATCGGAGACGCGCGCTGCGATCTCGATCGCTTGCCCGAGCAGGCGCGTCGAGTCCCGGATGCGATCGCGACGCGCCGCGACACGACCCAGCTGCAGCGACATGCGCGCGCGCTCCTTGCTCGCCGGACCGACGAGCTCGAGGGCCTCGCGGAGCACACCGTCGGCCCCCGCGTAGTCGCCCAGCGCTTCGAGCGCCTCACCGAGCTTGCGGCTGAAGGTCACCACCGCGCGATCGAGCGCGTCGTCGCCCGACATCATCAGCTCGCGTCGCGCCAGGTCGAGCCCGCGCCGGAACGCGAGCACGGCCGCGTGGGGATCGCCCCTCATCAGCGCCGCATCACCCATGCGCTCCAGCAAGAGGAGCGCGCTCATCGGCTCGCCCGCGCGATAGGCATGCTCGGCGCGAACTTCCAGCGGTGCGTCGTCGCTCGCCGTGGACGCGAGCGCGTGCGCGTGGAGCTCTTTGCGCGCCTCGGCAGGAATCGAGGCCTCGACGAGCTCGCGAATGAAGGGGTGCGCGATCACCACGTCGCCGTTGGTGATCTTGGCGAGACCGAGGCGTGTGAGCGCGTCGAGCGGAGCGAGATCCTTGCCGGGCGCGAGCTCCCTCACCGCCTCGAGCGACGCGCGCTCGCCCAGCACCGTGACGGTCTGCAGGAGTCGGCGCGCAGGCAGTTCGAGTCGCTCGATGCGCGCCATCACCGCGTCGGCGAGGCGCGGCGGCAGTGTCTCGTCGTGTGCCGAGCTCGCACCGAGCGCCTTCACCTGCTCGAGGTAGAGCGGAAGGAAGAGTCGCGTTCCGGGGTCGGTCGTCGTCTCGCGCGACACGGCGCGCGATCGATCGGGCGCCGTGCCCGCGAGGAAGTGGCGCGACTCCTCCTCGTCGAGCCCGCGCAGCGCCATGTTCACCAACGCGGCGTGTTGCGCGACGCCGGACTCACGCACCGGAACACTGCCCGTGACCAGGAGCAGCGACGAGAGACCTTCGTTGTCGAGGAGCGCACTGAGCGCGGCCTGCGAGAGGCCGTCGGCTCCGTGCAGGTCGTCCACGATCATGATGACCAGGCCGCTGCCGCTCTTGCGCGCCGCGAGACGAACGCCTTGTGCGAGCGCCGCACCCACCGCACCGGCGCGCGACTTCCCGGGCAGGCCCGTCAGCCCCTTCGCATCGAGCACCTCGGCGATGCCCGCGCGCACGAGCGGATCGAGCATCGCGTTGTTCGGCAGCTCCGAGAGCCGCGAGGGATCGACGTCGTAGAGCTTGGCGAGCAGCGTGCGGATCGGATGATAAGGCACCGGTGCCCACGAGGGATGGGCGCCCGCGATGACGACGAAGTCCGCGGCAGCCTCGGCGCGCGCGGCGAACTCCGACATCAGGCGCGTCTTGCCGACGCCGGGCTCTCCGACGAGACGAAGCCACATGACGCGGTCGTGAACGCTGGTGCGCAGCTCCACGAACTTCTCGATCTCGGCCTGACGACCGACGAGCGGTCCGCGCGCCATGGGAGGCGCGGTGGACGTGCGCGCCGCCGGATGACCCGACGCGCCGGGCTTCGTCAGCGCGGCGAACACGCCCGTGAGGCGCGCGCCGCAGTCGCCGCAGAAGCGAACGGTCGTCGCGTTCATCGCGCCGCACGAGGGGCACTTCGCGCCCGCGGCCTTCGACTCGGGCGGCGCGACGGCGCTGCGGAGGGCCTCGTCGAGCTCGTCGGCCGACTGAAAGCGGCCGGACGCGTCCTTGGCGAGAAGCTTCTTCGCGATGTCGGCCAGCTCGACCGGGATGTCACGGAAGGGCGCGATCTCGCGCGGATCGGGGATCGGATCGTGGATGTGTCGAAGCACGACCTTGGTGGGCGTGTCGTCGGTGAAGGGCAGCCGATCGGTGAGCAGCTCGAAGAACATCACGCCGAGCGAGTAGAGATCGGCGCGCGCATCGAGCTGATCGCCGCGGCCCTGCTCGGGGCTCATGTAGTCCGGCGTGCCGCACACGAGGCCCGGCGTGGTGATCGAGGTGGACTGCGCGCCCGTGATGGTCGCGAGGCCGAAGTCCACGACCTTCACCTGATCGTCGCCGCGACGCGAGCGCAAGATGAGGATGTTCTCGGGCTTGAGGTCGCGGTGGATGACGCCGAGCGCATGCGCTTCGCCGAGCGCCGACACGATGCGCCGCATGATGCTGACGATGCGCGCGAAGGGCAGCGGCCCTTCCTCTGCGATGACCGTCGCCAGATCTTTGCCGGCGAGGTGCTCCATCACCAGATAGAGAATCCCGTCGTCGGTCCGACCGAAGTCGATGATGCCGACGCTCGAGGGATGGTTCAGGCGGCTGGCCGCGCGCGCCTCGTTGTAGAACCGCGCGACCGTCTGCTCGTCGCCGAGGAGATGCGGGTGAATGACCTTCAGCGCGACGGTCCGCCCGAGCGCGTTCTGAACGCCGCGATAGACTCGGCCCATCCCACCGACGCCGATGAGCTCTTGGAGCAAATATGCCCCGCCGATCGTGCGACCGATGAGAGGATCACCGGGGCTCGACGGATCTTCGCGCTCGACGCCGGCTCCGCAGGCGGAGCAGAACCGCGCAGCTTCCACGGTCGTCGTGCCGCACTGATGGCACCGCACGGGGAGGAAGGTAACCGATGGTGGCCGCAGATCCCAAGGACGAACGCCCGAGCGAGCTTGCAGCGAACGCGGAAACATCCGGCAACGACGGCCGTTCGCGTTGGATGGACACCGCGATCGTGCGCGTCAGTGCGCTCGGTCTGAACGCGTGGGCGGTCGCGGTCGCCCTGCCGGAACAGGCGGGCGGTGCGTTCGGGATCGCCGACGTCGTGCTGATCGTGCTGCCCTTGATCGCGCTCGGGCTCGGCCTCCGCGCGATGGCGCGAAAGAACCCTGCGTCGCTCGGCTTGCTCGCGGTGGGAGCGCCCGTGCTGATGGTGACGGCGGTCGCGGCGCGCTCCGATCCCTCGCTCGACGATCGCTACGGGACGGCCACGACGATCCTCGCTGCGCTCTCGATGCTCGCGTACGTCGTCGCGACGGCCGATGCACTCGGGAGGCCGGCGCTCCTGCGCGCGACTCGCGAGACGAAGCTGGCGCTCACGGCACGCGCGCGACCCTCGGCCCGTGGCCTGCGCGCGCTGGTGCTCGGCACGACGAGCACGGTGGCGCTCCTGCTCACGATCGTGCTGCCGGCCCTCGGCTCACATCGGTCTGCCCTCGACGCGTGGGGGGACGCCGCCGACGAAGGGCGCGTGCTCACGGCGATCCTCGGTGGAACGATCGCGTGCATCTCGACCGCCGCGATCGTGGGCCCCTCGCTCCGCGCGGCGCGCCTGGGCCCGACGCGCCCGGGCGAAGGCACGCTGAAGGTCACGCTCGCGCTCTTGGTCGCCGCGACGGGCGCGATCGCGTGGGCGATCCTGCGAACCGTCAGCCCCTGAAGGGCTGACAGGAAGCCCGGTCAGAACCCTTCACAGATCTCAAGTTCCAGCGTGAAAACGCTGGAACAGGACAAGGTCCGACCGGTTTCCGGTCAGACCTTGAGTGCGAGATCAGCCCTCGCTGCCCGTCCCGATCCGCAGCCGCGGCGACTCGATCGCGACACGACTCCCCGCGGGAACGCTCTGCGTGAGAAACACCGACCCGCCGATCACCGCGCCACGCCCGATCACCGTGTCGCCTCCGAGCACGATCGCGTTCGCGTAGATCGTGACGTCGTCCTCGACGGTGGGATGACGCTTGGTGCCGCGACGTACCGCGCCGTTCTCGTCGCGCGGCACCGTGAGCGCGCCGAGCGTGACGCCTTGGTAGAGCCGCACGCGATCGCCGATGATCGTGGTCTCCCCGATCACGACACCCGTGCCGTGGTCGACGAAGAAGCTCTTGCCGATGGTGGCGCCCGGATGGATGTCGACGCCCGTTCGCGTGTGCGCGTGCTCGCTCATGATGCGTGGCATCAAGGGCACGCCGAGGAGATGCAGCTCGTGCGCGAGGCGATGCACGGTGATCGCGTAGAGCCCCGGGTACGCCAGGATGATCTCGTCGACGCTCCCGGCGGCCGGATCTCCTTCGAGCGCAGCGGCGACGTCGAGCACCAGCATCGCGCGGATGCGCGGGAGCTCCGCGAGAAAGTCCGCGCTGACCTCACGGCCGTGTTGCCGACACTTCGGAACGTCGAGGCGCGAGGCGGTCTCCTCGGCGTGGCAGAGACAGCACTCGGCCTGACGCTCGAGCTTCTCGCGCAAGGTCGCGACGCGCTCCCCCACGTGGTACGCGAGGTTGTCTTCGTCGAGATCGAGCTTGCCGGTAAAGCCCGGATAACAGAGCTCGACGAGGATCTCGATGACCGTGAGGATCTCGTGGCGATCGGGGATGAAGCGCTTGCCGACGTGGTGCGCCGTCGGGTGCGCGCGATAGTCCGACAGGAGCGCATCGACGACGCTGCGCAGCTCGCTCTTCGGCACGTTCGAGGGACTATCCTTGCTCATCGACGCGGAGCATACGCGCTCAGCGCAGCGGCGGCAGGCGACCCTCGTCGAGCTCGCTCAGCGCGGCGCGCGCCGCGACTGCGTAGCTGGGCATGCCGAGCTCGGTCGCCCGCGCCTCGAGACCCATGAACGCGGTGCGCGCCGGTGGCAGGCCTCGCGCGTGGCAGAGCGCGTGCGCGTGAAACGTGCGAACCGTCATCTCCTCCCAGGTGAGCTCGACGGATGCGAAGCGCGACGCGCAGCGCGTGATCTCCTCGAGCTCCGTCTCCGGAAGCGCCGAGCGCAAGCGAACGGAGCGGATGTACGTGATGAGCGTACGGTTCAGCGCCATGATGGCGACTTCGCCGACGCTCTCGGCCAGCGTGTTCGAGCGCTCGAGCGTCGCCTCGGCCTCACCGAGACGCCCCGCGCGCAGGCGCCACTCGCCTGCGTTGTGCAGGTGCGTCGCCACCTCGCGATCGAGGCCCAGCGCCTCGGCTTGGGACACGACCTCGTCCGTCAGTACGATGGTGCGATCGAGATCGTTCGCGAAGAACGAGACCGTCGCGCGCGCCTTGGCGATCGCGAAGCGCTCGTCGGGGTCGTTGGCGAGTGAGTCGGCCTCCTCGAGATCGGCCACCCCTCGCTCGTGCTCACCGATCGCCGCCAGGGTCCAGCCGCGCGAGGGCAGGAGCGCCACGAGGAGCGTGCGATCGTTCGCCGCGCGCGCTGCCACCATCGCCGCATCGAGTCGTGCACGCGCCACCTCGCGCTTGCCAGCCCGGCCGAGCCAATAGGCGTGTGCGCGCGCGACCTCGCCGGCTGCGCGCACGCCGCTCTCCCCCGCGAGCGCGACCATTTCTTTGGCGCGCAAGAGCGCCGCGAAGCCGTCGACGGCCCGAGGTGCGAGGCGTGCGGCCTCGACGAAGCGAAGCCCCGCGGACGCGTGGTCGCCCGAGCTCCGCGCGGCGCGTACGGCGTGCTCGGCGAGGAGCAGTCGATCGCTCTCCCCTTTGCGCTCGAGCCATCCGAGCGCGAGCTTGTGCCCGAGTGCACGATCGCTCTCGGTGAGCATGCCGTACGCCGCGTCGCGCATGAGCGCGTGACGAAAGCGAAGCTCCGGCTCCCCCTCGAAGCGGCGCGTCTCGGTGCGCTCGAGCAGCTCGGCGCGCACGCACGCCTCGATGGCGGAGCGCACCGAGGGTCGATCGCGATCCACGAGCTCGGCGATGGCGCCCTCGGCCGCGTGAGGTCCCATGACGCTCGCGGCCCGCAGGACGACACGCGCGTCCGGCGCGAGCTGTCCGATGCGGCCTTGGACGAGCGCGATCACGTCGTCGCCCACGGCATCGGGCCCTGCACGCAGGATCTCTTCGAGCAAGAGCGGATGTCCGCTCGCGGCGTCCACGGCGCGCGCGACGAGCGCGAGATCGGCCGCATCGCCGAGCACGTGGCGCGCGAGCTCGTCGGCGGCACGCGCTGCCAAGGGTGACAAGCGCAGTGCCTCCACACTCCGTCCGGAGAACAAGGACGTTCCTTCCGGTCGTGCGAGCGCGATCGCGGCGACCGGCAGGCCATCGAGCTCGCCGATGGCCTCGTCGATCATCGAGGCGCTCGCGTCGTCGATCCACTGCGCGTCGTCGAGAAGCAGCGCGAGCCCGCGCGAGCTCGCGACCGTGATCAGCTCGACCAGAGCCCGAACGTGCCGCGCACGGCGGGCTGTTCCGTCGCGTTGGACGAGCGCCACGAGCTGCTCGCTCGCGTCGTCGAGAGGTGCGAGCCCCGCGAGATCTCGCGCGAACGGCGCATGCTCGAGCGGTCCTCGCGCGCGATCGAGCAGCGCGCGGGCCAGCGAGCGCGCGAACGTGTTCGGCGAGCTCGCGAGCGCGTCGTCCGCCAGGATCAGCAGGCATTCGGCATCGGCGTGCTCGCTGCCGATCCGCGCGCGGAGCTCGGCCGCGAGGCGCGACTTGCCGAGACCCGGCGCCGCCGTGACCAGCGCAGCACGCGACGCGTGATCCTCGAGAGCCTCCGTCACCAGCGAGGCGAGCGAGGCGAGCTCGCGTCGCCGACCGACGAACGGAGTCGAACGCCCGCGCACGGTCCGCGGCGCTGCGCCAACGGGGCTGAGCACCAGCGCGTGATCACCGCGGCGCTCGGTCAGGAATCGCGCGCTCAGCAGATCGGACGTCGTCGTGTTGGTGGCGACCTCGCCTGGACCCGCATCGTCGAGAACCTCGAGCGCGCGCTCGATCGCATCGCCCACGGGAACGCGAGCGCCGGTCGTCGCCTTGCCGGCCGCGAGCGCCGCAGGGAGCCCCGTCGCATCGCGCAGAGCGAGCGCACACCGCGCACCGCGCACCGCCTGTTCTTCACGTACGCCGCCGAGGACGAGCGCGACCAGCGATCCGTCCAGGAGACGCTCGAGCAGCGCGCCGTGGGACGCGGCGATGGCGCGCAGCGCGCGATCATCGGCCTGGGTCTTGTCGGCGCTCACGGTGCGATCGAGCGGAACCGTTCCGCGGATGACGACGCAGGTCGCATATCGGGTCTCTTCGAGCGAGAGGCCACGTCGCGAGGGCACGGGCGGCGTGATCCCGGCGCCGGTCGCGATCCCGTCGAGGAGCGCACGAACCGCCGCTCCGTTCGCGGGACGCGAGTCGGGGTCTTTCTCGAGCATGCGCAGCACGAGCGCATCGAGCGCCGGCGGCACGCCGCTCACGCGCTCCGAAGGCGGCGGCACCGAATCGAGCAGGATGCGCGCGAGCACCGCGATCAGGCTCGACGCGATGAAGGGCGGCACGCCCGTGAGGCACTCGTGGATCAGCGTACCGAGCGCGAACACGTCGGCGCGCGCATCGACGTCGGGGACGCCGCGCGCTTGCTCGGGCGCCATCGTCAGCGGGGTGCCCACGATCGCGCCCGTGCGCGTCACGGACACGGGCCCGAGGTCACGCGCGCGGGCGACACCGAAGTCGACGAGCACCGGGCCACGCGCGGCGATCCGAACGTTCGACGCCTTGAGATCGCGATGGACGACGCCGCGCTCGTGAACGACGGCGAGTGCATCCGCGATCGAGCGACCCAACGCCATCACCTCGGTCGCGGGAAGCGGCCCGCGCGCGATTCGCTCACCGAGATCTTCGCCTTCGATCCACTCCATCGCGAGGAAGGGCATGCCGCGCGCAGTCCCATGAGCGACGTAGCGAACGATCCCGGGATGCGAGAGCGCACGCAGCACCTCGGCCTCGCGCGTGAAGCG
>JAYVCF010000450.1:0-7646 GCA_043750095.1 Deltaproteobacteria bacterium
CGAGCGGAGCCGCGCTCGCCTTGCCGAGCCCGCGACCGGCTTGATGCGCGCGGTAGAGCTCGACGCGGCGCGCATCGACCTCGAGCGGGCCCCGCTCGATCGTCAGCACGCTCCGGCCTCGCGCGAGCGTCCGCCGATGCGTGCGCGAGGGAACGAATGCCTCCACGTCCACTCGGATCGGCTCGCACGCGCGACACGCGGGGCACTCTTGCGTGTAGAGAAAGTACCCCGTGCGACGATCGCCCTGCGCGAGACGCACGTCGAGCTCGGCGCGCGTGAGGTGACGCGTCGGCATGCGCAGGGGCCGCCGCGCGACGCGACCCTCGAGATAAGGACACGCCTCGTCGGCCTCGTGCACGACGAGCTCGGGCGGAATCGTGGGCAGCAGCCGCTGAACCTTCGGATCGATACGCCGAGTATGCCCCGGGATCGTCCGCGGACGCGTTCTGGCATCATCGCGCCCGATGAGACCGAAGCTACGCGCCGCGATCGAGCCCGAGTGGATCACGCTGGTCGATCGCGCGGCCAAGGTGCTCCTCGGGCGGGACGATCGCGTGGGGGAGGCGCTCGCGCGCGAAGTGTCGCTCGTCTCCGAGATCTACACACGCGAGCGCTCGAGCCTGCATCGCACGTCGGTCGAGCTGGCGGCGCGCTTGCGATTCTTTCTTCTGCGCGACCTCGCCAAGATCGAGCGGCCGCTCGTCGAGCTGGGCATCGCGCCGCGCGAGACACTGCGTGTCCTCGATCTCGGTGCGGGGCTGGGAACGAGCACGCTCGGTGTGAGCCGCGTGGCGAAGATGCACGGACTCGCGCGCCGCCTCGATGTTCTCGCCGTCGAGCGTGAGCCGCGCCTGGTCGACGTGATGACGCACCTGTGCGCGCGTGCCGGAGCGATCGCGACACCGATCACGCTGGCGACGCGCGAGCTCGATCTCGAGCGACTCGAGCCCGCGACGCTGGGCACGGGCTTCGATCTCGTCGTCGTGGGGCTCGCGCTCAACGAGCTCTTCGTGGACGCGGCGGATCCGATCGCCGCGCGCGCGGCGTGGTGCGAGTCCCTCGCCGCGTGCATGGCCGAGGACGGCGCGATGATCGTCCTCGAGCCGGCGCTACGCACGACGACGCGCGAGCTCATGCAGGTGCGCGAGCGCCTGATCTCGAGCCGCGCGCTCCACGTCCTCGGACCGTGCACGGCGGAGGGCGCGTGCCCCCTCCTGCGTCGCGAGCGCGACTGGTGTCACGCCGACGATCCCCTCGCGCTGCCCGCGTCGCTCGCGTCGATCGCGAAGAGTGCGGGGCTGCGCTGGGAAGGGCTGAGCTACGCGTACCTGACCCTCGGGCGCGTTCCGCCTGCGTCGACGTCGGCCTATCGCGTGGTGGGCGGTCCGATCGTGCAGAAGGGCCGCACCGAGTGGCACGTGTGCAGAGCGCCCGCTCTCGTGCGGCTGGCGGTCTTGCATCGTGATCGCGACGAGACGGATCGACTGAGCGGACTGGGTCGTGGAAACCGCGTCGCGCTCACCCCGAGCCCCGAAGGAGATGCGGCAATTCGTGCGGGCACCGCGGCACGGGTCGACGTCGTCGGTTAACATCGCCCCTCCACGGAGGGCCACGTGCGCGTCATCGAGATCGGTTCGGTCGGGGTCGTTCTTGCACTGTCTCTCGCCACGCCGACGCTGGTGCTCGCCGCGACCACGGCGATCTGCGACGCCAACGGCACCTCCGCGGTCGCGGACGGCGTCATCGGCGCCAGCGAGTACGCGGGCTTCTCGACCGGCATCAACAACGGCTTCACCGGGATGATCGGCGCCGGTGTTCGGCTCTACGCGGACAGCGATGCCAGCGGCAACGTCGCGTTCGCGATCGATGCGACGACGCACCAGTGCACGTGGGGCGCCAACGACTCGGTGGTGATCTACATCGACTCCACGAGCGGCGGCTTTGCGAACACGGCGATGTTCACGGACATTTCCGATGGCGGTCGCGCTGCGGCGTCCGGGCGCGGCACGGCGAGCGGGACCTCGGTCCTCACGTTCGGGACCAGCTTCTTCGCCGACTACGCGATCGTTCTCCGGAACGACTCCGCGTCGCTCTTTCAGCTGAGCGCAGGCGGCGCACACACGTTCGTTCGCTCGCTGACGCGCGGACCGATCGACTGGACCACGAACCCCTGCGTGCGCGAGGCCGCGGGCATCACGCTCGCCGACCTCTCGAGCACGGGCTCGTTTCACTATGTCGCGACGCTCATCAACGCGAGCAATGCATTCCGCTCCGACGAGCTCCAGGGCTCGGCCCCGCTCGTGTTCGTGCAAGGCGCGAACCCGATGACGCTGCCGGCCGACGGCTTCAACGTGTTCTCGCGCGTCTCGGCGATCCAGACGCTGACGCCGATGGCGCCGTTCGAAGAGCACTTCTGCACGTACGCGGGGACCGGCTTCGTGCCCGCGCCCACGGTGGCGCAGCTCGACTCCGACCTCTGGCGCGTCACGGGCTTCAGTGACGGCGCGATGGCCTTCGGTGGCTCCTACACGGTCGGCGACTACGCTCGCCTCGTCGGCACCGACGCCACCACGACGGGCGGCGCGTACGCGTTTCGTCAGACGCCCGCCGAGCGGGGCTTTGGTGTGCAGCCGGGCGGCACCGACGTGGATCCGGGCGACGTCGACCTGCGCTTGCTGAACACGGGCACGACCGGGGTGGTGTCGGTGACGCTCCGCTACAACGTCTATTACTTGAACAACCAGACGCGAAGCGGAGTCATCTCGTTCCGCTACTCGACCGACGACACGACCTACACGAGCGTCGGGGCGCTGGACGTGACGACGCCGCTCGCCATCGACGCGCTCGGATGGACGCTGGCGTCTCGCAGCACGACCCTCACGGTGGGCGTGCCGGTCGGCGCCCCGCTCTACCTTCGCTGGCATCACGTCTCGAGCGGGGCCAACAGCCGCGACAAGTTCGCCATCGACGACGTCCTCGTGACGCCGACGTTCGCCGTCTGCGGCAACGGCATCGCCGAGAGCGGCGAGGCCTGCGACGCGGGCGCGTCCAATGGGACGGCGACGTCGTGCTGCACCGCGACCTGCGGCGCACGCCCGGAGTTCACGAGCTGCGGCGTCGTCGGGAGCGGCGCGTGCGATCTCGCGGACAGCTGCGACGCGATGGGCACCTGCGTCGATCGCGTGCTGCCCCCGCTGGCGAGCTGCCGCGCCTCACGCGGCACCTGCGATCTCGAAGAGGCCTGCGACGGCACGAGCCAGAACTGCCCCGCCGACATGCGCGTGGCTGCGGGCACGCTCTGTCGTGTGGCGAGCGGTGCGATCTGCGACGTGAGCGACTTCTGCGACGGCGTGAGCGATCCGTGCCCGCAGACGTTCGCGATGGCGGGAACCGCATGTGGGCCGGCGAGCCCGCCCTGCGATCTCGGTGCGGCGTGTACGGGTGCGAGCGCGACCTGCCCTGCCCACACGCCCGCGAGCGCGAGCACCCTCTGTCGCGCGATGGCCGGCGGCTGCGACGTCGCGGACTTCTGCAGCGGCTCTTCGCTCGCGTGTGGCGTCGACGTGGTGACGGGGGCGGGGACGGTCTGCCGAGTCGCCTCCGACCTCTGCGATGTCGCCGAGGCGTGCAACGGGATCTCGAGCGCGTGTCCCTCGGACGTGCTCGCGGGCGCGGGCGTCGTGTGTCGTCCCGCCAACGGGGCCTGCGACGTGGCCGATTCCTGCGATGGAACCGGCGCAGCGTGTCCGGCCGACGGTGTGGCGGCGAACGGCACCTCGTGTGACGACGGGCTCGCGTGCAACGGCACGAGCACGTGTCAGTCCGGGTCGTGTACGCCCGGCTCGCCGCCGAGCTGCGCGGACACCAACGTGTGCACGACGGATGCCTGTAACGATCCGAGCGGCGCGTGCTCCCACACGCCCATCGGGGGCTGCTGCAATGGCCCGATGGACTGCAACGACGCGAACCTCTGCACGACGGACACGTGTGGCGCGAGCGCGACCTGCGGGCACACGCTGATCCCGGCGCCCGGGTGCTGCTCGATCGCGGCCGACTGCGACGACGCGGACGTCTGTACGGCGAACACCTGCCCCGCGGCCGGGGGCGCGTGCGTGTTCGCGAGCATCAGCGGTTGCTGCCACAGCGCGGCCGACTGCAACGACGGCCTCACGTGCACGACCGACAGCTGCGCGGCGGCCACCCACACCTGCCAGCACGCGGCGATCGCGGGCTGCTGCTCGACCGTCGCGGACTGCAACGACAGCAACGTGTGCACGACCGACAGCTGCGCCTCGGACGGCTCGTGCGGGAACGTGATGATCGTCGGCTGCTGCCGTGCGGACGGCGACTGCGCCGACGCGAACACCTGCACGAGCGACACGTGCGACCTCACGGCCCACACGTGCACGCACGGCGCGATCGCGAACTGCTGCCACGCCGGCGACAGCTGCGACGACTCGGACTTCTGCACCGACGACTCGTGCAACGCCGGGACCGAGCGCTGCGCGCACGCGGCACACAGCTGCGACGACTCGAACGTGTGCACGAGCGACAGCTGCTCGGCGGGCGCCTGTCACAACGTGCTCAGCTGCATCGATGGCGGGATGGACGCGGCGACCAGCCCGGATGGCGGAGTCGATGCGGGCGCGGACGACGCGGCCGTCGGGCTCGATGCGGGCATCGGCCTCGACGCAGCCAGCGTGGCGGACACGGGCGCGGCGGTCGACGCAGGCGACGCGGGTCACGAGGGTGGCATCCGCGACGGTGCCATCGGGCCGGACGCTGCGGATGCGGGTGCGCCCGTCGTCTCGCGGGGCGCGTGCGGATGCCGCGTCGGCGCCTCGCCGCGGCCCTCGGGAGCCGTGTTCGTGCTCGGCTTCGCGCTCGCGCTCCTCGTGGCACGACGTCGGCGGCGCTCCCTGGCTTGACCCTCTGGCCGCGTCTTTTTGCGGCCGGATCCCTTATCCCGTAAGAAGCGCCTTCTCGTGCGCGCTTGCCCTCACTGCGATGCCCCGCTGCCGATGCCCTTGCCGGCGATCTGTGCGTCGTGCGGGAACACGCTCGGCGATCCACCGCGGCGTGACAGTCAGCGGCCGAGCGCGAGCGCACCGACGCCGCCCGAGCAGACCCTCTTCGAGGGGCACCCTGCGATCGTGGGCAGCGCGGGCGATCTACTCCTCTTGATCGTCACGCTCGGGCTCGCCTGGTTCTGGCTCGCCGCGCGCTCGCGCTCGACGGCCTACAAGATCACCACCTCGCGCGTGGTCGTCGAGACCGGGCTCGCGAACAAGAAGATCGAGCAGGTCGATCTCTATCGCGTGGTCGACTTCTCGGTGCTGCTTCCGCTCGGAGAGCGCCTGGTGGGCACGGGCACGCTCGTCCTCGAGGCCGACGATCGAACGCTGCGCGAGTCCCCGTCGAAAGGAACTCTGCGCCTGGTGCGTATACGTACGGACGTGCGTGGGCTCTACGAGCGGGTGCGGGCGGCGCGCGATGCGGATCGAACGCGTCGTGGCGTGCTGGCGATGGACCGAGTCTAGGAAGCAAGTGAGACAGATCATGATCAGCGGATGGAAGACCTCGCTCGTGGCGCTGCTCGCCCTGACGTTCGTGGCATGCGGTGGCGGGAGCACGCAGACGGCGACGGGCACGGCCACGGCATCCGCCGACGGCACCACCTCGGGCAGTGACGCCGCCAGCTCGGACGGCGCGAGCGGAACCACGCGTCGGCGTCGCCGTCGAGCGCGCGGATCCGCGAGTGACGCCACGAGCACCGCGGACACTTCCGACGCTTCGGACGCGAGCGACACCGCGACCGACGAGCTGCCGCTCGATCCGCCCGCCGTCGTCGCCGGAACGGGCGTCACCATGCGTGCGCCACGTGGGTCGCAGGCGCTACCGGTGGGCGCGGGCTTCCTCCACGCGCGCCGTCGCATTCAGCTCGTGGTCGCGGTCGCGCAGGGCGACGAGAGCGTTCGTCACGGCGTCGAGGCGAGCCTCGGGGCGGATGCGGACGAGCTCTCGCACGAAGACCTCACCATCGGCGGGCGCGCAGCGCGTCTCGTGGTGGACTCGCAGATGGCGGGCGACATCGAGCTCGAGCGCCAGTGGATCCTCGTTCACGAGGGGGATCGCACGATGGCCATCGTCGGGGCGTACCTCGCGGATCGGAGCGATCGCCTTCGTCCGCTGGTGCGCGCGGCACTGCTGTCCGCCGTGTGGGACACGACGGTGGCGCTCGATCCCGAGCGCGCGGTGGGCTTCCGGCTCGCGACTCCGCCGGAGGGCCTCGTCGTCGAGACGCAGGTCGTCAGCACGCTGACGTACGCGATGCCGGGTACCGCGCCCACGCCCGCGAGCGGCAACCCCGCGCTCCTGGTCGTGCCGGTGCCGATGCAGATCCCCGCGGCCCAGCGCGCGGCTGCGTGCGAGCAGATCCTCTTGCAAGCGGGTCCCGTCAGCGAAGACAGCGTGACCTCACGTTCCGTGATCGAGACCGACGACGTCGAGGGCTGCGAGGTCTTCGGCACGCAGGAGCTCGACGCGCCGGTCGAGGGCGGTCCCACCGAGATCGCCACGTACGCCGCGATCCTCTTCGTGGGCGACGCGTCGTTCATGGTCGCCGGCTTCGTCGATGCGCGTCACCAGAGCGTCTGGGGCCCGCGCTTCAGCGCCGCCGCCCGCACCGTCGTCCCGGTCGCGCGCTGATCATCCAGCTCGACGCTTTTGGGTCGTGATCTCGGCCGGAGTCGTCCGCGGAGCGGACGCGACACAATTGTGTCGGCCCGGCGAGCCGGGCACTCCGGTCGAGATCAGTCTTCGCAGTCGTTGCAGGTGCCGCGGACCTGGACCTCGACGCGCGCGGTCTTGAGCGCACGAGGCGCGCCCTTCACGGAAGCCACGGTGACCGCGCCGTCGGGCAAGCACTCGACGGTGCCGCACTCGGTGCAGACGAAGTGAGGGTGCGCGGCGTCGTCTTTCTCGTGGTCGTCGTGCGCGCGATCGGTCAGCTCGAATCGCCAGAGGTGGTCTCCGAGATCCGAGCGCCGCGCGAGGCCGACCTCCGCGAGGTCCACCAGGTTCCGATAGATCGTGGCGCGATCGAAGGCAGCGCCCTCGAGCTTGTCGCAGACGTCGGCGTGCGTGACGGGGCCGCCCGCCGCGAGGAGCACTTCGTACACCGCGGCCCGCGCCGCCGTCGCGCGCAAACCGCTCGCACGCAGCTGCGACTTCAGCTCGCTCTGGCTCGGCGCTTTCGACACGAAGCCATCCTAGGTTCCGTGAGCGACGCCGGCAATGGGACGACGCAAAAGCGTCGAGCTGGATGAGGCGTCGAAGACGCTCCGTCACGCGTGCGCGGGCGCAAGCTTGCCGGCGCAGCCCTCGTCGGGGCAGGCGTGCACCTCGACGGTGAGGTGCGAGAGGCGCGCGACGCGGGCGATCCGCGCACGGTAGAAGCCGGGCTCGCGCGGGTGATGCGTGACGATCGAGACGATGCAGGCGCGACGACCCGGGCCGACCTCCCAGACGTGCAGATCGGTGACGCGCGTGTCGCCCTGCGACTCGAGCTCGGTGGCGATGCGCTTCTCGATCTCGGGGCTCTGCACCACGTCGAGGAGCTGCTTGCCCGCGCTCGCCGCGAGACC
>JAYVCF010000451.1:0-7182 GCA_043750095.1 Deltaproteobacteria bacterium
CGTTTTCCGTCGTCGCGTTCCCGACGAACGCTACCGAGGTCACGCCGAGATCGGCCAGTTCGCGACCGATTCCTCCGGATCTCGGTGGCCGTCTACAGAGCCGCGTATCACCCGGCAGGAGCACCGAGCCGACGAGCCTCTCGACCTCGGCGATCAGCGCCTGCTTCTTCAACGGGCCTGCTTCGAGGACGCGGAGGACCGGGACGTGGAAGCCCTCGAACCCGGTGACGCTAACGCTCTCGGTGGGGCCGTCGTAGTCCGCGAGCTCCGGCGGGAGCTCCTCGATGTCGCCGGGGAGCTCGATGACGTCGTCGAAGCCCTGTTCCGCGAGCGCTCTCCCCGCCGGAGTGAGCTCCCACGTTCCAACTTCACCCGCGATCAGGCCGGACTTTCGGAGCTCGTGTGCGGCCCAGCGCAGATAGTTGTTCTTGATGATGCGAGCGATCTGTCCCTGCGTGAGCGTGGACGAGAGCTGGCTCGCGACCTGGAGCTCGAGCGCGCGGGGTCGGCTCGAGCCGCCGAGCTGTTGGAGGCCGCGAAGCGTCCAGAGGCCCCACGCGTTCAGTCGGCCCGCGAACTCAGCCTCGCCTGTCATCGACCCTCCGTAGCAGGCGAGACTACCTCAGCATGGCAGCGACCACGGTCACGACGGTGCCGCGATCGGGTCATGAAGCTCGTGGGGCTCGGCGAACCCGATCGCCGCGAGGTACTCGTACGTCGCGTCGAACACGCGCTCGCGCGGAACGAAGATCACCACGCCGTCGCGTCCGCGCGTGAGCAGCACGCGGTAAGCGTTCTTCCGCAGCTGGAGCGGGTCGTGGATCGTCTTCGGGCTCTGGAAGCGCCGCGCGCCCGCGTCGCTCCAGGCTCCGGCCGCGTCGATCAGGAGATCGCCGCCCCACGCGACGAGCGCGGCGTCGAGCTCCAGGCCCTGGCACTCGAACTCGGACGCGGCGAGCGAGAGATGTCGGCAGCAGACGGCCTCCGACTCGTCGTTCACGAACCATTCACCGACGGGGAAGCGGTTGAACCGGCCCTCGCGCTTCGGCTTGGGGACGCCGTGCAGCTCCAGCATCTTGTCGCGCGACGACGCGAGGACACCGAAGCGCCTGGTGCGCTCGTCGCGATAGCGCTCGCGGAGATAGCGCTTCGCCTCGTCGAAATCACGAGTCAGCCGGACGTGGAAGCCGACGCGCTCGAGCTCGGCCACGACGGGAGCGAGCTCGGACGCAGAGCGTCGGTCGAGGATCCCCCCGACGAGCTCGTGGACGTGCCGCGCGGCATGGAAACGGATCTCCTTGTCGAGGTTCAGCGCTGGAGCCGGACGGGTTGGTAGACCCTCGAACCTCGGCGCGACGTGGAGCGGTGCGTGTACGGTCCACTGCGCGCGGCCCGGGCTCTCGGCGATGGCGTCTCGCCAGAGGCCGAGCCCGCCCTCCTCGCCGATGTGGATCTCCTGGCCCGTCCCGACGAGGCCGACGATCACGCACCACTCGGGGATGCGTTCGGCAAACTCAACGAAGTGCTCCGGCTCGCTCCGCATGGCGGGGTCTTTGTGCTTGCGCCGCACGTGGTCGGCATCCCAGGCGCGCTGCGCCTCGTCGAAGACCAGGACGTGCTCGGACGGCGTCCGACCGCGCTTGCTGTACGCGGTGACGTAGTCCTTCACGCCGCGCACGAACTCCTTGCCCGACACCACCTCGCGTGACGGGTCGCGCGCGGCGAGCTCACGAGACGCACGCGCGACCTCGTGCTGGAGCACGCTGACGAGCGGCCCGTTTCCGGAGAGGAAGACCGCCGGCGTGAGCTTCTTCCCGCCGCGCTCGACCACGAGGTCGGTCAGGAAGCGCGCATGCACGAGCCGGAGACCGACGAGGGTCTTTCCTGCGCCGGGCACGCCCGTGACCAGAACGAGATGCCGCGTCTTGGTGCGGGCCGCCTCGTGGCAGATCTGCGAGAGCGCGTCGACCGTGGGCTGCGTGAAGCTGTGCGCGCGATGAATCCGCGGCAGGTCTCCGTGCTCGAAGACCCAACGCGCCGCACCGACGAGAGTCGGCAGAGGAAGGTACGCGTCCGCCGCGAGGAACTCCTCCATCGTGACTGTCTGCTCGGCACGCGCGCGCAGCGACGCGAGGAATTGATCGAGGTGATCGGGACCAACGACATGCGTCCCGGAGAACTCACCGATGTATCCGCGTGCGCGCGTCGGCACGAGGACCGGAACGACCTGACGGTCGTGGCAAGCGCGGTGGTAGCTGCGCAGGTCGCGCGCGTACGCGGATGCCTGATCGAGATCGACCCGATCGGGTCGCTCCTTGCCCTTCAGCTCGACGACGACGATCGGGCCGTCCACGAGCAGGACGACGTCGGGGCGTCGCAGCTCGAGAGGCAGCTCGTACTCGAGGACGGCCGTGTGCTCCTGCGCACCGGGGAACGCCGCGATCAGCTCGCCGACCTCGCGCTGTAGCAACGGGATGGAGTCGTCCCACGCGCGCACTTGCGCGTTAGACGCATCGCGGAACACCTCCTCTAGCCGACGTCGGATGACGAGCGGGCCCGCGTCACGAAGATCCGCGAAGCGCCCCGCCCACCCGTAGATCGCTCGATCACCCGAAGCCATGACACCTCGCAAGTGCGGAGAGTAGAGGAGGTCTCGGTCGGGAGCGGGGGCGGGCGGGCGCGGTCGTTCGCAGGATACCCCGCCTCGCAGAGTAGCGCGTGCGCCGCCGGCACCCTGTACGCTCCGCGACGGAGGGACACGATGGAGACGGCGTGGAAATGGCGGGACGAGCCCGCGGTGCCGCCGTCCTACGACGATCTCCACGAGTTCGTGCGAGTCGCACGACAGGCGCGCGGTCGATGGGTCGAATTCGAGTGGCGCGTGACGGCAGACGAGCTGGCGTCGGTCAGGCGCGCGGTGCTCGAGTGGACGGCAAAGACAACGGGCAGGTACCGGAGCTTCGACGCACGGATGGTCGCTGCGATGAACGCAGCCCAGTGCGATGCCGGCGCGCCGACGCTCGTCGACGCGAGGCCGGACGACGCAGCTGGCGGACGTGTCGCGTGCGCAGCGGTCGACGGCGGCTACCAGCTCACAGGAAGCGCAACGTTCGACATCCTGTTCGGCTACGCGAGCGCGGGAGCCGACCCGACGCTGCCCGGTGCGATCCATCTCACAGCCGACGTCGCCGACGCCCTCGTCGACGGCTTCCGCGCGCTCGGTTGGGATGTGCGCCGCCTCGCCGACGAACGCCACCAACCTGTTCGGAACGTGCTCTACGGCCTGAACCTCCGGCAAGGGGCGCACGACGTGGGCGCAGTGGGTGAGCCTCTCGTCGTGAACGCGAGGTTCGACGGACCGTTCTCGCTCTTCGCTGCGGACGATCAAGCGCCATGTCTGTTCGGGCACGAGGTCACCTCACGAAGCGGCGTGTACCTGTGGACGCTGCACACCGCGGAGGGCTTTCGCCCGTGGTACGTCGGTCAGACGCGCCGCGGGTTCGGCCAGCGCACGGCCGAGCACGTCGCGGGCTACTTGTCGGGGCAGTACCCGGCGTACGACGTGCAGGCGCTCGCGCGCGGGGAGCATCGCGTCGTCGCTCCAGACGCGGCGGCGACGTGGCCAACGAGCCTGCCGACGTTCTTGGAGGCGGCGCCGACGCTCATGCCTCGGATCGTCGATCTGCTTCGCGCCACGCGTCTCTTCGTCGCGCCGCTCGACCCAACCGCGCAGGTCCTCGATCGAGTAGAGGGCGCGCTCGGCAGGCACTACAAGCGCACCCCCGAGCTCGCGACGTACCTCATACCCGGTCAACGCATGCCCGACGCCATCCCCGGCGACCGCCCGCTCGTGCTGCATCTCGCGAGCGCTGCCACGATCCTGGGGCTTCCGTCCGAACTGCTGGAGCCGCAGTGAGCACCGGCAGCCCGTTTCCGCAGGACGTGCGCGAGTACGTCGCGGACGCGCGCTGGACGTTCGCGAAGACGTACGCATCGACCTGGCCGCACGAGTACGTCGTGCAAACGCCGCAGAACGCTGACGCGCTCCTCGCTCTCGCCCGCCACATCTTCGAGTTCGGGATCGAGAGCCGCTTCTACTCGCAGGTGTGCAAGTACCATCACGAGGGCGGCAAAGTGTACTGGTCGATGGACCCGACGCCCGAGGCGACGACGCTCATCAACCGCTGCGATGAGGATCAGACGTACGAGGCACGCCTCGCCGCGGGCACGCTTCCATAGATGTGAGCGCTCGGTGGATCGGTCGGCTCGCTCGCCGACGGCTATCTTCCGCCGATGGCCAACGGCACCGTTCTCGAACGCGACGACCTGTACCGGCAGATGTGGAGCGAGCCCGGGACGCACATAGCGAAGCGGCTGGGCATCCCGGTCTCGGCGCTCTACCGCGCGTGCGATCGGCTTGCCGTGCCGCGCCCGACGAGCGGGCACTGGGCTCGCGTGGCACTCGGCGCGACGCCTGAGCAGCCACCGCTCGCTGAGATCGACGACGATGCACCCACGACATTCGAGATCCCGCCGCTGTCGCCCAGGTCCGCGCTGCTCGCGAAGGGACGAGCCGAGCCGCCTGTCGTCGTTCCCGAGAAAGTGAAACAGCTCCATCCGCTGCTTCGCGCTCGTAGCGACGGATCGAAGGGCGCGATGGCTGCGATCCACGTCAGCGCGGAGCTCCAGGACCGTGCCGTCCGCATCATGCACACCATTCTCGTCGAGCTCGATCGACGGAAGATGAAGTACCGGATTGCGGCGGCGAGTTCGGTGAATGGATCACACGCACGTTCCCGCGTCGTAGTGGAGCTCGACGGAGTCGCGGTCTCGGTGATTCTGTCGGAGTGGTTTCGTTGGGTCGACGTGCCGCCCAAGCGCGGAGCTGCTTCCACGCTCGGCCCGCCGCGGGAGCATCGTGGCGATGGGCGGCTTCGCCTCTCCGTCTACACGAGCACCTGGCACAAGCCGCAGCGGTCCTGGCGCGACGACGGACCGCGCAAGATCGAGCAGTACATGAACGCGTTCTTCGCCGCGCTCTACACCTCGGCCGACCACGAGCGCCGACGTCTCGAAGACAAAGAGGAGGCGGCTCGCGAGCGCGAGGCGGAGGAGGATGCTCGGCGCGTCGCGATCGAACGCGAGGAGAGGTTCAAGGCGATCGTCGCGGACGCCCGCGAGCGCGTCGAGGACCTCAAGTTCGTCGGTGACCTGCGCTTGCTCGCAGACCGCATTGAGCACGAGGGCACCCCGCGTAATGTGGCGTGGGCCGTCTGGGCGCGGAAGCTCGCCGTGCGGTGGGAGCACGACATCGTGACCACAGTCCCAGACGTCACTGGCTGAACGGTGCTCACCCGTCCGCTCGACCGCGACTCGCGCCGATGGCCTCGGGTCACTCGCGGAGGACCGGGCGCCGTGGCGCCGCCGATGCGGAGCATCACCGAAGCACGTCCTTTGTCCGAAAGCGACGTGTCCGTTAGTAACGGACAGCGCATCCAAGCGGACACCGCGGCTGCTTACGAGCGCAAGCAGCCGCGGCCTGCGACCGTGACTAAGGAACCTCGCGTCCTCTATTCGCCGTAGTCCATTACTCCATCCGGACATTAGCGACGAGGCCGAGCAGCGCCGTGCTCGCCAATGTGCGCGCGTTCGCTCGCTGGTTCGGTCACACCCCGCGCGGCTCTCTTCAAGTCGATGGAGAAGCCCGCGCTTCGCGCGCTGCCTCTCGCTTCAGCGTGCCTCGCGCTCGAGGGGGAAGCCGTACTTGGCGGCGCCGGCCTCGACGATGCGCGTGTCCTCGGGCCGGAGGACAACGAAGACGAGCATCGCGAGCGCGTCGCGCTGCTCTGGCGACGACGCGCGCAGGTGCTCGAGGACGGCGCGCATCATCGCGTCCACCGAAACCACCGGCCCCAGGCCACCGGCGCCCGCTCCGAGGAGTGGCGTCGCCAGGATGAACTGCCCCCGGAGGTCATTCTCCATCGCGAGCGAAGCGGCCGCATCGAGGAACGCGCGCACGCAGGAGCGAACGCGGCGCGGGCCCGATGGGCCTCCGGTCTCCGGGTCGCGCTTTCCGTAGTCGACCGCGGGTACGTGCAGTACCCAGCGGAAGGCGGTGCTGGTGCCTGCTGACGTGACCAGGCAGTCGTCCGGCTCAAGCTGCGCGTCGAAGTCCTCCTCGAGCCGCTCGCGAAGCTCCCGCTGGAAGGCCGCACCGCCGCAGGCCTCACGGAGCGCACCCGAAACGCCGCTTCCGAGCGCGACGCTGGGGTTGGAGGCGTTGACGACGCCGTGTGCGCCGATGGCTGGGTCGACAAGCGAGCCGCCGTGGACGCCGACTTTCATCTGCCAACCGTACTACGCCCTTGCGCAGAGTATCGAAGTCGCGCCTCGCCGAAGGGCGAGCGCTCGTCGAGTTCGGGAACTCGTTCCTGCGCGACGAGGGCGTGGTCGCTCCCGACCTTCGCATCGAGCCGGGCAAGGTCCGAGCGCTCGCTCCCGTGACCAACTGGAAGAGCGACGGCACCAGCGCGGTCGAGAGGTCGCGCTCGTGCTCGGGCGCGAGCACACGATGAGCGACGACTTCATCGCGCTCGGTGCCCGTCGGCGTCGCGCACGCGCCGAAGAGCCTGAGCGAACACCTCGCGCAGCGCGTGCTTCGCTCGGGTCCACGGAGGCCGGCGCGGGTCGCTCTCGAGTTCGCGTCGCAGCTCGGTCACCGGTGCGCCGAATGGAAAGCCCGACGACGATCACTTCGTCACCTACGTCCGCCAGCTCGAGGTCGTCGAGCGTCGGCTCGTCTTTGCTCGCCTTCGCGGGCGAGGCGCGCTTGGATCGATCGTGTCTCGCGCAACTCATCGCTCGCGATCCCATCGTCGCGCAGACCCGGACCGCAACACCAGTCTTCGCTGTCTCCTACGATGGCTTGTCCGTTAGTAACGGTCATGTCATATTACCGGTCATGCCGCGACCTAGAGCATACGACGATCCCGTTCTGAACGGCTGCCTCGCGACCATGCGTGGCTTGAGCCGTTCCGCGCACGCGGCGTTCACCCCGAGCTCCGACAGCGCGAACGAGGGCTATCTGGACCTGACGTTGCCATCGACGCGGGCGCGCCAGCGTTTCGGTGTCGAGATCACACGCACTCATCTCTCCTACGCGCTCGCGTCGGGGCTCGTGGC
>JAYVCF010000452.1:0-6188 GCA_043750095.1 Deltaproteobacteria bacterium
CGCGTCGCTCGTGCACGACCAGAGGACGACGAGCGACGCGAGGCCCGCGATCGATCGTCGTCCGAGTCGATGGCTCACTCTCGTCAGCTTCTCAGGGACAGCCCAGAACCGCCACGTCCACGGGTGTCGCGCCCGCGGTCGTGTTCGTGGCGAGCACGAAGCCGTCACCGGTCGCGATCACCGCGTGCGCGTCGTCCGCCCACGCGACGACGTGCGAATAGCGTGCACCCGTCACGGTGCCATCCAGATCGACGAACGCGCCGCCGAGGTCGGACCAGGTCGCGAAGAATCCATCGCTCGCGCGCGCGATGGAGATCTGACCGTGGGACATCGCGCCCGCACCGATCGTGAGCGCGTGCGCCGCGCCGCCCGTGACGACCGCGGCCATCGCGTCGCCACTCGGACCGATGTAGCTCGCGCCCACGTGGCCCGCGGTGAAGCTCACGGCGACGCGAGCCGACATCCGGGCGGGGCCGAGAGCGATCGGCGTGCCCGCCACACCGGATGCGTCGAGCATCACGACGTACGCGGTGCCGCCGATCGTGTAGCCGACGACGTAGCCCGTTTCGGTCGGGGCGATCGAAGGAAGGCTCTCGGTCGTCGCGACCACACCGGTCGACCCGGCGAGCGGGCCGACGTTGAGCTCGCCACCGCGGATCCACGCACCCACCACGCCCCCTGCGCCATTCGCGATCGCGATCGCGGTGGCGTCGAGCACCATGGCATCGTCGTGCGAAGCGCCCGCCGCATCGACGCGGAAGCACGAGGCGCCGCCGACGATCACGGTGCACGCGAGGTAGGCACTTCCATCGTGCGTGACGGAGACCGCACCGGGGATGGCCATGTCCACGGGCGACATGACGATGGGGGCACCGATCGTCGCGCCGGCCGTGGTGAGCCGCTGGAGTTCGAAGTGGGCGAGCTGCGGGAACGCGGTGCGAGCCACGTAGGCGAGGCCGAGGTCCGTCGTTCCGCGTGCGAGCGCGAGGACGGGCACGGGATCGGTCACCGCGAGCATGCGTGTCGATCGATCGGCGGGCGCAGCGCAGCGAGCCGCGACCGCTGGCAGGGTGTAGGTCGGGCCCGCGTCGATCGCCGCCGCGTCGTTCGCGGTCGATCCGCCGCCGCACGCGACACCGAGCACGAGCGTGATCGAGACGACACGCGCCGGGGCCGCTCGGGGCACCCTCAATTGATGGTGATGACGAGCGTGCCGGTCTGCGCTCCGCCGCCGCCCTGCGTTCCGAAGAACACGCCGAGCCCGATGGCGAGACCGACCGCCACCGCGCTGCCCGCGAGGACGCCCCAGAACGCGGGCTCCTCTTCGATGGGGCGACCGGGTGCCGGAACGGCGATGCGAAGCGGAGCGGCGACGTCACCGCGCGACGCGAGCGGAAGGCCGGCGCCGTCCACGGCCTCGAAGTAGTACTCGACGAGCGGTGGGCTCACGTCGTTGCCGGGGATCGTCGCGCTGTAGGTTCCGTCGGAGGCGCGCTCGCAGTCGACGCGACGGAAGACGGCGCTCGAGCCCTGGCGATACGCGAGCACGAGGGAGGCCGTGCGACGGTCCGGATCCTCGACGGTCGCCTCGAGAGTCACCTGCGTACCGCGATCGGCCTGCGGCGGCGAGCGATGCGCGATCGCCACCGGACGCGCCGCCGCGCTTCCCGGCCGACCGTCGGCTTCCCACTGCGTGCGCACGCCCTCGAAGAAGGTGCGGAAGCGCGGTGAGATCCCGCTCGGGACCTGCATCTCCGGAGCGAGCCCGAGCAGCGCGCGCCAAGCGCCCGACGCCTCTTCTTGGCGGCCGAGCGCGAGGTACGTGAGCGCCAGATATTGATAGATCTGCTGCTGCTCGGCCTGGGTGTTTCCGCTGCGCACGAGCGCGGCCGAGAGCGTCTGGAGCGCCTCTTCGAAGCGGACCTCGTCGTACTCACCGATGCCGCGCTCGATGAGCGGGTTCTGCCCCGATGCGGCGACGTGCGCGTCCTGGGCGAGCGCCGAGGGCGTCACGAGCGAGCTCGCGAGCGCGAGACCCAGACAGAGCGCCGAGCGTGCGAGGAAGCGCGCCATAGGGCGGGGACGTTATCACAGCATCGATCGATTCGCGGTAGCTCGCGCGCTCGGCTACGATTCGCCCCTGATGGGCGACAACCGGCTCTTTCTCTCGCAGGGCATCCTCGACCGCTGGCTTGGCGAAGGCCGGGTCGAGGTCGACGGCGAGATCATGACCACACTCCCGGATCGTCGCGAGTTCGGCATCAAGACCGCCGTGCTCTTCCAGAACGAGCTCACCGGCGCGGGCGACACACCCGATCTGATCGGTCGCGTGAAGGATCTCGATCAGCTCAACGCGCTCGGTGGGGACTACTCCGCCGGATCGGTGATCTTGGGCGACCTCGCGTACGAGGTTGCGGAAGGCTTCGTCGGAGAGCCGCTCCCCGACCAGCCGGGCCGCGCCCCCTCGGGACCGCACGATCTCGCGGCGGCGATGCAGCGCGCGACCGGCGCACGAGACGGAACGAGCGAGGTCGATCTGCTCGCGCGCTTGTTCCTGGAAAAAAGGTGACGCTGCTCACCGCGCTCTTCTCGCTGACGGTCGCGCTCTACGTCGCGGCGTGGGGGGCGCAGGTGGCGTTTCTACTGCGCGGCACCGAGAGCCTGGGACGCGCGGGTGCGACGCTGCTCGCACCGGCCGCCATCGCGCACATCGGATTCCTCGCCGTGTCGGTGGCCGACGGCGGCGCACGCCTCGGCGACATCCACCAGGTCCTCGCGTTCGGCTCGCTCCTGCTCGTGCTCGCGTTCCTCGGCACGGCGTGGGCCTATCGCTCGAAGCTGCCGCGCGTGTCGGTGCTGGGCGCGTTCATCACGCCCATCTCGCTGCTCTTCATCTTGCTCGCAGCGTTCCATCGTGGCGTAGGCACGGTGCCCGACGACGTGCGCTCGTTGGTGCTGCCCGTGCACATCATCGTGAACGTGCTCGGAGAGACGGCCTTCGCGCTCGCGTTCGCCGTGGCGATCGCCTACGTGCTGCAAGAGCGTCAGCTCAAGCGGAAGAAGCTCACCGGCCTCTTCCAGCGCCTGCCGCCTCTCGACGTGCTGGACACGCTGGGATTTCGGCTCATCAGCGTGGGGTTTCCGCTCTTGTCCATCGGCGTGGTGAGCGGCGCGCTCTGGGCCGTGCGACTCGATCCGGGCGCGCCACCGATCACGATCGCGCAGGCGTTCGGCCTCCTCGCCTGGCTGATGTTCGGCGGCCTCTTGCTGCTCCGCGTCGCAGCCGGATGGCGCGGCCGACGCGCGGCGATCGGCACGATGCTCGGCTTTCTCTGCACGTGTCTCTTGCTCATCGGCTACGTGGTGCGCAGCGGCCCCCTGACGGGCGGGTGAGCGCGATGAGCGCAGACATCTTCGTCGTCGGGCTCTCGTATCGCACCTCCCCGGTCGCGCTGCGCGAGAAGCTCGCCATCCCGAGCGCGGAGCTCTCGGACGCGATCGCGCGACTGAAGACGGAGCTCGCGCTCGACGAGGCACTGCTCGTGGCCACGTGCAACCGCGTCGAGGTGTACGGCGTCGCCAGCGATCCGAGCGCGCCGGCGCGCGCGAAAGGCTGGCTCGAGAAGCCACTCGGTGTCGGCGCCCTGAACGGTCACACCTACGAGCGCTCCGGCAAGGACGCCGTGCGGCACGTGTTCCGCGTCGCGTCGAGCCTCGACTCGATGGTGGTGGGCGAGCCGCAGATCCTCGGCCAAGTGAAGGAGGCCTACGCGGCGGCCCACGGCGTGGGCGGGCTCGGCACGCTCCTCGATCGCTGCTTCGCGCGCGCGTTCGCGGTCGCCAAGCGGGTGCGCAACGAGACGGGCATCGCGTCGGGCGCCGTGAGCGTGAGCTCGATCGCGTGCGACCTCGCGCTCGGCATCTTCGGGGACCTGCAGGGCAAGCGCGTGCTGCTCGTGGGCGCCGGCAAGATGGGCGAGTCCGCCGCGAAGCACCTCGCGAAACAAGGCGCGAAGCTCTTCGTGCTCAACCGCAGCCGAGAGCGCGCCGTCGAGCTCGCCGCGGCCTGCGCGGGCGAGCCGCGTGGGATGAACGAGCTGGAGAGCGAGCTCGCGCTGGCGGACGTCGCCATCGCGTCCACGTCGAGCGACCGCTTCGTGATCACCGCTGATCTGATGAAGGCCGTGATGCGGACGCGCCGCCATCGCAACATCTTCCTCATCGACATCGCCGTACCGCGCGACGTGGATCCGCGCGTCGCCGACATGGACGGCGTGTTCCTCTACGACGTCGACGACCTCGGCAAGGTCGCGCAAGAGAACATGGCCGCGCGAAAGCGCGAGGCCGACGCCGCCGAGAAGATCGTCGAGAGCGAGACGCGCGACTTCGAGGAGTGGCGGAAGCAGCAAGACCTCAAGCCGCTCATCATCGGGATCCGCCAGCACGTGCACGGCATGCTCACCGCCGAGCTCGAGAAGACGCTGCCGCGGCTCACGGGCGACCGAGAGAAGGACAAGGCCGCCCTCGAGCGGATGCTCGAAGCGATGGTGAACAAGGTCGTGCACCACCCCGTCGCCGAGGTGAAGCGGGCATCGGAGCGCGGCGAGGTCGAGGTGGTGAACGCCGCCGCCAGGTTGTTTCCGACGACCAGCGGCCCGCGCGAAGTGAGCGCGGAGAGTGCGCCCAGCGCGCCGGACGGCACACCCGCAACACGGCGCAGCTGAGAGGCGTCAGCGCGAAGCCTTCTCCGCTTCTGCTTCCTCTTCACGCAGCCGCACGTCGCTCATCCGCTCGCGGAACTTGCCGAACTTGTCGGCGTAGAACGCGCGGATCGCTTCCATGTCGGCCTTCACGTCGCCCGTGGGCTGCAGCGCGGGCCCGAGGCCGCCGCGCTTTCCTTCGTAGTCGAGGAAGCCGAGCAGCATGGGCACGTCCGCTTGCTCGGCGATGCGATAGAAGCCGCTCTTCCAGTGGTCGCGCTTGCTGCGCGTCCCCGAGGGAGCGATCACGACGTACACGCCGTCCTCTTGATCGCGGATGGCGCGCGCGATCGCGTCGACCTGGTTCGCGTTCTTGCCGCGCACCACGGACACACCGCCGAGCGCACGCATGAGTGGTCCGAAGGGCGGACGGAAGAGCTTGTCCTTCCCGATCCAGCTGATGTTGGTGCCGAGCGTCCACGCGATCGCCAGCGTGAAGGGCAGATCCCAATTGCTCGTGTGCGGCGCGGCGACGAACACCGCCTTCGGAGCGTCGGGCAGCGTGCCCTCGACGTGCCACCCGAATGCCCGCAGCCAGGTGCGGCCGATGAGCTTGCGCACGCGTCCGACGCGCGGGCGAGACACCGTCACCGTGCGCGCTCCTGCCAAGAGCGTGCGTGCGTCACGAGCGCCCGCTCCTGCGCCACGGACTCGACCGCGCGCGGCCCACGTGCTTCGCGTACGGCGGCGAGCGCTTCCGAGGGCGAGCGTCCGCGATCGACGAGCACGCACGCCGCGACGAGCCCGCTTCGCCCGAGCCCGCCCATGCAGTGCACCACCACGCCGCGTCCCGCATCGAGATGCTCGCGGATCGCCGCGGTAAGCTCGTGCATCGCGAAGTCGCTCGGCGCTTCTTGATCGCGGATGGGGAGCGCGATCGTCTCGAAGCCCGCCGCGCGCGCGCGAAGCTCGAGATCGGGCACGCCCGCCCACGCGAGCTCTTCTTGCGTCGTGAGCGACACCAGCACGGTCGCGCCGGTCTCGCGCAGCGAGGCGAGGTCCGCGGCCAGATCGCGCCCGCGATCTTTGCGCCCGGGGCAGAGCGTCATGCCGAGCCGACCCGGCCGCGCATCGACGAATCCCACGCGCAGCGAGCGATCTTCGCGCATCTCGTCCCGGAGCGCGCGCGCGTGCATCGCGGCCGCGGCCATGGCGAGTCGACGCTGTACGGGGCTCGCCTCTTCGAAGGACATCGTGTGCGCGGCGTAGCGCAAGGCCGCGATCCGATGCTGGCGCGGATCACGATCCTCGCGGACCACCGCCGCACCGAACGAGCGCAAGAGGCGCACGAAGCGCCAGGCGCGCGCGAGCACCGGCGAGCTCACCTCCGGCACGTCCTCGGGGACCTCGTGAAGATGGAGAACGATCTCCTCTTCCTCTTCACGAAGCTCCGCGACGAGGACTTCGCCGAGGGCGTCGCGCTGCTCG
>JAYVCF010000453.1:0-11118 GCA_043750095.1 Deltaproteobacteria bacterium
TGCCGCGCTGATGGAGGTGATCCACGAGGTACATGAAGTCCTCGGGCATGCCGTAGCGGTGCGTGGGCGCGAAGAAGCCCGTGACCTGATAGCCCCAGCTGCCGAAGAACGGATGCTCCATGATCGGGAGCAGCTCGACGTGGGTGTAGCCGCGCGCGATCACGTAGTCGGCGAGGCGCGGCGCCATCTCGCGGTAGGTGAGCGAGCGCTGCGCCTCCTCGGGCACGCGACGAAAGCTGCCGAGGTGGACCTCGTAGATCGCCATCGGCGCGCTGAGCGCATTCACGGCGCCGCGCGTGGCCATCCACCGGCCGTCGCCCCAGCGGTGCGCGGGCGCGTGCACGATCGAGGCGGTGCTCGGCGGGGTCTCGCACAAGGTCGCGAAGGGATCGGCCTTGTCCATCACGTAGTCGTGGCGACGGATCCGATACTTGTAGAGCGCGCCCTTGCCGATGCCGGGCGCGAAGGTCTCCCAGACGCCGCTCTCGCCGCCGGGACGCGCCCGCATGGCGTGTGCGTCGTCGCTCCACTCGTTGAAGTTGCCGACGAGCGAGACGCTGGTCGCGTTGGGCGCCCAGACGGAGAAGTGCGTGCCCCATGCACCGTCCACCACGCCGGGATGGGCGCCGAGCTTGTGATGGAGGCGGCTGTGCGTGCCCTCGCGCAGCCAGAACACGTCGTCTTCGGTGAGGAGCGAAGGGAACTGTTCCGGCGGCGCCATCCGCAGCGCTGATACCACGTTTCTCTGCTATGAGGACCGCGCGTGGCGCGCGGGGAATCGCCGAAGGAACGACCGCTGAGCATCGGCCTCGCCCTCGTGGCGGTCGTCGCGGTCGCGTCGATGTGCGCGGTGTGGAGCGTGGTGTCGTCGATGCGCACCGGCAGCTCGGCGATCACGAGCTACACGCCGCCCGGTCCCGTCGAGCCTTTTCGCGGAGCGATCGCGGCGTTCGGAACGCTGGGCTCGCGCGACTCGGCGCGCGCGGTGTTGTTCTCGGGCGCCACGCTCACGCGTGACCCAGGCGCGGCGCGCGCGGCGCTCGAGGGGACGCTTCGTGATCGCGGCTACGTCGAAGGAACGACGCCGGAGACCGCGCCCGAGGCCCTGCCCTTCGACGCGACGCCCGCGGATCTCGACGGTGCCTGTGGTGTGGTGCTGCTCATCGGCGACGTGAGCGCGACCATCGCCGGCGCGGGCATCACGGGCGGGACGAGATTTCGCTCGGTCGATCCCAGCGGCTTCACGGTCGCCGTCTGCGGCACGGCGTCGATCCACGTCGATGGCACGGGCAGCGTCTCGATGCGCGCCTGGCTCTTGCCCGGGCTGACGCCGACCGCGCTCACCGACACGGGGCTCAGCGCCGACGCGCTGCTCGCGCACGCCGAGGCCGAGACCATCCTTCGTCGGCGTGGCTACGCACCCGTGGACGAGATCCTGGAAGTGACACCGGCGCCCACGAGCGCGGGAGGCTTCGTTCCCGCGCCGCTGCCGACCGTGCCCACGGCGGGCTGCGTTCCCTTCGTCGCGTACATCGAGGGAGCCGGGCGTCCGCAGCTGCCGCCAGGTCGCTTCGACTTTCTCGACGACCGCGGCCTGAGCGGCGCGGTCGCGTGCGCGGCGACCGCGAACGGCTGGGAGCCGCTCTACGTGGACGACGCGACGGTGGGCGCGCGCATGTTCGTGCGTGCGTATCGCGTCGCCGCGAGCGGAGCGCCGAGCACGATCTCGATCGCGGGAGCGCACCTCGTGGACGCGGCACACGCGACGCTGCCCACGGCCATCGCCGAAGCGCCTTGACCGCGCTCACGCCCGCCGCGCTCGCGAGTGGATGGATGCGCCCCGAGCGCGTGACGCTGGCTCACGACCTCGTGGTCGCGTGCGAAGGCCTGGCGCCCGAGGCCGCGTGGCGCTTGCTTCACGAACGGCAGGCGTTGCCCGCGAGCTGGCTCGACGAGCCGCGGCGCCGCTTCCCGTCCCTTCCCCAGCTGCCGGAGCACGAACGTGCGCAGCGACTCCGATCCGCGCCGCACATCCCTATGGCGGCGCACCCGGATCGAGGCGACGCGTGTGTGGAGGTCGCGGGCATCGCCCACGCGATGGAGAGGGCCGAGCAGCACGCGCGCGCGTTCATCGCGGCCGTCGCGCCCTGGGGAACGCCGCGGCCCGACACCATCCTCTGGGCTCCGACGAGCGCGTCGTCATACGGAGCGCAGTGCCATGACACCAAGCCGGGAGTCTGGGAGCCAGATGCGATGGTCTGGACCATCTTCCCTCACGCGGCGGCGGAGCCGCGCTGGCGCGACATCAGCGCGCGCTTGCCACCGGGCACGCAGGCGCTCACGCCCTGGGCCCTCGGTGACGAGGAGTGGCAGGCCGCGGTGTCGAGAGACGCGAGAGCTCCGAGCCGCGCAGCCGATCGCCGATTCGCCGAGCTCCCCAGCCCGTTCGCGGCCGCGCTCGGCGTGTTCGCATGTGGCTTCGGAATCCTCCCGAGCTCGGTCGACACGCTCGTGCTCGGCTACCCGACGAGCGAGCCTTAGCGCGAGCGAGGACTCAATGAAGCGCGTCGAGCGTCGCCGTCGTGTCGCCGCTCAGCGCGCCGCTGCCGGAGCCGAGGCGCACCGAGAGACGCACGGCCTGACCCGCATGGCGCGTCGCGAGATATTGATCGAGCTCGGCGACCGAGCGGATCGGCTGCCCGTCGATCGCGGTGATGATGTGGCCGTTCCACTCCATGTGGAGGCGCGAGATCGTGGCCGGTGGCGGCTGATCGGCGCCGACGATGCCAGCGCGCTGGGCAGAAGAGCCCGCGGCGACGCTCGTGACGCGCACGCCGTGGAGGCTGCCGTGCTCGTAGTCTTCGAGCGTGACGCCGAGGAGCGCGCGACTCGGAGCGAGGGTCGGCGGAGTCACAGCGACCTGAGCGCTCGTGGTCGTGGTCGTCGTCGTCGTCGTGGTGGTAGTCGTGGCGACGTGGCCCGCGCGCGTCTCGCGAACGCGATCCACGAACTGGCTCACGTACGTCGACGGCACCGCGAAGCCGACGCCGACGCTCCCCGCCGTCGGCCCAGGCGAGTAGATCGCGGTGTTCACACCGATCACGTGCCCCTGTCGATCGACGAGCGGCCCGCCGGAGTTGCCCGGATTGATCGGCGCATCCGTCTGAATCAGGCGATGCACCATGCCGCCGCCCACGCCGGGCACGTCGCGACGCGCGCTCACGATGCCCTCGGTCAGCGTGCCATCGAGGCCGAACGGCGAGCCGAACGCCAGGACCTGCTGGCCCACTTCGACGTCGGAGTCGCTCATCTCGAGCGGCGGCGAGGGCACGTGCCCGCCCGTCACCTCGAGCAGCGCGAGATCGTGATCGTGATCGGTCTCGAGGATCTCGGCGCTGAGCGTGGTGCCGCTACCGAAGCGAACCTGCACGCGGCCGTGATGCCCGGTCGGGCCGGCCGTCGCGGTCACCGCGCTCTCGACGACGTGATAGTTGGTGATGATCCAGCGCTCGTCGCTCACGACGAAGCCCGAGCCCGTGGACATGCCGGCGAGCACCGAGACCGTGCTTCGTGCCAGCCGACGCGCGATGCGAACCCGGCCCGCCTCCGTCAGCTCTTGCGCGCTCGCGCGAGCTGGCGTCGACACGACCGGTGCTGCGATGGCGAACGCCACGACGAGGAGCAACCAGGATGCGCGCGCTGTCGACTTCATCGGGGCCTCCGAGGGATGCAGACCCGCGGCACGAGGCCGGCTTGGCTGCATCCCTGCTCTATCGACAAGGTTACGCGGCTTTGGTTCCATTTGTACCCGCCCGCCCGAAGGGGGATGGCGAATGCCGCGCTCAGCCCGCGTCAGGCTTCGGTTTCTTGGCCCGAGAACGCTTCGGCGCCGCGGTCTCTTCCGCTTGCTGTTCCGCAGGTTTCGCCGCGACGGGGGCACCCACCTCGACCCACCCCTTCAACACGTTCTCCGCGATCCAGGCCGTGACCGCCCGCTCCGCGCCCGCGAGCGTGCTGGCCGTGCGAATCGTGGTCTCGAGAGGCGTCTTTCGGGCGGCGGAGTAGTCCGTGAAGTGCACGACGAAAGGCGGGTGCGATCCCTCGTGCTCCTTGTTGGTCTTGAGCACGACGAGCTTTCGGACCGCGATCTGCCCCTTCGTCTCCTTGGTCCAGACGGCGCGCCGCACGATCTCGCTCGCCCGATGCGGCACGGCGCTCGCCGCGCGGGCCTCGACCGGCGCGTCTTCGAGGTAGCTGGTGATCTGCGAGAGGCCCGCGTCGGTGGCGTCGGCTTTCTTGTCGGTGCGCTCGCGCACGAGCGCCGGATGGATGAGCACGGCCGTTCGAAGCTCGGAGAGGGGCTTGTAGCCCTCGGTCGCGTCGTACGAGAGCGCCATGCGTCGAATCGGCGCGTCCCACGCGTCGGTCGACAGGAAGTCCGACACGCGCACCTCGACCACGATCTCCGGACGAACGAAGCGACAGAGCGTGCCCTCGCGGTTGGCGAGCCGAAACGCGGAGCGCGCCTCGATCGCGTAGAGCTTGTCGTGCCAGCGCGCGCGATCGTCCTCGCTCATCCCGCTGCCCACGGAGCCGACGAGCTGCAGCGTGCCGTCGTCCCGCACGAGCGCGACCTCGAGCTCGCGCACCTGACGAACGGTGCCGGTGATCCGCTCGCCGTACGCGATCACCACCAGATCGACGGTGATGGTCGGCTTGATCTTGTAGGTGAGCCCGCGATCGCTGCGCGCGACCACGCCCTCGTAGCGCTGCGAGGATCCGGGGGCGACCCACTCACGGTAGCGCTGCGCGACCAGGCCTGCGCCGCCGCGCTCGGTCGGCACCACGAGCTCCTCACCCAGATAACCGTGCAGCGACGCCAGGCGCGACTCGTACGTGCGGACCGCCGCGTCCTGCCCGCCCTCCTCGACGAGATCGAACGCGCGGAAGTACAGCGTGGGCTCCAGCTTCGGCTCCGAGAGCGCGGCGCCGGTGTGGTGATTGCGCGCGCGTTCTCCCGTGGCGGGCGGCGCGTAGAGTTCCCCCGCGATCACGAGCGAGGGCGCGTTGGCGAGCTTCTGCGCGACCCCATCGAGGGTGGTGACGCCCGTCAGCACCCGTCCGTTGTAGGCGACGAGCGCCACGCCTGCGCCGTTCGGAGGCGGCGCGTACACGAGGAACCAGAGCTCGCCGTCGAGCTTGGGCGACACGAACATCGGCTCGTCGGGCAAGAGACGCTCGACGACCTCGGGCTCCACCACGCGATAGCGCTTGGCGACCTGCCGCTTGTAGCGCCGCAAGCGCGCGAGCAGCTCCACGTCGAGGAGCGCGCCCATGGGCGCCTTCTGGCCCTTGCCGTAGGGCTCGAACGTGGTGGCAAACGGAACGGCGCTCATGGTGCGCTCGGCTTTCCGCCCACGCGCTTGAGCTCGAGGTTCGAGAGATGGAGCACGAGAAGGTAGGTGTCGCCTCGCGTGCGTCCCTCGAGGAAGCCGTTGAACGCCGCGCCGTTGGTCTGGAAGATGAGGCGCTTCTGCGCGCGCGGCCCTGCGCCCACCACGAGCATCTGCTCGGACTTCTCGAGCGTGCGCGCGATGTCGAACAAGAAGTCGAACGTGAGTCCGTTCACGTGCCGCAGCTGCTGCTTGCGCACGAGCGCGAACTTCCGCACGACCTCCGAGGCGGCGAGCAAGCGACCCGACCACGGGAGCGGCGGCTGGTCCTCGCCGAGCGTCGCCTCCACGTCGACGAAGTCGGTGCGGCTCTTCTCGGTTCCGTCGGGCGCGGTCACGACCGAGAGCACGCGCGCCGCGTAGAGAATCTGCCCCGTCGCGCCGACCCAGACGCGCGTCGCCTGCCCGAGCCGCCGGCCGACCTGCTCGAGATCGATCTCGGGATCGCCGTCGATCAGCGCTTTCGCGATGGCCTCGGGCGTTCCGAGCGCGCGCGTGAGCGCATCGAGCGAGGTCTTCTCGGTGGCCTTCACGAGGCGCTCGAGCTTGAGCTGCGCGCGATCGGCCCGGCTGATCCAGCGCATGGGTTCGCCGCGCGTGGGGCTGCGCAGCTCGATCTGCGCGTCGCGCTTTCGCTCGTCGGTGATGGAGAGAATGCGCGGCATCAGATCACCCCGAAGTCGAGGTCGCCATCGAGCTCATCGGGGCCGAGCGGCTCGTCGCTCACGATCACGTCGCGCGAGACGAAGGCGAACCCCGAGGGCCTGCCGACCAGCGCGAACATGCCCTCGTCGTTGGCGACCAGGATCGCCACGTCGTTCTCGTACCCGTCGCGGTAGGCCCCATCACGGTAGGCGAACGGCAGCTCGAACATGCGCCCTGCCTTCAGCGCATCCGCGAGCGTCGTGCCGACGGCCTCGGGCTCGAGCTGATACACGCCGTTCGTGACGATCTCGAGCACGCGCGGCGCGTCGACCTCGCGGAGCGTCTGCACGACGCCGAGCGTCGAGGGATTGGGCTGGAGCGGCTCCCCCGCGGGATCGACCGCGACGCGATCGGTCTGCTCGCGCGCGTCCCAGCGCTCGTCCATCCAGAGATGCGCCGTCCCGCCCATCGGAACCAGGACCGCGCCGTCGGGCGTGAGCCAGGCCGCGTCGCACTCGCGCCCCGTCTCGTCGACGATCACGCGGTCCTTCTTCCCGTAGAGCTTCTCGCGCTCGACCTTCGTGAAGCCGAACGTGCTCTCTTCGTCACCGAGCCGCACCACGATCGATCGGGCCACGCGTTCTCCTCCGCGCGGAGAATAGTACGACCCGTTGCTCCGCTAGCAGTGCGATCAGCGGCTCGGCGCCCGGGTCGATTGCGATCGCCAGCACAGTCCGCCCCCGGGGAAGTAGCGTTGCCGCTCCATCTTCCAACGAGTCATGGAGGCCCAACGCCGCAGACGCAGTCGCGGCCACCGTCGGCGAGCCCCACGCAGACCTGGCCCGAACCACACTCGGGCCGATCGCCGCAGGTGCAGCCGCCGTCCGCATAACAATGGTCCGCCCGCACACACCGGAACCCTCCGCCGCGACACGCGACGTACCCGGTCGTGCTGGTGCAGAACCCACTGATGTCGTTACACAACAAGTGAGTCGTCGAGGACCGCGGTGCGCGCCGCAGCAACCAGTCCAGGCACCCCTGCTCGTACGTATTGCTCCGGCACGTTCCGATCACGTATGGCGGGTTGTCCGCGCCGCACCCTGTTTCGCCGTCTAACGGGGCACCGTGCAGCTGCGCGCAGCCGACCAGCAGCGCAAATGCGATGACGCCGCGCATCTCAGCGGTCCGTCGCGCACACGCAGGTCCGCGGGATGGATGGATCACCGAGGCGCCTCGCGCATTGATAGCCTGGCTCGCATGCGGGACCACTGCCACACAGGAACTCCAACGGTTCGAAGCCGGGCTCACCCGAGTCGCCCCCGGCGTCCCTCATGCCCGAGTCGTATGGGAGCCATGTGTCCGCGCGAACGCACGTCTGCGTTGGTCGGCTGGTCGCCCAGTTACAGAGGCCCCCCGCCACCACATCCCAGCCAGGCAGCGTATACTCGGCCCAGGTTTGGCACGAATTGTCCGCGCTAAGCGGACAGTAACCGAGAGATGGCGCTGGATCCGGAGCGCACACGCCCGTGTCGGGATAGGAGACCTCGACCTCGTCCGCGTCGAGAAGCGCTGCGGAATCGGCCGCGCCATCTCCAGCGGAGCACGAGCAACCGGCGAGTGATGCGACGAACGACGCGACCCAAAGCAGCCTCGTCGACCCCATACTCGACGGGGTTCGACTCATCGCGGCGGATCCCGCGGCGATGACAGGATGGTCACAACCTGACCGGTCGAGTAGAAGAAGTGGGCCTCGTGGCTGTGCAGTGCCTCGGTCGCCATCGAGTCGACGTCCAGGTAGGATTTCGGGGCCACCTGGTAGAGGACCGGAACGCCGAGAGCCTGGGGCCAGTTGAGCACCTCGGCGGAGGCCACGATCGTGTCGCCGGAACCGTAACGGGTGAGGCGGCGAGCATTGTAATACAGCGTGTCATCGTGCCGAGTTGGTGAGGTAGGCGTCGGCACGAGGGGCGAGGGACGGAAGTCCATCCAGTACGCGCTCGCCTGGCCGTACGCATAGAATGCAGCGACGGGAAGGCCGTGATCTTGTTGTTGGCTCATAGGATCACCGTTCGCCGAGAACCGGTGATCGGCGGCGAACGGCGCGGACTCGCATGCGTCGGTCCTGCCGCACCAGCGCCGCGTTGCCGCGTCTCGCCGCAAGAGCAGCACGTCAATCCGGCAGTTCGGGTCAGTGGTCGCGGGTCCGCACGGGGCTCCGGTGGTCAGGTTTACACCGGCCGGAGCGGCGAAGAGAATGTCACCAGTGTCGGGGGCGCCTACGAGCGAGATACCCCACCGCGCGTTGAGGCCTGGGTTGAGCGCGGTGCCTGGCGTGGGGCCGGGCGTCTGGACAAGCTGGGTCTGGCCCATCAGGGGTCCGGCCGTGAAGTAGATGCACTCCGGTACGGAGAGCAGCGGAACGACAGCACATGTGTTGTCCAACAGGGGAAGATTCAGGATCTGTCGGAAGCCCACGGCGTATGCCCCGAGGCCGTCGGTGCACGCGGTGTCTCCGTCGACCGCAATCCATACGTTGTTATCGCCCGCCTGTGCGATCGCGCAGCCCAGACCAGCGCACGTGCTGGGCAACGCGAACGGCGGCGCAGGTCCCTCTCCGGGAGGGCCCACTGCGCTCACCGGTTGGGTGGGGCACCAATTCGAGGTGGGTGCTGAACAGTCGCTCCCCATGCAGTACGCGAGGTGGCCTAACTGGTTGGCAGTCCATGTTAGGAACACGAAATCCGGGACGTCATGACGAACAGCGAGCCATGGACGGTCCATGGGGGCGCAGTTGTTGGTCAGCGTCGGCGTGCACCCCGGCGGAATCACCAGCCTCGTGGACGGGATGGCCAGTGGCGTTGTCGGCGTGCCGAGAGGCGAGCCCGCAGGAACCCGGGCGATCAAGATAGAATCGGCGAAGCTATCTCGCTGGCCGATCGAGGAGCGACATTGCGTCGTCAGCCCAAAGAAGGAGTTTGCAAGGCTCGTTATGTAGAGGTTGCCAGCGGAGTCGTACCCCAGGTTCGTGTCGCCACATGCCCTGGGTAGGCGGCTTCCGCCAAGACTCGCTGGTATCTGCACGCCAAACGGTAGAGGCTGGGTGGTCGATGGCCAGGTGTTGCCGTCGTCTAGCGAGCGCCACACGGTGCCGAATGTATCCATCAGCGCGACGGTCCCGAAGAACTCGTCGCCGCTGAACTCCTGCTGACCGCCGGGTAGCGTAACGATGGGGTTACGTGGCGTAAGCAGGTTGCTCCAGATGGGTTGGTCGAGTCCATCCGCGGTCGAGTCGAACTGGTAGACGTATCCCACGCGCGCGAGGATCCCCGTCGTGAATCCGCGGAAGCTGCTGATCCCGAACTGCCCCGGCGGCAGCACGACGCCAGCGACGCTGAAGCCGAGGAAGCTCGTCTGGGGATCGAGGTCGGCGGGAAGGGGCATGGTCCTGAGCGCGCCGTCGCTCACGTCGCTCACACACGAACGCACGCCGTCCACGACGCCGAAGCGACTCGGTAGAAGGCACGGGATGAAGACTTGACCTTCCGGCCCGAACGCGTCCGCGTAGACGGCAACATCGTAGTTCGGTCGGCCCGACCGCGAGATGTTCCGAGCCGCGATGTCGACCGTGTTGCGCACGACGGTGCGGTAGAAGAAGGGCCCGTCTCCGGGCGCGAGCATCTCCTCCCACACCCAGTCGGTGCCGTTGCGAGTCGTCGCGACGAACAGGCTGTCGTTCCCTTGGCCACCGTTGACGTGGCCGCCTGCGACGAGCCGGATCTCGCGGTTGCCAGGCGTGCTGAGCGAGAGCGCCGCGATGCCGCCTGGCGTCACGAGCCACTCGGTACGCGGAACCGGTAGGTCATGCCACTGCCGCGTCGCGTACTCGTATATCTCCGCGATGCCGGTCGCGCGGACCGTCAGGATGTGAGGCCCGTGTAAGCCGTCGACGATGGCGACATCGCTGCTCGTCGCGGCGAGGTGCGTGCCGCTCGGATCGAGATCGGTCCAGTGGCACGCTGGGCTGTCGAGATCGAGGTAGTCGCACGTGTACACGTGGCCGTTGCTCGCCCGAACCGCGATCCATGCCCGCACGCCGCCGATCAGGGCGGCCGAGATCGCCGGCGAGCTGCCGAACGACACGCCCGGATAGTGCGAGAGCGAGCGCCACGTCGCAGTGCTGGTGTTGAACTCCCAGAGCTGTGCCTCCGCGAGCGACGGCACCCTCGGTGCTGGCACGGAGACAGCATAGACGCGCGCTCCACCCGGTCCGCGTCCAGGACCAGGCGCGGGATCGAAGGCCGCGAGCCCCGTCTGCGGGAAGAACCCCACCGCCACACGTCGCGGGATCGGTCCGCCGTCGCGAACACGGTTCGGCACGGGAGTCCAGGGACCAGGGCCCGTTGCCGAGTGGTGCGCGACCTCGAGCCCCGTGTCCTCGAGCGCCCACACGTCGGAGGTCGCGCCGTCGGTCACGACCTCCATGTGACCGAAGTACGAGATCGAGAACGTGTTTACCGGTGGCGCGAGGCCGAGGCCTTGTGCCTGTGCAACCGGAGCCATTGTCACGATCATCATGGCTGCCAAGAGCAAGCTTCGCATGGCGCACTCCTCCGATCGAAAGGTTTGTCGCGAGCTCTCGGGATCAGACGCCGCCCGGCACGCAGGCCCCGCCGACACAGCTGCCCGCGCACGCCGAGCCGCAGGCTCCGCAGTGCACGCGGCTCGTGGCGAGATCGACACAGGTCTCGCCGCACGCGGCGCGATCCGGCCGGCAGCGCAGCACGGCGCGCGGGCGTAGGGGATCGCCCGACGGCGTGCCCACCACGCAGTGCCCGAGCAGGCAGCTCATGTCGGACGCGCATGCATACCCGCACGCACCACAGTGCCGCACGTCGGTGGTGATGCGAACGCAGCGCGGGCCGCAGAGCGCTTCATCGATCTCGCACTCGGGTGGCGATGGATCGGCTGTGGCGACCGCGGCGGGTTCCGCGATGACGGAGGATGGCTCGGCGGTGCAACC
>JAYVCF010000454.1:0-6928 GCA_043750095.1 Deltaproteobacteria bacterium
CCCGCGTGGGCGCCACCGCCCGGTCAGACTGCATGGCGGGGAATCCGCGTTCTGCGTGACTCGGCGCGCACGTGGGTGGGCACGCGCGGCGTCTGGAACGAGCACAGCTACCACGTCACCAACATCTGCGTGCCGGGCGACGGTGCCTGCGCGGCGGGCGACGGTGCCTGCGCGGCGGGCGAGGGCTACGGCGCGATCCCGACGCACGAGATCGCCAACTGGACGCTCCCGTGGCTGAACAACTTCCGACAGAACGTGCAGGAGAGCGGCGTGTTCGACGCGGCCGACGCCACGCTCGTGCTCGAGGTGCGCTGCACGGATCCGGTCCAGCTCATCGCGAGCCTGCGGAACGTCGGCGCCGCGATCCTTCCACCGGGAGTGCATGTCGACTTCTTCCGGGTGGACGCCGCGGGCGAGGTCGCGCTCGGCAGCGCCACGAGCACGAGCTCGGTCTTCCCAGGCGCGCTCACCCAGCTCACGCTCGCGCTGCCGAGCGGCGCCAATCCCATGGCGACCTATCGCGCGCGCATCAACAACCCGACGGCGGCGCCCACGTTCCGCGAGTGCAACGCGGCCAACGACACATCGCCCGACGCGACGGGGCACTGCTTGATGTGATCCGCGGACGACTCCGGTCGAGATCAGCGATCGAGCACGCGGTGCTTCAGGCTCGGTAGGCTCGTTCGAATGCGCGCGATCACGCTCGGATCGATCCACGCCGACGCGAACCCCTCGCCTTCGCCGCACTCGGCGAGCACGACGCCCCAGGGATCGGCGATGAGCGCGTGGCCGTAGCTGCGCCGCTCGCCGTGGTGGTGCCCGGTCTGGGCCGCCGCGAGCACGTACGACTGCGACTCGATCGCCCGCGCGCGCAGGAGCACGTGCCAGTGATCCTTGCCGGTGGTGAGTGTGAAGGCCGCGGGGATGGCCATGGCGATCGCGCCGCGATCGACCAGCGCGCGATAGAGCTCGGGGAAGCGCACGTCGTAGCAGACGCTGAGCCCGAGCTTTCCGAACGCGGTGTCGGTCACGACGACCTCGCGGCCTGGCTCGACCGTCGCCGACTCTTCGAGCTTCGTTCCGTCGGGGAGATCGACGTCGAAGAGATGGATCTTCCGATAGACCGCGCGAACGGTGCCCGTCCCATCGAGATGCACGCACGCGTTCTTCGACTTGTCCGCGCTCACGCCCCGCTCGTAGAACCCGCCCAGCACCAGCTCTGCGCCGGTTCGCAGCGCGAGCGCCTTCATGCGCGTCAGGATCGGGCCGCCCTCGGGCAGTGGCTCCGCGATCGCGAGCTTGCCCTTCTCGGGCCCGAGGTACGCGAAGCACTCGGGCACCACGATGACCTTCGCGCCGTCGTCGGCCGCCTCGCCCACGATCCGCTCGACCGCAGCGAGGTTCTTCTCGACGTCGGGGCCCGACGTCATCTGCACGACCGCCACCTTGGTCTTCGTCATCGCCTGTCTCTCCGTTCGCCAGTTCACGAGCCGCCGTGTCCCATCAGCGCTTCGAGCTGCATCGTCTGCACGATCGTGTCGCTTCCGTCACGATAGATCGAGACCGACACGCTCTCGCTCTCGTGGGCGGCGACGAAGCGGTGCGCCTCGGCGTCGGCGGGCGCGTCTTCGACAGTCCAGCCCGCGGCGGCGAGCGCATCGCGATACGCGCGATCCGTGGTGTTCACGTCACGGCTCGGATACGCGATCAACGCCACGCGCACCGGGCCCATCGTCGGCGCCGCGCGCGGAGCTCCGCCGGGCACGGCCGGAAAGCCCTCCGGCCAGTCGGGCGGCGTGCTGGTCGGAGTCGCCGTCGCCATCGAGCCGAGCAAGGCCATCGCGAGCTCGGGCGCAGCGCACTGACGCACCGCCTGGCAACTCGGTTGCCCGGCGCACGCGAGCCCGTCGCGATCGAGTGAGGCGTAGACGCCGCCCGCCGCGCAGCTCAGCGGACAGTCGGGGGCGCCCGGCACGCGACCCTCGTCGCGATCACATCCGGCGATGCGCTCGCAGAGCCCGAGGCACGCGGGCTCCACCGACGCAGAAGTGGGCGCCGCCACGACGGTGGGCACGGGCACAGGCTCGCCCATCGGCGCGAGACAGCAGCCGCCGCCGAAGAGTGCGATCGCGATCGCGTAGCGCGGGCGCCCGAGATTCTCGGAAGCAGTAGAACAGCGCCGCATCACGCGGCCGAGGATAGCGCAGCGTGAGCACGGCCCTTCCATCGCGCGGAAAAAAAAGGTAAGGCACGCCGATGCTGGAGAAAAAAGATCTCGTCGTGGGCCAGGGCACCGAGGCCGTCGCGAAGAAGCGCGTCAGCGTGCACTACACCGGCACGCTGACGAACGGCACGAAGTTCGACTCCTCGCGCGACCGCAACGAGCCCTTCGACTTCGTGCTCGGCGCCGGACAGGTGATCCGCGGCTGGGACGAAGGCGTCGCGGGCATGAAGGTCGGCGGACGTCGCACCCTCACCATCCCGCCCGACATGGCCTATGGCGCGCGCGGCTTTCCGCCGGTCATTCCGCCCGACTCGACGCTGGTGTTCGACATCGAGCTGCTGGCGGTTCGTTAGCCGCTCATGAGCTGGTGGACGATCGCGACGATCGCCGAGGTCGTGTGGGTCGTCGTCATGGCGCTGGGCATCGTGCTCGAGCGGCGCTCGCCCGTGGCCACGATCGCCTGGATCGCCATGCTCGCGTGGCTGCCGCTTCTCGGGCTCGCGATCTATTTCTTCTTCGGCCCGCGGCGTCTGAAGCGGCGAAAGCTGAGGCGCGCGGCCGGCTCGAGGCTGCTCCAGCACGCGGTCGTCTCGATGAGCGAGGAGTCCACGCACCCGATCGCGCGGGGACAGCTCGCGCGGCTCGTGGTGGGCGCGGGCGAGGCGCCGCCTCTCCGGGCCACGTCGGTGGACCTCTATTTCGACGGCAAGGACGCGTACGCGGCGCTCTTCGCGGCGCTCGAGGCCGCTTCGCACCACGTCCACGTCGAGTACTACATCTACGAGCCCGGCAAGGTCGGAGACGCCCTGCGAGATCGGCTCGTCGCGTGCGCCAAGCGTGGCGTGGAGGTGCGGCTGCTCATCGACTCCGTCGGCTCGCACGGCCTGCGCTCGCGCTATTTCGCACCGCTGGTGGACGCCGGGGGCGAGATCTCTTGGTTCAACCCCGTCGCCGCGCGCCGCCTCGGCCCGAGCCTCGCGAACTTCCGTAGTCATCGCAAGATCGTCGTGGTCGACGGCGTCGTCGGCTTCACCGGCGGCATGAACGTCGCGGACTGTCACAGCAGCGCGACCGACGAGAAGCACTGGCGCGACACGCACGTGCGGGTCGAGGGCAGCGCCGTCCGGGCCCTCGCGCGCATCTTTCTCGAGGACTGGTACTTCGCGACCGAGCACCTTCCGCCGAGCGGAGATCGCTACGTCGTGCCGCCGACCACGTGCGGCGATCACTTCGTCCAGTTCGTGGCGTCGGGGCCCGACCAGAGCACCTTCGCGATCCAGAAGCTCTACTTCGCGGCGATCACCTCGGCGCGTGAGCGCGTCTGGCTCGAGACGCCGTACTTCGTCCCCGACGAGGCGATCAGCGAAGCGCTGGTGTCCGCGGCGCTGCGGGGCGTGGACGTGCGCCTGATCGTTCCCGAGCACGGCGACAACGTGATCGTCGATCTCGCGGCGCGCTCGTACTTTCCGGATCTGCTGACCGTGGGCGTGCAGATCCTCGAGTACACACCGCGCTTTCTCCACGCCAAGACCTGCCTCGTCGACGACGACCTCTCGATCATCGGAAGCGCGAACCTCGACAACCGCAGCTTCCGCCTGAACTTCGAGGTCGTCGCCGCCGTGTACGGCACGGAGACCAACGCCGAGCTCGCGCGCGCGTTCGAGCGCGACCTCGAAGGGGCGCGTCCCGTGAAGAACAAGGAGCTGAGGCGCGAGCCGTTTCTCCGACGCGCGGCGGAGGCGGTCGCGCGCCTCTTGTCGCCCATGCTCTGACGAGGACGAGGACTACGCGGCGCGGACGAGCTCGGACACGAGGCCGAAGAAGATCGCGCGCGAGACGTCGTCGGCGGGGACACGCGCCGTTCGCTCTGCAGCATCGCGCCAGCGCTCGACCGATCGCGGCCCGCGGACGCTCGCGAACGTGCGCTCCCAGGTCTCGGGCACCGCATACGCGCCGAGCGTGAGGAGCGGACGATCCGCGGGAACGAGCACCGACTGCCCGAGCGATCCGAGCGCACCCTCGATCGTTGGCAGTGCCGTCGAGATCACGCCGTCGCGAACCAGCTCGAGGCCGCCCATCTCGATCGGATAGGCCTCTTCGTTGCTGCGCGCGTTGGGAACGAAGGCCCATCGACCGCGCTCCCAGCGCAGGGCCTCGAGGTAGCGATCGCGCACCTGTCCGCGCACCGCCGTGAAGAGCTGCGCGGGCCGCATCACGCCCAGGCTCACGAGCGCGTCGCCGAGCCGGCCGCCGAACTTGGGCAGCACGGCGAGCGCCATGTCGATCTCCATGCGCATGCAGGTCCCGTTGCGCACGAGGTACTCGCCCAGCAGCTCCTCGCGGATCGTGGACGACGCGAACTCGGGCTTGCCGTCGACGAAGTAGATCTTCTTGCGCTTCGCGCTGCCGTCCGGCCGCTCTTCGTCGAGCCGCAGCATCCCGGTGCGGCGCTTGCCGACCACGCGGTTCACCAGCGCGAGCACCGTGCCGGGCTCGATGGTGCCTATCGTCGCGTGCGCGAGCTCGGCCTCTTCCCAGCGACGCGCGGGGGATCGCAGATAGCGATCGAGCTCGGGGGCGCCGAGGCCATCGCCTTCGCGACGCACCTCGAGGCCTGGCTTGATCTCGCCGCCGATGATCTTGCGCACGATCTCCGCGAACGAGTACGGGCCCGCGAGGACTCCGTCGGTGCTGGCGATCTCGTACTGCGTCGCGTGCTCGCCGGCGAGCTTCGCGAGGAGCTCGTCGCTCCCCGGCTCGCGGCGTGCGCTCGCGTTCGTGTCGACGACACCGGTCGGTCGCGCCACTGGATCGCGCGCGGGAGCGCTGTCGGGATCGCAGGGCGCGAGCTCGAGGCGCTCGAGTAGCTGCGCGAGCTCGCCCCGGCCGCGGCCGAAGAGCCTGCGTCGATGCGAGAGGGCCGTGAGCGCGAAGGCGAACGCGCGCGCGTCCGGGCGATCCGCCGGCTTGCGCGCGAGCGCGTGCACGAGCACCTCGCGCAGATCGGAGGGCATGCGCGTGGGATCGGCGGACGAGAGCATGCCGAGGTCGGCGTTGCGGATGCGCACGAGGATCTCGAGGTCCGTGCCCTGGCCGAAGAGCGGCTCGCCGAGGCGCATCTCCGCGAGCACCGTCGCGAGCGTGAACACGTCGCTGCGACCGTCGACCTTCTGTCCGGTCACCTGCTCGGGCGACATGTAGCCGAGCTTGCCGCGCACGTGCCCTTCGTCGGTGCGATGCGCAGCTTCCGAGAAGCGCGCGATGCCGAAGTCGGCGAGCTTCACCTCACCGCGGCGTGTGAGCAGGAGGTTCGCCGGCGACACGTCGCGATGCACGATGCCGAGGGGGCGGTCGTCGTCGTCGTGGAGCTCGTGCGCGTAGGCGAGCGCCGCGGCCGCTTCCGCGCCGACCTCGAGGAGCGCCGCCAGCGGCACGCGCTCGTTGGCCGCGGTGGCGGAGCGAATCAGTCGTCCGACGTTCGTTCCGTCGACGAGCTCCATCGCGATGTAGAGCGTTCCCTCGATCTCGCCGAAGTCGTGCACGCTCACGATCGACGGATGCTCGAGCCGCGCGGCGAGCCGCGCCTCGTCGACGAACATCTCGACGAAGTCGGCATCCTTCGCGTGCTGCGGCAGGATGCATTTCACGGCGACGCGTCGCTGCCACCCCGAGGGACCGGTGCGTCGCGCTTCGTACACCTCCGCCATTCCGCCGGTGGCGATCCGGCGTAGCAAACGGTAGGGGCCGAGCGCGCGCTCTCGCATCGTGATCAACTCTTCCGAGGACTAGCTCTGCAGGAACCCTCTGCAGGAACCCTCTGCAGGAACCTAGCTCCTCCTGACGAACCTCGAAGGTCGAAGAAGCAGGCTCACTCAGTATGAGGACTCGCGACGCGCGTGAAAGCGGAAACGTGGCGTGAGCAGCGATTTCGGAGATCGTCTGCAAGTTTGTACGCGCGTCGGATCGCGCCGTGTGTGCGTGTGTCGACCACTCTCGCGCTCGATCTCGGACGACCGCTTACACGCGGCGTCAGAACGTTCCGTCGAGCGCGAGGCCGCCGGGAGTCAGGCGAAGCGACGCGTGCGCGGCGGCATCGATCTCTGCGGTCGTCGGCGTCGTGGCCCAGAGAATCAGGCCTACACCGAGGGCGGCCGCACCGAGCACCGTGGTGGTGAGCGAGATCCAACGGAAGGTGTCCTGAGTGTTGCGCGACGCCTCGAGCGACGCTCCCTCCGCGCGAAGAGGCGTACAGGTCGCCGGAACGAAGGTCGTGCAGTTGGCCGTGTACTCCCGGTTCCACGTGACGATGCGTGCATCGGTGTGGGTGATCTCGAGCTCGTTCCAGATCGTGAGCGGCACGCCGATCACGAGCAGCGCTGCCGCCGAGAAGCTGAGCCCGATGCCCGCCGCACGCTGAGTGTCCGCGGCGCTCGTCCGCGCTGCCCGTTGCGCTGGCGTCCACAAGAGCGGCGGAGCGAGCTGCAGCGCCGCGCTCGCATCGACCCTCACCTCGCTCGTCCACGGCTCGCGCCCCGACACCTCGATCGTGATTCGATGCGGCCCGATGCGAACGCGGATCGTGTTCCCGATCGCCGGTTCGTCATCGATGCGCACCACCGCAGGGGCCTCCGGTAGCACGAGCTGGAGATCCCCGATCGTCTCGGGCGGCGCGTTGGGATCCGGCGTGACGCGGAGCGTGACGTC
>JAYVCF010000455.1:0-6968 GCA_043750095.1 Deltaproteobacteria bacterium
TCATGGGCGATCGCGGCATCCACGCCGCTGTCGCGCTGAGCCGCGCGGCCGTCGTTGCTACAGGCGGTGATCGCCGTCAGGGCGAACAACCACGAGGGCGCACGAGCCGCTCTCCCCGACATCAATGCGAGACCACGGAGACTTCATAGCGCGCTTCGCGACGTCGTCGCGCGCGTCGAGGTGTCCGGAAGCGAAGGGGACGTGGCCTGCTTCTATCTCTGAAGCGGCTGCGGGCGTGATCAGGGCGCGCTCGCCTCGTCGAGCCAGATCACGATCGCGCGGCGCAGCGCGGTGGGAGCAGGCGAGATGCGCAAGGTGGCGAGGGCATCCGCGCTCGTCAGGGGCAGCACGTAGATCACCGAATTCGTCACCACCGGCTGCGGCGCAACCGTGACGACGGGCGTGGTCGTGATCGTCGCCGTCGCACCCGGCGCGCGCGTGGCGATCGCCGTCGGACCGAAGAGCGCCTCGTCCCACGAGCGCCGGAACGCGGATACCTCTTCTTCCGTCAGGCCCGACGCGCGCAGTGATTCCGCGAGGGCCTCCGCCGCGCTCGCCAGCGTCCCGGTCGGCGCCGCGATCGTCAGGCTCTGTCCCGGCGCGGGCGGTGACGCGATCTCCGCCGCGTCCGACACACCCGTCATACCGTTCGAGCGGCGCACGCGGACGAAGCGACCGAGGACCGGATCGGTCCCCGTCGCAGTGACGCGCAGCGTGCCGTCGGGCTGAGGCTCGAGCCGCAGCGGGAGGCTCGGCGCGGTCATGCGCTCGCCTCGATAGAAGAGGTGGTTCCAGACCTCGGTCGGTCCCTCGTCGCCGGGCGGCGGTGGCCAGCGGAGGCAGTCGGAGTCGGCCGTCTCCACGCTCGCGAGCGTCGCTGCCTCGCAGCCATCGCTCAGGAGCGAGCAAGGTTCTTCGGCCAGCGTGGGATAGCGGCTGCCGTGGCAGCTCCCCTCCTCTACCACCACGCCGTGCCACGAGACGCTCGCGCCCGTGCTCGCGGGTCCGGGCCATCGCTCGACGACGCGGCCATCGTGGATCTCCACGTCGACGTCGACCACGAGCGCCTCCTCACCATCGCGCGCGGCGTCTCGATGGAAGTAGAGCACCGGCTTCGTCATCACGACGACCGGCTCGGGCGCGTGCGGCCCGGAGATCATCAGGTGATCACTCAGCGTGCCGCGGACCAGACCCCACTCGTGCACCTCGAAGGTGGGCGTCACGGGAGTCGGCGGCGCTGGCAGCGCGCTCGGCACCGGCGTGCTCGGGGCGCCGCACGAGCAGGACGCGAGCCAGAGAAAGAAGCCGATGGCGAAAGACGGGCGCGAGAGCATCGCGGTCGGACCCTCGCACGCGGCGCAGGCTTGGGGTCGGCCGAATCCTCGCCGCCCCGAGCGCGCGCTTCAGTCCGCCGGCTTCCGGTTCGGGCACGTGGCGCAGCGCTCGCCCGCGATCTCGCATCCCTGTCGCACCGCGAGCATCGTGCCGGTGAAGCGCACGGGCGCTTCGAGGAAGATCCGGCCTGCGCCCAGGCGGCGCGCGAGGCCCGTGCGCTCGAGCACCTCGTTCGTTTCGCGCCTCACGCCCGCGAGGATCACCTGCACGTCGCGCGCGCCGAGGCGCTCGACGAAGCCGTCGAGCAGCAACATGCCGACCGCGTCGGGGTTTCGCGCGCGCTTCATCCGCAACACGACGACCCGTGTCTCGGGCACCACGCGAGCCTCGATCGCTTCGAGGTGGGCGTCGAGGCTCGCCGCGGACCCGAAGAACATCTCGCCCTCGAGGCCGAAGATCAGCACCCGATCGCAGACCGCGTCCTCGGCCAGGCGCTCGTGCACGATGCCGCCCTCGGTCGTCACGAACTCGGTGAGGAGCATCTGGCCCATGCGCGGAACGGCGAGCAGGAACGAGAAGACGACACCGACGAGCACGCAGAACTCGATCGAGATGGCGACGGCGGAGATGGCCGTGACCGCGACGATCACCGCGTCGAAGCGTGAGACGCGCAGGTGGTAGCGCAGGTCGCGCACGCTGATCATCCGCGTCGCCGTCACCATCAAGAGCGCAGCGAGCGCCGAGCGTGGGATGAAGCGCGCGTAGGGCGCGAAGAGAACCATCGTCAGCGCGACGGCGAGCGCGGACACGACGCTGGCCCACTGCGTGCGCGCGCCCGCTTGCTGGTTGAGCGCCGATCGCGTGAGCGAGCCCGAGCCGGGGATGCACTGGAAGAAGCTTCCGATCACGTTGGCAGCTCCGTCGCTCAGGCACTGCTGGTTCATGTCGAGCTTCTGCCGCGTGACGGCCGCGATCGACTTCGCCATCGCGATCGCTTCCAAGAGGCCGAGCAGCGCGAGCGCGAGCGCACTGCCCGCGAGCTCTCGCATCTGGGCCCAGTCGAAGTCGGGCAGGCTCGGCCGCGGCAGCGACGCGGGGATGTCGCCTACGACGCGGACCCCTTGGGCCTCGAGGTCGAGCGCGTACGTCGCGACTCCTGCTCCGACGACGACGACGAGGAACTCCGGAAAAAGCGTCCAGCCGAGCGCGCGCTTGCCGGCGCGCAGCACGAACACGGCCACGACGGACGCGAGCCCGACGAGCAGCGTAGGTACGTGCACCGTGCCCTCGCTGAGGGTGAGCCAGAAGCGCTCGAGGAAGTGATCGTGCGGGCCGCCGCGCGCCGGCATCCCCAGCAGGTTCTTCGCCTGATCGAGCACGAGCAGCACGCTCGCTCCCGCGGTGAAGCCCACGATGACCGAGTGCGACACGTAGCGCGTGAGGTCGCCCAGGCGCAGCAGGCTGATCGCGACCTGGAGCACGCCCATCATGAACGCGAGCAGGATCGCCACGCCGATCCGATCCGCCGGTGCGAACATCGCGACGGCGCTCAGCGTGGCGATCGACATCGCGTTCGTGGGGCCGTGCACGAGCTGGCGCGACGAGTCGAGGAGCGCGCCGATCAGCGTGGTCACGATCGCGGTGTAGAGCCCGTACTCGGGGGGCACGTCGATGATGCTCGCGTACGCCATCGCCTGCGGAACCGCGATCGCTGCGACGGAGAGGCCGGCGAGAACGTCGGCCCGCGCGGTGGCGACGTCGTAGGTGCGCAGCGCGGCGAGCGCGGGCACGAAGCGCAGGATGCCGTCAGCGGGGACGGGGGCGGGGGGAGCGGTGGAGGGCACGAGCGCGGCGACACGCTACACGACGCGCGGATCTCGGCCAAACGAACGAGGAGTCAAACGAACGAGGAGCCGACGAACGAGGAGTCAGAGCGGGAGAACGGCGACGGGGAGTCGCTCGCCAGGCCGGAGTTCTAGGTTGTAGACGCCCACGATCTGACCGCCGACCGCGATCGAGACCTGCGCAGGCGTGATGCCGGCGACGCCGCAGTCGCCCCAGTAGTGCACCTCGACGTAGTAGCGGCCCCGCGGCGGCTGCGGCGTGGACCAGTACACGTTCTCGATGGTGCCCGTGCCGTCGACGCACGCGCCGCGCGCGTCGTGATCGAGGATGCCGCCCGTGGGCGACTCGCGGTTCGCGTAGCTGATCTCGAAGCCCGACGGGTCCGTCACGTAGAGATCGATGTCGGCCCCGGTGTTCCAGGCCAGCGTGATCTGCACCGCGCCGCTCTGCCAGCCGCAGCCCTCGTCGATGCGACCATCGCAGTTGTCGTCGAGGCCGTTGCACGCTTCGGGCGCGCCCTGCGTGCACTGCACGCCGAGCGAGGTGACACCGGCCTGCAGCTCGATCTGGAACGACGCCTGGGCGGGCGGTGGCGGCGTCTGCACCGGCTCGGGCGGCGGCGTGGCCTGGGTCGTCTCGACCGGCACCTGCGTGTCCACGTACACGACGCGCGGCACGCGCATGCAGCCGACGGACAGGGCGGAGACCGCGGAGACCGACGCCACGAGCGCAAGCGAACGAACTGATCTCATCGTGCCTCCGAGCCGCCGACGTGGCGGGATGCAACACAGCGTACGCCAACGAGGACTGGCCATCCCCTCGCACCTCGCGCGGACGCGTCGAGCGCAGGGTGGTCTGCGGCGTGGGGTACGTCATCTCGGCGCCGAAATTGTCACGCGTGTCGCACGGTGTCGCGTGCCGGCCGTCGTGGGCTGGGTTGATCCCCACGCGAACGCCTCACCGGCGTTGGTTCCCCTCTTGCTCTATCAGGCACGAGGAACCCAATGCATCATCCCGTTTCGCGTCTTCGGACGCTCCAGTACAGCCGCGTGCGCGTGACGAGCGTCGCGATCGTCGGGCTCGCCGGTCTCGTTTCGTCGTGCACGCCCTACTACGCGAGGGGCACGGTGCGAGGCGAGTACCGCACGAGCGCCGTCGTCACCGTCGCCGAGCCCCAGCCGGTCTACGTCGAGTCACCGCGGGTGGTCGTCGTGGCTCGCGCGCCCGAGCCCGTGTACGTGACGCCGCCGCCTCGCGTGGTGGTCGTGGCCCCCGCGGCTCCGGGCGTCGTCGTGACGGCGCCGCCCCCGCCGCCGGTCGTCGTGGTGCGCCCGCCCTCGCCCCCGAGCGTGACGGTGACGCCGCCGGGCCTCTCGGTCCGTGTGCACGAGGATCGCGGTCGCCACCGAGGCCGCGGACCGGAGTGAACCGCCTCGGCCGCGGTCGGCGGCGGGTGCCACGGCTCCGGAGGCGGAACGCGAGCGGCCGCACTTCGGGGTGGCGGTGGCCGATCCCGTAGCCGGCGTCTCGCTGAGTCGCGCTGCGCGATTCGACGGAATTCGTGCGGAATCTGGAGCCTCCCGCGTGGCACGCGTGCTGCTCTATACGGCTCATGCGAGCACTCTCCACTACGTCCCTCGTCCTCCTCGCGCTCTCGGGCTGCGTCACCGTGCTCCCGGCCGGCGACGAGATTCCATATGCCAAGGGGGAGGGCGCCGAGGGCGCGGCGGACAGCTCGGCCCAAGCGGTGTTCCTCGACCTCGCGTTCGACGGCGAGCTCGTCACCGACTCGAGCTGGAATCCCCAGCAGCAGATCCAGAGCCAGCTCTTCTACATGATCGGCCTCGTCAACGGAGAGCGCGGCGTCGCCCGCCTCGACGCCGTTCAGCTGACCGACGTGCGCGTCGAGCGCGTGGGCTCGCGCTATCGCATCCTCTACAGCGCCGTGCTGCCCATGGCGTACGGACGCCGAGCGACCCTGCCGACCGAGCTGACGTTGCGTCTCCCGCGCGACGTGTCGAGCGCCGGCTTCGAGCGCTTCACGTCGACCTACTCGCATACGTGTGCCGACACCGGCGCGCACGACGTGACGAGCGGATCGTTCTGGTACTACTACCGGCCCTCGCGATCCGGCTGCGTGCTCGCGCCGGCCGACGTCGTCACGACGGTTGCGGGCGTCACGGTGAGCGACGTGGGAACGACCGGCCGCTTCCCCGAGTACGATCGGGTCTGGTCCGACGGCACGCTGCGGGTCGTCGCCGTGTTCGGCAAATTCGAGGACGGCGCGACGACGTCGAGCGACGCGGGGATCGACGGGTACAACCAGTTCCTCCGCGCGGTGAGCACGCTGCTCGCGACGCGTCATCCGACCACGGTCCCGGCCACGCTCACGCGCGATCCCGGTGTGGCGATGCCCGACGTGACGTTCCGCGCCACGCTCGACTCGGGTCACAGCATCGAGATCGTCGCGCTGCTCGTCGACAACGTACGCACGGCCGGCCCCAGCTTCGACGCCCGCTTCGGGACGCTGTCCACGCGCGCCGACCTCATCGTCTACAACGGCCACGCCGGCCTCGGCGCGAACATCCGAGCGCTCGCCAGCAAGGGCCACTGGGTGGCCGGGCAGTACGCGATCACGTTCATGAACGGCTGCGACACGTACACCTACGTCGACCGCGCGCTCTGGGACGCGCACGCCGCGGTGAACCCCGACGATCCGACGGGCACGCGCCACATGGACATCGTGATGAACGCGATGCCGGCGTACTTCCGCTCCATGCCGACGGCGACGATCGCGCTGATCAACGGCCTCATGAGCTACGCGGCGCCCCGCACCTACGAACAGATCTTCGCGGACGTGGACCGCTCGCAGGTCGTCGTCGTCAGCGGCGAGCAGGACAACACGTTCACGCCCGGCGGCGGCGTGACTCCGGTGACGACCTGGAGCGGCCTTCGTGAGAGCGTGACTTTGGCGCGTGGCGCCGAGCGTCGGTTCGAGACGCCCTCGCTGCCGGCCGGTCGCTACACGTTCGCCATCACGGGCAGCGGCGACGCCGACCTCTACGTCCGCATCGGTAGCGCGCCCAGCGCGACGACGTACGACTGCCGCCCCTACCGCTCGGATGCCAACGAGACCTGCCAGATCGTGCTCGCGACGTCGGCACCCGTCCACGTCATGGTGCAGGGCTACTCGGCCAGCACCGTCGCGCTCACGGGCGCCGCGACCCCACGCTGATTCCGAGCGCGCTGGCCATCTCGGGTGCGGCGTGCTCCGATCGCGGTTCGCGAGGGACCGTGACCGAAAAATATCGATTGGTGACGCGGAGCGACTTCGACGGGCTCGTGTGCGCTGTGCTGCTCAAGCAGCTCGGCATCCTCGACGACATCAAGTTCGTCCATCCCAAGGACATGCAGGACAAGAAGGTGGAGGTCACCGCGCGGGACATCACCACCAACGTCCCCTACGTCGAGGGCGTCCACCTCGCATTCGACCACCACCTCAGCGAGACGCTTCGGGTGACGAGCAAGCCCGCGAACCACATCATCGACCCGAAGGCGGAGTCGGCGGCGCGCGTGGTCTACGACTACTACGGCGGCCGCGCGAAGTTCGCGACGATCAGCGTCGAGATGATGGACGCGGTCGACAAGGCGGACGCGGCACGCTTCAGCGCCGACGAGATCCTCCACCCCGAGGGCTGGGTGCTCCTCAACTACTTGATGGATCCGCGCACGGGGCTCGGTCGCTTCCGCGACTTCCGCATCTCGAACTACCAGCTCATGATGGAGCT
>JAYVCF010000456.1:0-7152 GCA_043750095.1 Deltaproteobacteria bacterium
GAACGTGCCGTAGCTCAGCGATCCCGATGCGTGCTGCCCGGGGTCGTCGCGCGGGACGAGCCGCAGCGCGCCGCCGATCGCGCCGCCACCGAGCCAGACGGGCGAGCCGCCGCGGTAGACCTCCACGCGAGAGAGCATCCACGTGGGGATGGTGCCGAGATCGAACGCGCTGCCGTCGGGCGAGGCGATGGGAATCTCGCCCAGGAGCACGGAGGTCTGCTCGGCGTCCGCCCCGCGCAGCGAGAGCGTGGTGAATCCCCCGAACGCACCCGTGCGTCGCGTGCGCGCGCCCGGCGCTTCGAGGAGCGTCTCGTCGAGCGCCTCCACCGTGCGAGGCCGCGCGTCCATGGAGATGACGGTCGCCGACGCCGTGGGATCGAGCTCGCTCCCCGCCGCAATCCCACGATCGGCCACCCCCGTCGCCGAATAGACGCTCTCGCTCTCGCTCTCGCTCTCGCTCTGCGCGCGCGCTCCTCCCGCCACGACCGCACTGGCGATCGCGAGCAAGGTCACGAGCACGCGCGCCGAGCGCGCCACGTCAGTGGACGAAGAGCAGGCCGCCTTCGAAGCCGAGCGCCACGTCGCTCCCGGCCGCAGCGACGCTCGTGAACGCACCACCCGTCGTGAGGTTCACCACCGCGGCGGCGGTGACGGTTCCGCTCGTCGCACGCGTCAGCGTCCGGACGTGGATCGCGTCCACGCCAGAGGTGCCCCAGTGGACGCTCGCCGCGCGGCCGCCCGAGAGAAGCTCGAACGACGAGGGCATGTCGAGCTGCTGCACCGTCCTACCGTCGATGGGCGTGGTCGCGCTCGCGAGCGCCGCCGGATCGAGCACGAGCACGCGATCGCCCGTCGTCGTTCCGTCTGCCCATGCGCTGCCGAACGAGGTTCCGCCGGCGAGGGCCACGCCGTGATCCTGCCAGATCTCGACGCTGCCGCTGAAGTCCCCGAGATGCGAGACGACCTCGGTGAACGTCGCCGTCCCGGACGTCGCGCGATAGAGGCCCTGCATCCCGCCGAGCGCGCCGTCGACGAAGTAGTGCGTCGCGTCGCCGAACGTCGCGTCGTAGTTCCCGTCGGCCGCGACCTGCGTCGCGACGCCGGTCCCCGTGGCCACATCGAACACGCCACCGACCGCTCCCGCGAGCGTCGTCGTGTACCCGAACACCGCGCGCATCTCGTCGGCCGAGACGGCCACGTAGCCGCCCGCGAACACCATCGTGCCCGCCGCTGCCGCCGTGTACGTCGCCGTGGCCACGGTCGTCACCGTCGGCGCCTCGCTGCCGCGCGACCAGCGCGAGAGCGTGAACGTCGTCACCATGCCGACGGTCGCGCTCGTCAGCTCGTAGGCGTGATCGCCGACGAACGCGAGCGCCGCGGGCGAACGGCAGACCGAGCCGAGGACGACGAGCCCGCTCGCGAGCGCCGTGTCGAAGCCGGTGGTGTCCGCGCCGCAGGTCGCGACGCAGACGTTGCGAAGGCATGCGTGCGCGCCCGTGCACGTCGTCGCGCTGCATGCGATCGGGCCGGCATCGCTCCCAGCGTCGTTGGCGCTCGCGTCGTTGCCGCCGGAGTCACCGACGCTGGCGTCGTTGCCGCCGGAGTCACCGACGCTCGCGGCGTCGACCGGATTGCTCGTACCGTTACAACCAAAGACCAGACAAACCGAAAACAAAACGAGGAACTTACGCATCACGCCTCCCACACTCCGCTCACCCGCGGAGGAGGACTTAGCGACGCACTCCATCGTTGCGACGAGCCGCAATACGGCTCTCGCTCGCGCTTCCGTCGCCCCGACGGCGAACGTCGCCCCAATCGTCTTCGGCAGGTCTCCTGGCTTCCGGATCATCCCCGGCCGTCGGTCTTCCCAGTGCGAGATGCACCAGTGACCCCCGTTCGATCGATCGAGAGCGATCGAACGAGCGCGACGGCTCGAGTTCCCGGTCACAGTGGCGGGGGCCGCGCCGGTCTCGAAGCGATTCTCTCGCCCCTACACCGGCTTCCCTCGAAGCACGCGGTTTCGCATGCTGCGCTGCGGATCCTTCGCGGGCACAGGCCCGTCGAAGTCACCGCTGACCGACGACGTTCGGTTGTCAAACCCCTCGCACCACGCGAGGAGCGGGCGTCATACGGGGGCGCTGGTGTTGGAGCAAGGTGCCGGCACGCGCCACCAGGACGTGCTCCTGTTCTTCTTGTCGCCGACCGCCATCGACGCGATCACCACGCTGACGCGGACGGCCGCGCCGCACGTCGCGTTCCTGGTGCGCATCGACCGGGGCGGCGCCACGACGGCGTGAGCGGCGCGAGCCGAGCATGCGCCGCCCCACTGAGTCGAGCCTGCGCCGGTCCGTCTCGCTCCACGCCCAGTCTCACTCGCCGCTGGCTCTCCGCTTGGCGAGCCAGCGGAAACCTCGGTCGAGACAGACTGAGCTAGAATCGAGTCAGGATTGCCTTGACTCGAGGCAAGAACTTCGTGGCATCCTCCTCACCTCTGAATCCACCATCAGGATAGCCATATCGGAGGAACATCCATGGCGAAATCGAAGAAGATCCGAACGAAAGCGGGCAAGGACGCGAAGGGATCGTCCAGGAACGCGCATCCGGCTCGCAGGGCGGCGCGCGCGAAGGCCGCGATCGGTGCCGACGACGTGAAGCGGATGCCGAAGGCGCCCGGCGACTATGAGGAGATCGTCGATCGGTTCACGGATGCGCTCGCCGCCACGCGGTTCCGCGCGCCGATCAGCGGCAAGAAGGTGCAGTCGATGGCGCGGCGCGGCCAGAAGCTCGGGCAGAAGGCGAGCGCGCTCGAACTGCGGTTCATCGCCGCCGATCGCGCGCGCATGGCCGCCGAGTCTGCGGCGTACAAGTCGCTGCTCTCGAACTGGCGCAGCGTGCAAGCGCAGATGCCCGAGCGGCCGGACCTGGTGGACGCGTTCCAGTTCATGGTCGACTGGATGAGCGTGAACCGCGCGCCGGCCGACGCGGCGCCGGGGCCGACGAGCCCGACGGGCTGACGACGTTTGCCCGCACGGTGTCGCTCGACCCGCGCCCAGCCGTGGCATGGGCCTCTGATCGATCGTCTCGTCGATCGCGCTCGCCGCTCTTGATCGGGACGCGGTCAGGGCCCCGCATCGTGAGGCGGCATTGGGATGCAGTGCGGCGCCTCGATGCCGTCCGGCGACCAACAGAGTTCACCGCAGCTGCACCCTGGACCATCCCCGCAACAGACTCGCACATAGGTCACGTCCGGGTTTCCGCCATTTCGAAGGAATGTGGAGCCCCCATCTGGAAACTCCGCGGCACTCGAGCCAATGATGCAGCCGCCTCCGCTCGAAGTGCAAACGCCTTCACCCGAAATGAGGCCGAAAGCGCAACCACCAAACGAGACCCCCCCAAAGCCAGGCGGAACCGTGAAGGCAGCGCACTCCGACCCGCACGCGTTCACAATGCCCGTCGGACCGTGGATCTGGGCGTCCGGCGTGAACCGGCACACGACACCGAGCAACGCTGACCCGCCATCGAGGGAGCCCTCCACATCGCCGTCCGTTCCACCATCCGGAACGGAACTGTCACGCGCGGCTGAGACCGAGCACGCAGGAACGAGCAGCGCGAGAGTCGCCAGCACGTTGGCAAGTCGGCTCGCTGAAGAGAGGGTTCGCATGTCACGGCTGCGCAGTGAAGGGCGACATCAGCCGCGTGAGCGGCACCGACGCGCCCGTCGAGAAAGGAGTCGTGGTATTTACGAAGTGCGTGTGCCCCCGGGCTGCGGTTGGTTGATTGAAGTCGCCGTAAGAGACGAGGTTGGAAGTGTTGAACACCCCAGCGGAGTCGGGCCAGGGATATTGCTCGAAGATGTGCGTCGTGCCCAGCGGGCTCCCGTCTATCATTGCACTGGCGATTGCCAGCGCGGTGGCATTGGGCGCACCCGATGGAGTACGGAAATCCACCCACGACATTCCGAAGTGCAGGTAGTCCAGCGAGACAATCGCCGGAACGATGTGATCCTGTTGTGGCAGAAACAGCGCACCTCCAGGATCCTGGTTCACCACGACCATAGAGTTCTGATCGATGGCATGGGTTCCCGTGCACGTCTCGCCGCACCACTGCCCGGCGGTCTCGTCGAAGTAGGCGAACATCTGATCGGCTCGGCATGCAATCGAGGGGTTCCCGCTCGCGACTGAACGGCAGGGACCGCCGGTTACGATGTCTCGATAAGCCTCCACCCCCACGCCGACGACGCCCGGCCGATCGTGGGCAACAGAGATTTGACTTGCCCAGTGGCGAAGATAGCAAGGCGATGGATCGCCGTCGAGGCACAACGAGGGATCGACATCCCTCACGAAATAGAGACATGCCCTCGCGGGGCCAAACCGACCGTGGAATTGGGCTGGCGTCGGACACGTAAAAAGGCGACGCGGATGCCGAGTGGGGAGGGGCGTCATTCGATGGAACCCGATCGAATCCGAGAGCGATTCGGTGAATGGCTGGCTGCGGCAGTCAGGATCACTCTGCACGGCAATCCAGATATCCCCGCGAGGATCGACGTCGACCCAGCACCCCACGTCGCGCCCACCAAACGTGGCGCTCGTGCACGGCGATGGCAGGACGTAGGCGTTCGACTCCGCCCCGTCTCCCGGACACCACGATGCCCCCGGCAAGGCGCAGTCTCCGTGGCCGGCACAGTACGCGAACCTACCTTCGAAGTCCCCGGTCACCGCATTGTGACTAGCGAAGGTCATGTAGAGAACGTTTGGGTCCGTCGGGCTCGCGGCGAGCCAGGGCCTGTCATCCATGAAGAACTGTTCAACAGTCGTCGAGGTTGCCGGCACGACAGTGGACCGGATCACGGAGACAGGACCCCAGGTCGGCGATGCCGAGCTCGCGTTCGTCATCGACGCAATCTGAGCGGAGCCGGGGAAGAGGCCCAAGGGCGAAACCACCGCGTCTGCCACGACGGTCGCGTACGCAGTGCCTGCAGCATCAAACACCACGTTGGCGTCGCCGTCCCCGAGTCCCAGCGGAAAAAGGGCTGGGCGCTCCACGACGAGGGCGGGGTAAGGGACGGGCTGGAAGGTACTACCATCATCGTTGCTCACCCACGAGAAGGGCGTTGCGCCGCCGAGCGCCGCTCCTTGCTCGTTCAGGGCTCCAACGATCACTACCGTGCCGGTGCCCTGGCGCTCGGCGGAAACGAGCTCGGCAACGCTCGGCCCGCCCAAGACGACGGTGGGGGCCCGAAGCGTCAAGTGGTTCTGCCACTCGGCCCCGTCGTTGCCCCATACGTACACCGCGATTCCGCCATTGTGCCCCGTCGTGTAGACCGTGTCCGCTGTGCCTGTGAGCGTAAATCCGACGCGCCCGTCGGCCGGCGAGCCGAGCGGCGTCCAAGCGCAGGTGGGCGGCGTTCCCAGGGTTAGGTCGCAACGCCAGAGCGGGGTCCCGAACGGCGCGGTATTGTGCTCCTCGATCACCCACAGCACGTTCGCGCCGGGCGCTCCTTGGGCGATATTCCCGATCTCGCTCGTGATCGTCTGCGGGGCGCGCGACCTGGGGCGGGAGCTCACGATCAGGTCGGTCCACTGATCGGGACCGCCTAGCGGGAGGCTCAGAAGAAGCAGGGTGTCCGTCGCCATCGTGATGTCGGTGCCGCCGACGGCCGCGAGACACGTGGTTCCGACGCTCCAAGCCTGCAGCCCGTTGCCGTCTACTTCGATGTTCGGAATGGAGGGGGTGAACGCGCCGTCCCACGCGCCCGTTGCGCTGCTGTCGGTCCAGCGAAAGCGCCCGAGCTGGCCGGAGTCCGAGAACGCCGCGTACAAGTCGAACGTCTCCGTCCCGCAGCTGGTCCCGATCGCGAGAGCCCCCGGACGCCCAGCGGCCCCGCTCGCATGCACCCAAGTGCAGGGGTCGCCGACGTGGGCGAGGACGCAGAGCGTGACCTCACTCGTATCGGGCAACGACAGGTAGTTGGTGACGCTCGCGATCACCATGTATCCGGTCCCGATCGCGGAACCGGGCACAAAAGATGCGACGAGCGGAGGGTTGGCGAGGAAGACCGGCGTTTCCGACGGACTCGAAATCGAGAGGTCGGTCCAGCTCTCGTTCGCCATCGAGTCGAACGAGAGCTGCAAGAGGTGACCGTCGGTTTGTCTAAGGACGTAGACGGCGGCCTGTGATTGCCACGCGGAGGCGAGCGACGCGTCCACGGTCGCGCCTGCGGCCCCTGTGATCCACTCGATACTCGTTGGCCCGCCCGGAACGCCGCCCCAGTCCCCCCTGGCGGACTTGAACGCGAGGGACTGCATCGGCTCCTGGGCACCGGCAACCTCGAATATGAAACGGTCACCTCCGATCGTCACCACCGCCGGTCGTGCATGGAGATAGTACGGAAAATGCGACGCTCCGGGCGGATCGGGCTCGAAAACGCGCGCCGCGTTGCCGCATGCGTCGCGACCACGCTGCGACCTCGACTCGACGCAACCGGAGCCACAGTCCACCCATCCAGCATGGCAGCGCGTGCGACGTGCTGGCCGTGTGCGCTCGGCGTCGCGCGCGCCCGAGGGCGTGACACACGCTCCGTTCTCGCAGCGATCTCCGCCCGCGCAGTTCATTCCGCAACTGCCGCAGTTGTGAGGATCGCGCTCGATCGCCGCACACCTCCCGCCGCACGCGGTCTCGTCAGCGTCGCAGCGCGGCCCGCTCGCCGCGGCAGCGGAGCCCGGGACGCTGTAGCTGGGTGATGATCGCGTCATTCCGTCGGGTTGATCGTAGCACCCGCCCGCGATCAACGAGGAGAGGACGAACAAGCAGCCGGTCGCGCCGCAACGCGCGACCGAGACAGGTCCGCACCATCCACGCGACCAGCGCGCATCCACCACTGGCGTCGTCATCGGGAACCTCGTCATCGGCTACCTCCATTCGGTCGAGGACGAAGAAATCGCGAGCGCTGAAGCTGATGTTAGTTGCGTCGCGAGTGGCGTGAGACTGGCCGCTCGGCAACCGCAGGAACGAGCATGGCGCGCGAGAGAAAAAAAAAAACAAGAGCGCGGAAAGCGGCGCCGATCGCCGGAGCCGCGCCCCAAGGCGCCCGTTGCGCTTGACCCGGAGGGGTGCCCCCGGGAGACACTCCGTTCATGCGCCCCGCGCTTCTCG
>JAYVCF010000457.1:0-8147 GCA_043750095.1 Deltaproteobacteria bacterium
GCGGCGGGCGGGGTCGTCGCGCGCACGTCGGGCGCGGCGCTCGCCCCGCTCGAGCTCGACCCGGCGTGATCGACGGCGCGCTGCTCGGTCGCGATGCGCACGCGGGCGCGTCGTGCGTCGGCGCTGACTGAAGGAAAGCTCTCGGCTCGGATGAGCCAGCGGTCGGCGTCGTCGAGGCGGCCGAGGCGGCGGTCGCACTCTGCGAGCTCGATCATCGCGCGCGGTGCGTCCGCATAGTCCGGATGCTCGGCGAGCAGCGAGCGATAGCGCGGAACGGCTTGGTCGCAGTGTCCTGACGTCGCGAGCGCCTGCGCTTGTCGGTGGATCGCGGCGGGCAAGATCAGCGCGGCGCTGGTGCTCGGCGGATCGACCTGATCGAGCGCATACGCAGGGCTCGAGGGGGTCGAACGCGCGGTGGGTACGGAGGGTGCGCGCGGCGCTGCGGACGGCGCTGCGCTCGGCGCCATCACGATCGCGGGCTGCTCGGGGCTCGCCGCTACGTCGGGGAGCGGGCCGTCTTCCACGCGACCGACGCCGTCGCTCGGTGCCACGTCGGTGACCGCGAGCGCGCCCGCCAGCTCGTCCGGCGCGGCCGCGGCTTGGTCCTGCGGCGTGTCGTGCGTGAGGTGCGCCGCGGCTCGACGCTCGTCGCTCGGCGCCGCGGCCTGGGCGATCGTGGTGATCGGCCGCTCGTCTCGCGCCTCCTCGGCCGGGTCTGCGGCGTGCTCGCTCGAGCCGAGCGCGACGCGCTGCGTTCGTGGATCGACGTCGAGCTCGAGCGGGTCCGCGGGATCGAGCGCCGACCGTCCGAGCTCGGCGCGCACCTCGGGCTCCACGAGAGCCCCATCCGGATCCGCGCCCTCGCGCGATCGGAACTGCGGGAGATTGAAGATGCCGATGCCCACCATCAGCACGAGCAGCGCGGCCATCCCCACCTGAGGGCGCGTGGCCCACCCGCCGAGCCAGCGTAGTGCGGCATCGAGCCAGCTCTCCGTCTTCTCGGGTGTCGGGGCGACGGGCGGGCTCGACACGCTCTCGACGCGCGCCAGCTCGGCGGCCGCGGCCGCGCGAACCTCGGCTGCACGCGCTCGCGCGGCGGCCATCACCGCGTCGAGGCGTGGCGGCTCCGCGCGCACGAGCTCACGCGCTGCGCGACGACCGCCCTCGAGCCGCGCGAGCGAGAGCCCACATGCCTCGCAGCCGCCCGCGTGCGCGCGAACTTCCGCTGCGCGCGTCTCGTCGAGCTCTCGCTCCACGAGATCGATCAGCAGCGCTTCGCAGCCTTCGCAGTCGAGACTCATGGACGACAGGCCTTCAGGCAATGGGTCATCACCGGATCTCCCGAGCGTAGTCCTCGTACTCCGCGAGAGCCCGCTGCAGCCGCTCGAGCGCGTAGCGCATGCGCGACTTCACCGTGTTCTCCGGCACGCCCACGATCTCCGCGATCTCCTTGAAGGCGAGGTCCTGCAGCTCGCGCATGAGGAACACCTCTCTCTGTTCGTCGGGGAGCTCCTCGACCGCACGCGCGATCCGCTCCTTCAGGTCGCCGCCGATCACCTCTCGATCGGCCAGAGGCGTTGCTGCGACCACGCGGTCCATCATCGTCGGCCCCTCCGGGTCGTCGCCGGACGGCGCATCCAGCGATCGATGACGGCGGAAGACCATCTTCCGGCTCGTGTCGATGCAGAGGTTGCGCGCGATCGTGTAGATCCACGTGCTCACCTTCGAGCCGCCCTGGAACTCGCCCGCGCGCTGGATCACGCGCAGGAAGACCTCCTGCAGCAGCTCCTCGGATCGATCCGAGTCGCGCACCGATCGCAGGATGAAGTTGAAGAGCGGCCGCTCGAATCGACGCACCAGGGTCTCGAACGCGTCGGCGTCGCCCTCGACGAACTTCCGAAGCAGCGTCTCGTCCGACGTCGGGTCGCGGGGATCCATCACCACGGTAAGCACCCGTGCTCAGGATGATGGCGGTGTTGCGCGACCCGTTGCTCACATGGGATCCGACGTTCGGCGAGCCGAGTCGGTCTCGGGTCGAGGGCAAGGATCGGGGCACCAGCACGCACGGGCCCGATTGTAGCCATCCCCACGTGGTTCTACCGATTTCCGGCGGACGGGGATCCTCCGGGCAGCGTTGACCCCCCGGAATGCCGTTGGTATAAGGCCAGCGTCTTGGAGTCTTCGACGAAGGGGATTGGCATGCGCAGGGTGATGGCGCTGTGGGCGTCCGTGGTTCTCGTGACCTTCCTCTCGGGGACTGCTCTCGTCGGCATGGGCAGTTCTCGCGGATGGGCGCAGGACGCTGGTGTTGCGACGAGCCCGGGTACAGGTGACGGCACCTCGACCGGCCTCGCGACGAGTACTCCTCCTTCGGACGGAACCGCCTCGGGCGATGCCTCGATGGACGCGGGCACGTACGCGGTGCGCCTCCGGGATCTCGAGCAGCGGATCAACGCGCTCAAGGAGCAGATCTTCGCCAGCAAGGCGCGCTTGTCGCTGCTCGCCGAGACGGTTCTTCAGGGGGTCGTGGCGGGCGCGCAGGCCGTCATCGTCCACGAGAACCGCATGTCGTCGTCGTATCGCCTCGTGAAGGCGGTCTACGCGCTCGACGGTGCGCGCATCTTCTCGAAGGCGGACGAAGAAGGATCGCTCGGCGACCAGCAGCAGTTCGAGGTCTACAACGGGAGCATCGTCCCCGGTGAGCACAACATCACCGTGAACCTCGAGTACCGAGGCAACGGGTACGGCATCTTCTCGTACCTCAAGGGCTATCGCTTCCGCGTTCGCTCGAGCCACTCGTTCTCGGTCCCCGAGGGCCGCACGATCACCATCCACGCCGTCGGCTACGAGAAGGGCGGCCCCACGGCCCCCCTCGAGGAGCGGCCCGCGGTGCAGTACTCGGAGACGGTCGAGGGCGCAGGAACGAGCGGCGCGAGCGAGACCACGGACGCGCCCCCCAGTACGTCGACGCCGAGCTCGACCAGTAGCGGGTCGGGAGGCACCTGATGCGTCCTGCGCAGCCCCGCGAGAGGCTGCATGCGGGACGCAGGGCCGGATGCGCAGGCGCGCAGATCGGTCTGGTCGTCTCGCTGCTCGCCGTGCTCCCGCTGGGCGCTCTGGCGCTCGGCGCTCTGGCGTCCGTCGCGAGCGCGCAGGACATCGATCAGGTCACGCGTGACGTCACCACGATCGAGGGCCAGGCCGACGCGCTGATCCAGGAGCCCCTCGCGGAGACGGGCCGTCAGAGCGCGACGCACGTCGAGGAGCGCCTCACGAACGGTGAGCTCTTCTACCGGCTGCAGGACTACGTCCGCGCGTCGATCATCTTCACCGACATCGTCGACAACTACGCCTCTACTCCGTCGTTTCCCGATGCGCTCTTCCTGCTCGCGGACTCGCTCTTCCGTGCCGGCGACTACCTCGGAGCTCGCACTCGCTTCCGAGAGATCATCACGCACTCGGGCGAGAGCTCGTTCCGCCCCTACGTCGAGCGCGCGCTCGGCCGCCTGATCGAGATCGCGATTCACACGAACGACTTCGACGGCGTCGACGACGTGTTCGCGCAGCTGAGTCGTCTGCCTCCGTCCGACATCGGTGCCTCGACCGCGTACTTCCGAGCGAAGGCGCTCTATTCGCAGGCGGTCCCGACCGAGGACATCATCGCCGCGATGGCGCCGCGCGGCGGGGAGACGCCCGATGCGTCAGCGGTGCTCGCGCGCATCAACACCGCGCAGCTCGAGCAGGCGCGTGCCGGTTTCGACTCGGTCGCCGAGGGCAGCCCCTACTACGGCCAGGCGCGCTACTTCATCGGCGTGATCTTCACGCTGCGCGAGCAGTATCCGCAGGCGATCGAGGCCTTCGCGCGCGTGCTCCGCAGCGAGGCGACGACGGCCGAGGCGCAAGAGGTCGCCGAGCTCGCCCACCTCGCGCTCGGACGCCTCTACTACGAGACCGATCAGCTCGATCAGGCGATCGAGTCGTACCAGGCCGTGCCGCGCACGAGCTCCAACTTCGACGTCGCGCTCTACGAGATCGCCTGGGTCTATATCCGGCTCGGGGACGCGACGCGCGCCGAGCGAGCGCTCGAAGTGCTCGAGCTCGCGGCGCCGGACTCGCGCTTCATCCCGGATGCGCTGCTCCTTCGCGGTAACCTGCTCTTGCGCAACGGTCGCTACACCGACGCCCAGACGGTGTTCCAGCGGGTGCACACGCAGTTCGGTCCGGTCCACGACGAGCTCGACGGCATGGCGCACGAGCACGACTCGGATCCGCAGGGCTACTTTCGGCAGCTCGTGCGCGACAACTTCACGGCGTTCGATGCGAATGCGTTCCTGCCGCCGCTCGCGCAGCGCTACGCAAGCCTCGAGGGCGACTGGGATCGCGCGATCGGCGTGCTCTCCGACCTCGCGCAGGCGCGGCAGATGGTCGCCGAGACGACCGAGCTCGTGCAGCGGCTGACGCAGGCGATCGACGCGCCCAACCACGTCGCCATCTTCGGTGATCTCCGGCGCCAGGCGGAGCGCTCGACGGAGCTGCGGAACCGTGTGACGCGCCTTCGCCAGCAGCTCGTGCAGATGGAAGAGTCGCGGGGCGGAGGCGGCAGCGCGCAGCTGCTCCAGGTTCGCACGCAGCGACGCGAGCTCGAGCGCTTCTTGTCGGAGATGCCGACGAGCGACGAAGAGATCAGTCATCTCGACGACGCGATCCTGAGTCGGTACCAGGCGCTCTCCAGCGATCTCGCCCGGCTCGAGGTCGAGCTCTACGGCATGGAGGCACGCGCCACCGCCATCGGTACCTACCTCACGCAGCTTCGTGAGCACGACCCGTCGCGCGATCCGGCGGCGGAGGCCGGTATGCGCCAAGAGCTCGCGAACCACACGGCCTCGATTCAGGCGTACCGCGAGCAGATCCAGGCCTTCCGGATCGAGATCGAGGCGCAGCGCCTGCAGGTCGGCGTCGGCGACGATCGCTATGCGCGGCAGGGTCGGCTCCGCGCCGAGTACGAGCGCCTCGTCGCGCAGGAGCACGAGCTGGGCGGCGGGAACGACCCGGCGATCGATCGCCTCTACCAGCGCATGGATCGTGTCGAGGCATCGCTCGACGGTCGGGACACCGCGGTGCGTGAGGCCGCCGATCTGCGCGCCGAGAACATTCGAACCCAGGTCGGGATCGAGTCGACGCGCATCGAGGGCTATCAGCAGGCGCTCACGCAGCTCGAGACCGAGGCCGAGGATGTCGTGGGCGCGGTGACCTATCAGAACTTCCTCTCGGTGCAGCGACGCTTCTACGATCTCGTGCTGCGCTCCGACGTTGGTGACATCGACGTGGCATGGGCGGTTCGCGAAGAGCACCGCACGCGCGTCGAGATGCTGACGCTCGATCGCAGCCATGAGCTCCAGGCGCTGGACGACGAGTTCCGCGAGATCACCGACGAGCAGTCGGCGAGCCAGTCGTCCTCGAGCACGTCGAGCTCCGATTCTTCGGGCGGCGGCGATGCGAGCGGAGGCGCGGAATGATCACCGCATCCCAACGCGCATCGCGCACCTTCTCTCTGCTGGCATCGGTCTCTCTGCTGGCATCGGTCGGGCTCGCCCTCGCGCCTCGCGCGGCGAGCGCGCAGGATGCTGGCGCGCCCGGTGCGGACGCGGGCGTTCCGTGGTCGAGCGTCACCGACGCGGGCGCGGCTCCGAGCACCGCTGACTCCGGCGGTCCTGCGGCCCCCTGGGCACAGGCGACGGACGTCCCACTTCCCTCGTTCCTCGACACCACGGATCGCCGCATCCACGACGATCGGCCGCCGCCTTCACCCGAGCAGGTCGCCGCTCTTCGCGAGATGGAGGCTGAGGCCGGTCGCTTCACGAAGGCGGGCGGCTCGTATCGCGGCGCGATCGACTCGATCCTTCGTCGCGAATATCAGCGTCAACGCCGCGAGCGCGAGCAGGGCTATGCGCGGCAGATCCGCGAAGAAGAGCGCCTGCAGACCGAAGCGCGAAACGACGCCATCGCGCGTTTCGAGCGCTTCGTGCGCGCGTATCCGAACGACCCGACGTACACGCCCGACGCGATGTTCAGGCTCGGCGAGCTCTACTACGAGCGTGACGCGATCGCGTTCCAGGACGCGCAAGAGGACGCGGCGGCCGCCCTCGGCCATCCGGACTTCTCAGCGACCATCGGGATGTACCGCGACCTCGTCGCTCGCTTCCCCGGATATCGGCGCGCGGACGGCGTCTATTACTTGATCGGCTACTGCCTCGGCGAGATGGGCGAGCTCGAGGAGGCCAACTCGGCTTGGCTGAACCTGGTCTGCGCCAACCACTTCCACTACACGGGGCCTGCCGCTCCGCCGACGGATATCGAAGAGCCGCCCCTCGATACGTCGCTGGCCGCGTCGCATCCTTCGGGCTCGATCGATCTCGGTGGGACGGCCCCGGTCGTGCCGGATGTGTACGTCGATCCCTACCTCGATTGCACTCCCGTCCAGCCGGATGCGGAGTTCGTGAGCGAGACGTGGCTGCGCATTGGTGAGTACCACTTCGACTACGATCCGCTGCCGCACTTTCTCGAGCGTGCGATCAGCGCGTACAACCACGTCCTGGTCGACCCGACGGACCACAACTACAACCTCGCGCTCTACAAGGTCGCCTGGGCGTACTACCGCGCGAGCAACTACCCCGAAGCGATCCACCACTTCTCGATGCTGGTGGACTGGTCGGACAACGAGCGCGAGCGAACGGGTCGCGCCGGATCCGAGCTGCGCGCGGAGGCGATCCAGTACCTCGGCATCACGTTCGGCTACGACGACTGGGACGAAGACGGGATGCCCGATCCCATCACGGGCATCCAGCGCGTCCAAGACCCCAGCCTCATGCCGCAGGATCGACCGTGGACGCCCGAGGTCTACTTCCAGCTCGGCCAGACGTACTTCGACGAGGCGCACTATGACCTCGCGATTCAGGTCTGGCAGATGGCGCTCGAGCGCTGGCCGCTGAACTTCCGCGCCGGCGAGATCCGCATGCAGATCTCTCGCGCGTACGGTCGGCTGAACGACATCGCGCACCAGACGCAGACCGAAGACCAGATCGCGGCGATGGGGCAGGGCAGCGACTGGTGGAACGCGAACATGGAGCACGCCCGCGAGCAGACGGCCGTGGAGGAGCGCGCCCAGACGGCGCTCATCAACCAGGCGCTCCGGCTTCACCAGCGCGCGACCCACGATCGCCAGCAAGCCGTTCAAGAACGCGATGCCGCGCTGCTCGCGCAAGCGGTCACCGAGTACAACGACGCCGCGGACGCGTACCGGACGTTCATCGCGCGGTATCCGAACAGCCCCGACTCGTACACGCTCGAGTACAACCTCGCCGATGCGCTGTTCTGGTCCGAGCAGTACGAAGACGCGGCAGTCGCGTACGCCGCGGTCCGCGACTCGAACCTCGACGATCAGTATTTGTCGGAGGCCGCACGGCGTGTCGTCGAGTCGCTGAAGCGTCTCCTCGACGCATCCGTCGCGCGCCACGAGGTCGAGGTACGGACCGAGCCGCCCGAGCCGGTCAATGGCGTCGTCCAGCCCATCGAGATGCCCCAGCTCGTCCAGCGCGTGGCGCAGGCGCGCGAGGTGTACTTGGCGCGCGTGGACGAAGCACACGACAGCGAGCACGTGCGCGGCGACTACGAGTACAACAACACGCTGCTCCTCTATTACTACGGATACTGGGACCAGGCGCGCGAGCGATTCCGCCAGCTCTACCTCGACCACTGCACCGGGCCCTTGGGCTCGCAGGTCGGTCAGGTCGCGTGGCAGAACCTCTACAACATGGCCGTCGCCGCCAACGACACCGCGGAGGTCTCGCGGCTCTCCCACGACGTCCTCGACCGTGCGTGCACCTTCAGCCCCGACGGCACGGCACCGCAGGCCGTCTCGGATGCGGAGTGCGCGTGTGGCTCGCCCGATCTTCCGCCGCGCTGCATCGCTCACTGCGGCATCACCGACACCGAGTTCGTCGCAGCGAACAACCTCTACCTCCAGTGTCGCGGCGACACGGCCGAGGCCGATCTCTGTCCCCGCACCGTCACCCCCGCACAGGTCACTTGCTACGAGCAGGCCGCGACGATGTTCGTGACGGCCGTGAACGCGCACCCCAACCACGACC
>JAYVCF010000458.1:0-33340 GCA_043750095.1 Deltaproteobacteria bacterium
CCGAGCGAGTACACGTCGGCGCGTGCGTCGCACACCGAGGCGGTCGCCTGCGCGGGCGACATGTACGCGGGCGTGCCGATCACCATGCCCGCGCGCGTCACCGTCGCGTGGGCGCCCTCGCCGTCGACGAACTTGGCCAGGCCGAAGTCGAGCACGCGCACCACCTCGCCGATCTCGGGGACGCGCTGCAAGAACACGTTCGCAGGCTTGAGATCGCGATGAACGAGCCCGACCCCGTGCGCGTACGCGACCGCGCGCAGCACGTCGCGGAAGATCGGCACCACGCGATCGGGGGCGAGCCCCGTGTGAATCGCGTCTTCCAGCGTTCGGCCCTCGAGAAAATCCATCACGAGGAAAGGCAGATCGCCGTCCACGCCGTAGTCGATCACGCCCACCACGTTCGGGTGCGCGAGCGCGGCGAGCGAGCGGGCCTCGCGATCGAAGCGCGTGCGCAGCTCCGTGCGCGTGACGTGGTGCGCGTGCATGACCTTGATCGCCACCGCGCGATTCAGGCGGACGTGCTTGCCGCGATAGACCTGCCCGAGCCCGCCCTCTCCGAGGAGCGCCTCGACCGTGAAGCGGCCGTCGAGAACGCGGCCGACGAGGGTGGGCGCCGAGGCCTTCGGCGGCTCGTCCCCACTCGCGCTCTCACTGGCCGCTGCGACGCCCGACACGGCCGACAGCGTAGCGACCCTGGGAGATCCTCGCGAGCGTGAAAGCGGACTCATTGGGGCTCGTGGTAGACCGCCGCCATGACCTCACGCATCCGAGTCGAGACCCACGGGCACGTTCGCGAGGTCATCCTCGATCGCGCAGCGAAGCGAAACGCGTTCGATCTCCAGATGCTGCGCGAGGTCGCGGAGGCGTTCACGCACGCGGAGGACGACGCGTCGGTGCGCGCCATCGTGCTCTCGGCGGACGGAGCGCACTTCACGGCGGGGCTCGATCTCGCCGAGGTCGGTCCCGCGGTCGCGAGCGGAGCACGCTTGTTTCCCGAGGGACTCGTAGACCCGCTGGGGCTGAACGGCCGCGTGCGCAAGAAGCCCTTCGTCGCGGCCATCCGTGGCTACTGCCTGACGATCGGCATCGAGCTCGCGCTCGCCTCCGACATCGTGATCGCCGGCGACGACGCGCGCTTCGGTCAGATCGAGATCAAGCGCGGCATCTTTCCCTTCGGCGGTGCCACGTTTCGACTGCCGGCGCGCGCAGGCTGGGGAAACGCGATGCGCTGGCTGCTCACGGCGGACACGTTCGATGCCGTCGAGGCCAAGCGCATCGGCGTCGCGCAGGAGGTCACCGCGGCGGGCGAGGAGCGCAAGCTCGCGCTGTCTCTCGCCGAGACCATCAGCAAGCAAGCACCGCTCGGAGTGCGCGCCACCATCGAGAACGCGCGCATCGCGGCAGAGCGCGGGACGGAGGCCGCCGCTGCGGCGTTGCTGCCTCAGGCGCGCGCGCTGATGGGAACCGACGACGCACGCGAGGGCGTCCAGTCGTTCCTCGAGCGTCGCGAGGGAGTCTTCACGGGGAAGTGAAGCTCCGGCCGGAGTCGCCCTCCGGCCGAGCTCAACGCGCGATGAGGACGAGATAGGCCATCGCGCCGGCCGCGGAGAGCTGCACGGCTTGGAAGCTCAAGTGGCTCTTCTTGATGTCGCTCCAGGCGCGAGCGACCATCACCATCGACACGAAGAGCGCGAGCGCCACCAGCGAGCACGAGACGAGCGAAAGCGAGTGACCCATCGTGCTCGCCATGCCGGGGCGGATCACCCAGCCGTGCAGCGCCACGAGGTGCGCGACGTACACGACGAGCGACTCTTCGCCCACCACGCGGACCCAGCGCAGCGCACGCGCGATGCGGCCCTTGCCTGTGAGGATCATCCCCAGTCGCTCGGCGCCCTGCTCGAGGTAGGCGAGCACCGTGAGCACCGCGGTCACGTTGCCGAGGCGGAAGAAAAAGAAGTACGGATCGGTGCGCCAGAAATCATGCGGTGCGTAGGGCGCAAAGCCCATGCGGTTGAGCACGACCGGGACACCGAGCGAGAGCACCGTGATCGCCAGCAGCCAAGGCGCGAGCTTCTGCGAAGGCCGCGGAGCGTGACGCACCGCGAATGCGACCAGCACGCCTGCATACGTGAACCCGGCCCAGGGCACGAGCGGGAAGTACGAGCCCGACGCACCGTTCACGTAGCCCGAGAGGGAGAGAGGCAGCTCGCGATCCGCCGGCCACGCCCAGAGGATGGGAGCGAGCAGCACAGCTCCGAGAAACAGCGCGCCGACGATCGCGGCGAACACGCCCTCACCGCCCCCGGTGGACGAGAAGCGCCGCACCGCCACCGCGAGAAGCTGAAGCAGGCAGAGGCTCACGGCGATGTGCTGGAGCACATCGACCTGGAGCCACTGGTGCAGCGATCCGTCGCCCGCCGTCACGAGCCCCCCGAGAGCGAGCGTCGGCACGTGCATCAGGTAGCCGATGCCGAGCAGCCACGCGTAGCGACGAAGGCGCTTGTAGAGCCCGTCCCCCGGACGCGTCGCGCGGTCCCAGCCGCGGAACGTCGTGTACCCGAAGGCCAGGCCCGACGCGAAGAGGAACATGGGCGCGGTGTAGCCGTGCACGAACTGGTGATGGCGATACCAGCGCTCGCTCTGGACCTCGGAGTCGAGCAGCTCCGTGAACGTGTGTCCCTGCACCATCAAGAAGACGGCGACGAAGCGGAAGAGGTCGAGCGCGAGCCAGCGCGGCGCCTGTGTGTTGCCTTCGTCGGGCATGGAATCGCTCGGGGTGTTCCACGGAACGATGGGCCCCGCAAACGCGCTTGTGCGTCAGGTCGCCATCGGCGACGTCAGAACCAACCCACGACGTCGAGGCCGAACGTGTCGCCGGCGCCGATCATCGGCACGGGTACCGCGGCGATCGCGGGGCGAAGCTCGGGACGCGCGCCGCCTTGGTAGTGGAGCAGCCAGGGGAGCAGCCAGCCCGAGAGCAGGCCGACGACCGCGCCCGTCACGACGTCGGTGAGGTACTCGAGGTTGCTCATCACGCGAAGCAAGCCTGCGACCGACGCGAGCGTGAGCGCGCCGACGCACGCCGTGGCGTCCGCGCCTTCGTCACCGAAGACCGGCATCGTGGTGTGGTGCAGACACGTCAGCGCGGCGCCGGTGAACGCGTTCACCGCCGTGTTCGAGAAGAAGCTCTGCGTCGGCTGTGGGTTGCTGCACTCGACGGCCGAGGGATTGCGCACCGGATCGGACGCGCTCGGGTGGGCGCAGTCGTGCGTGACGGGGCGCTCGCGGCGCGCGAGCAGCGACGTGACGCGCCAGACCACGAGCGAGATCACGTAGGCCTCGAGGCTGATGAGCCCCATCTGCGCAGCGGTGTCCCAGCTTCCGTCGCCGATGCCGGTCGCGAAGAGCGCATCGATCACGAATGGAAAGCCGATGTCGACCCACATGAGCACGTCGCCGGCGATGCGCGCCGACTCGCGCTGATCGGAGAGGTTGAGGCGCAGCCCGTCGTGTGCCGCGCCGTCGAGCGCGTTCACGTCCGTCCAGTTGGGGCGCGTCGTCGCGGTCGGGAGCAGCTCGGCTGCGAGGAGGAGCACGCCGAGACCCACCGAGAGCACGGCCTCGTCGAAGGCGTAGTGCGGCCACTCTTCGCGCCATGCGAGGCGGTGGTGCGAGGCGCGCGTCGCCTCGACACCCGAGCGGAGGCCCGGCTCGCCGATGGCGCTTCCGAGGCTGGCGACGACGTCCTCGCCTTGCGAGTCGTCGGTGGCCGGCGGCTCGGACCCGTCCTCTTCGACGTGGTCGCTCTCGCTGGCCTCGCGCTCGTCCGACTCCGCCGACTGAGCAGAGACGCTCGACGCAGCGAGCAGGATCAGCACGATCATCGAGGCGCGCATTTCGCCGCGCTGTTGTAGGAGACCGACCGGCCCCCGACAAGCATTCGCGAGCCGTCGGGGTAGGCTGCGAACGTGGCTCGCACCCGTAGCTCGATGGCGACCGTCGAGGATCTCACGCGGGAGCTGCGCGAGCTGCGACATCGCAAGGTCGCGCGCTCGCTCTCGCACGTGGAGCTCGTTCGCTCGTCGGAAGGCGCGGCGCTGACCGAGCAGGATCTCGTCGATCGCGACCGCGGACGGCTCTTTCTCGACTTTTACGGTGACGAAGGCATTCGCACCGCGCTCGATCGCTATGGGCTGACCGACGCGCTCGCCCGACGAGGCTACGTGGATCTCTCGGTCGTCGCGCGCGCGAGCGACGATCGGCACATGCTCGCTGTGAACGCGCGGCCCATCGAGGGCGGCGAGCCGATGCGCGTGATCGAGCTCGTCGTGCGGCGCGACACGATGATCCCGCGCGTGCCCGGCTCGGACGGGATCCTCCGGCCCGCCTATCAGGTGCTGACGGTCGACTGGCTCTTGCTGGCGAGCTCGCGCGCCTCGTTCACCACGGAGCGCCCGCGGCTGCCGGGACAAGAGCTACCGGGGCTCGCGGTCGGCTGGCGCGTGCTCGCGCTCTTGTTTCGCGTGGTGGAGAGGCTCGAGCTCGATGGGCTCGTCACCGTCGCGGAGTATCTCCACAACGCCGAGCTCTACGCGCGCGAGCTGCCCTTCCTCGATCCGGTGTACGCGGGAAAGCTCGATGCGCTCGTCGCGGCGCTGCGCGTGCGCGAGAACCTCTCGGTCGGCCAAGCGAGCTGGGCGCTCGAGTGGGGTCTGGTCCGCGATCGCGAAGGCGAGGTCATCCACTGGCGAGGCGAGGCGCAGGTGAGCACGCGCGAGAAGACGTTCAGCGCGTGGGTCGAGTCGCCGACGTACGAGAAGCACGCGGCCGAGGCCGCGACGAGCTACCTGCCCACGCTCGACCGCACGGCGTTCGATGCGCGCTGGGCCGACGAGCACACGGCGCTCGAGCGCTAGAGGCTCAGGAGCGCCGACGTTTCGCGGAAACGCGGCGGACCTCGTCCTCGAGCTCCTCTCCTTGGTCCTCCGCATCGGCGACGCGCGTGCGCGGCGGCGGCGGCGTCACGAGCGGCCCGGAGGGTCCCGCGCTCGTCGAAGCGCTCGTCTTCTGCTTCTTCACGTAGCGCTCGAACTCGGTCCGCGGCGCCGTCGCGGCCTGGATCTCTCCCGAGAGCGTGCGCGCGGCGCTCACTGCTCGCTTTCCCAACGCCGCGACGAGCGCGTTCACGCCGTCTTCGATGGCGCGATCGATCTCCTTCTCGGCCTGGGCCAGCGGGGAGACGCGACGCTTGCGTGCTTCGGTGGCCAGGCGCGCTTCCTCGCCGAGCTCGCGCCAACGCTTGCGCCACGCCTCCGCCGCCTGTCGCTGCGCCTCGCGTCGAGCCTTCTTCTGTGCGCGCTTTTCTTCGCGCGCGAGGAGCTTCTCCACCTGGCCGGTGCTCGGTGCGAGAAGCGCACGCCTCGCGCTGAACGCCACGCCGAGTCCCCATCCGAGCGCCGCGTAGAGCGACCACCAGATCTCGGGCGTCGTCAGCACGTTCAAGGACACGAGGAACGTCATCACGATCGCGTAGGTCGAGAAGTGCGACACGAAACGGCGGCGTGCGTCGCGCGTCCAGCGAGCGGCCGCGGCCTCGATCGTCCTCTCCTCTCCGAGCTCGGCGAGCGCATGCTCGATCGCCTCGGGATCGATGCCCACCTCGCGCGCCGCTGCGACGAGATCGTCGTGGCGCACACCATCCTCGGCCTGCTGCGTTCGCTCCGCGGCGCGCCGGAGGATCTCCTCCATCTCGTCGCGCGTGTACGAGCGCTGCGCCATCGAACGAGTTGTACCAAGCGAGGAGGCGCTGCGCTTCCCCGCTCGGCCTCGATCCTGCCCGATCAGAAGATCTGGAGCGTCTCGCCGGTCGAAAGGGTGCAGATGCCACTGCGGGGATCGCCGCCCGTACGCAGGATCTGCGAGGCCTCGGGCTCGCGGTACAGACCGCTCAGCTCGATGTCGATCATGCGCAGCATGGCGTCGTTGAGCCGCGTGACGAAGAAACAAGGAATCGAGGGCACGAGGTGCGTCCCGCCGATGCCCGAGTCATCCGTGAGAAAGAGGTAGCGGCCACCGGTGAGCTGCGCCGAAGAGCGCATCGTGTACTCGGTGAGTCGATCCACTCCGCTGGAAGCGACGGGATAGACGTGGATGTCCGCTGACGACGACGTGCGGATGGCAGTCGCGAGCAGCTCGCGGTCCCTCTCGTGATGAGGCGCGTCGGCCACCCAGAACGCCAGACGCGCGGTGCCGGCGTCCGTGCGCCAGTGGAGCGCCGTCATCGCCTGGAGCGCTTCCGCCGCGGCCTCCGGGTAATCGCCACCGCCGCTCGCTCTCTCCGCGTCGAGGTGCGAGCGGAACACCGTGACGTCGCCGTCGAAGTCCGACGAGCGCGTGGTGTACTCGTCGACGTCGTCCTTGTAGGCCACGAGCGCCCAGCGCGTCTGGGCGCCTGGATGCGCGGCCACCACGCGCGTCGCGATGTCCGCGATCTCGGTCTGCAAGTACGAGATCTCGTCGCCCATGCTGCCGGTGGTGTCGATGACCAGAGCGATGTCGAGCGTCTCGTGCGCGTGGACGTCGGCAAAGCGCGTGTGCGCGGCGTCGTGCTCGGCGGGGGTGAACGGCGGGGTCGAGGGATCGTTCGTCGCCTCGAACGTCGTGCGGAAGTGGGTGAACCAGTCGTAGTTGCGGTTGTCGTCCCACGCGCCCGCCGTGAGCGTGCCCGCCGGGGCCGAGCCGGCGCCCGACGAGCTGCCGGTCGAGCCCGACGTGCCGGGCGCGGTTCCAGTCGAGTCCGTGGTGCGGAACGACTCCGCTCCGCCGTGTGAGTACGCGCCGCTCGCGTTCGCCGCGCAGCCTGCGAGCGCGACCCAAAGAACGCACCAACTTCTCGAGCCAACCTTAAGCGAAGGATTCATCTCGACCTCCGACGGAGGCCTCGAGCAGGCCGCGTGCCAGCGAAATGCGCGCCAGCGTGTGCCGCCGCCTAGGCTCTCGCGTCGCGATCAGGGAGACGTGTAGAGCTGAGTGGCGACTTCGCCCGCTCCGCTCGAGCGCAGCTCGACGCGATACTGGACCGGATCTTCGGGGCAGATCGGACGCGTCGTCCCCAGGATCGCGCCCGAGCCCGTCGTCGTGTCCTGCTGCACGAGCACGCCATCCACCGAGTAGAGGAAGAGCTCGAGCTCGCCCGTCGCGTCGGCGCCCTGCGCGATCACCTTGTAACAGAGGCCCGAGTTGAGGATGGCCGTGAAGCTGGCGCTCTGCCCCGCGCTCACCGTGAAGTGCTGCGCCGCGCCCTGCCGAATCATGTACGGCGCTTCGGAAGGCGCGCGCGCGCGGATGCGGGCCTCCAGCGGATCAGCCGGCACTGGATCGGGATCAGGCGGCGCCGGCGGGGGCGTATACGTGCCGCAGCCCGTGAGCACGAGGACCGCCACGAGCGCCAGGACGGTCTCGGGGCCGAGAGGACGCGCGGAAGACGCGAGGATCACGGACCGAGCGCGATCACCCGCACCGGCGCGAACTGCACCATCGGGCGCATCTCGTCGCCGAGCTGATAGCGAAGGCTCTCGCCCCAGCACCAGACCTGGTTCGTGGTCGTGAGCGCGCAGACGTGGCCCTCGCCGACGCTGATGTGCGCGACACCGCTCACCCCCGTCACCTGCACGGGCGTCTTCTGACAGTCGTAGGGTGCGCCGTCCGAGTCGATGCAGTTGATGGTCGTGTGGACCATCGAGCCGTCGCCGATCTGACCTTCGTTCGCGGGTCCCCAGCACCATACGCTCCCATCGTGGCGGAGCGCGCAAGCGTTGCCGTCCACCACACGGAGCTCATCGACACTCGAGAGGCCCATGGGTTCCACCGGAGTGAAGGTCGCGTTGATGTCCCCGGTGCCGAGGCCGCCCGTCTGTCCGCCACCCCAGCACTGAACGTGGCCCGTGTTGTGGAGCACGCAGGTGAATTCGTTGCCGAGCTCGATGTCCACGATCGTCGTCGCGACCACGCCCGTGACCTCGATGGCGGTGTTCGAGCAGTCGTACATGGTCGGCGTGGCGATGCAGGTCTGGTGCGTCGGCCCTGCGCCGAGCTGGCCGTAGTGGTTGTTGCCCCAGCAGTAGAGATGATCCGCCGAGCGCGCGCACGTGTGTCCGCCCGCCGTGTCGACCTCGAGGATGCCGGTGAGCGGGGTCGTGCCGTCCGGTCCGACCACCGTCACGGGCGTCGCGCTGTCGTTGAACGTGCCGTTGCCGAGGCGGCCACTGCCGCCGGCGCCGATGCACTGCACGTGCGTGTCGGCCGCGACCCAGCACACGTTCGCAAAGCCAGTCCCCACGCTCGTGGCTCCATCGGCGATCGGCGCCGAGGCCACGAGCAAGTGCTCGGGCGAGAAGCGATCGTGCTCGAGGTTCGAGCCGAGCTTGTAGAACTGACCGCCCCAGCACCAGACCTCGTGCGAGGTCGTGAGGACCGCGCACGTCTGGATGGAGCCGCGCGACGTGATCGATGCGGCCGGGCCCGGCAGCGCCACCGTCACCGCGGTTCGCGAGCAATCGGTGTTCGCTTCGCCGGCCGTCAGTCGGCAGTTGTCGCCGTGGTTGCGCATGCCATCGCCCAGCTCACCGTCTTGTCCGCGGCCCCAGCAGTCGACCTGACCGTTCGCGCGGAGAACGCACGACGTGGCCGCCATCAGCTCGATGCCGACGATGTTGCAGCCCGTGCCGGTGCAGAGGGCGGTCGGGCCCGCGTCGTGCGGCGTGACGCCGCCGTCGTTTCCAGCGTCGCGAACGACGGCTGCGTCGTTGGCCACCCCGGTGTCGGCGCCGACGCCCGAATCGTTTGCGGGAGCCACCGGCATTCCGCATCCAGCGATCGCGACGATCGCGACGAACGGCAACGACTTCGCAAGGAGCGGAAACACGGAAGACAGCGGTGTGGCACGCACGGTGGGCCTCCTGACGTGCAAGGCGCGGACGCTAGTCTACGGACAGGGCCCCCGCAAACAGGCGAAACAGGTCTATTCTGCGCCGCGGATGACGCGCACCGAGAAGGCCCGGCGGATCGTGGAGATCTTGGACCGCCTCTACACCGAGGCGCCGATCCCTCTCGATCACACCGATCCGTTCACGTTGCTGGTCGCGGTCGTGCTGTCCGCGCAGACGACGGACAAGAAGGTGAACCAGGTGACGCCGGCGCTCTTCGCGGAAGCGGGGACGCCGCGGGCGCTGGCCGCGCTGCCCGTGCCGCGCATCCACGCGCTCATCCGTGAGGTGGGGCTCGCGCCTCAGAAGGCGAAGAACCTCTCCGGGCTCGCGAACCTGCTCATGACGAAGCACCAGGGCGTGGTGCCGCGCACCTTCGAAGAGCTCGAAGAGCTGCCCGGTGTCGGTCACAAGACGGCGAGCGTCGTGATGGCGCAAGCGTTCGGCGTGCCCGCGTTTCCCGTCGACACGCACATCCATCGGCTCGCGGCGCGCTGGGGCTTGTCCGACGGAAGCTCGGTGAAGCGCACGGAGGAAGATCTGAAGAAGACGTTCGAGCGATCGCTCTGGAACGGACTTCATCTGCGCATCATCTACTTCGGTCGCGAGCACTGCCCGGCGCTGCGACACGACATGCTGCACTGCCCGATCTGCAGCTGGGCCGCGAAGAAGAGTCCGACGAAGCCGAAGACGAAGCCGAAGACGAAGCATGCAGCCTGAGTGGACACCGCTCGCACTGAGCATCGCCGCCGCGCTGCTGGTCGCCTACGTCGTCTTCGCCGGTGTCGCGCCGACCTGGCGTCACCGTCGGGCGACCGCGCCTGCGCGCGCGCGCATGTCGAGATCGATCGCCGAGGGCAGCGACGGCAAGCGCTCGACCGCCGAGCGCGCTCGCGCGTTCACCGCCGCATCGAAGACGGCGCTCGAAGATCTCCGACGGCCGCGCCTCGCCGCGCGCTACGCCGAGTGGGCGCATCGTCTCGCGCCTGCGGATCCCGAGATCATCGCGCTCACCATCGCGTCGCTGACGGCATCGCGTCGCTACCACGCGCTCGAGCGCCTTCTCTGGACGAGCCTCGCCGCCGTGCCCGATCCGCGCAGCTCGCCGGCGCTGGTCGCGCTCGAGGCGCTCTACGAGAAGCACCTCGCCCGCCCGGATCGTGCGCGCGCGCTGCGCGGCTTGGCGGCCGCGACCGACGTCAGGGCGAGCCCGCGCGACGACGCATGATGAACGGCGCGTGCACCTGGTCGTCTTTGTAGTCGAGGCAGAGCGCGTACATGGCGAGGTTCACGCCGAGGCGCATCGCGAGCTCGCGCTGTGCGTCGCCGCCGGGCTCGACCGGGTACTCCCAGTTGCCGAGGTTGTCGCGCGCCCACGCGCCTCCGAGATCGTGTCGGCTGTACACCAGCGCCACGCGATCGCCGAGGGTGATGCCCTCGAGATGGTCGGGCCCGGTGACCCGACCGACCGGACGATCGAGCAAGTAATAGGTGCGATAGATGGTGTGATCGCTCGGCAGCGCGGTGAGCGGGTGCGATGCGAGCGCGCGCGCGAGCTCGCGGCGAACGGACGCGTCGAATCCGTCGTCCTCGGGTGAGGCGTCGTCCACCAGCACGAAGCCGCCGAAGGTGAGGAAGCGGCGCAGCCCGGTGACCTCGGCCTCGCTCAGCTCGGGGAAGGCGGTGTCGCCCGTCCAGTAGAGAAAAGGCGTCTCGAAGATCGCGGCGTCGTCGAGGCGCGCGGACGAAGGCGTGAGCAGGGGCTCGATGCTCGTGCGCTTGCGCAGCTCCCAGGCCAGGCGCCGCGGGGCCGTCTCGCGCGGGCTCGGATGCCCGCCGTCGTAGAGCACCGTCCGCACGTCGAACAACGAGGTCTCGCCCAGCGCATGGGCGGCGCGCGGCGCGAGCGCGGCGAGCACGAGCGCGACGGAGAGCGTGAGCGCCGTCGTGGTGAAGCGAGAGGACACGGTCGAGAGCGCGACTCTATCGCGAGAGCGCGAGCGCAACACGCCCGCTCGTGCGATCGTCTCGGCGTGATGCGGCGGACCGCAATCGTGCTCGCGCTCTTCGTCTCGGCGTGCTCCGGAGGCGACGAGCCGCGCGAGCACACGCCGCCACCGACCCATGTCCTGCCCACGCCGCCGCCGACGAGCGAGCCCGCGCCCCAGGTCGATCCCCACCTCGTCCGCGGTCAGCGCGAGATGATGAGCACCGTCTATCAGATGACCATCGTCTCGGACGACGAGCCCACCGCGCACCAGGCGATGGAGGCGGCGTTCGACGAGATCGCGCGGCTGGAGGGCGTGCTCAGCGAGTGGCGTGAGGGAACGGAGATCTCTCGGATCAACGCGGCCGCTGGTCACGACGCGGTTCACGTCGGCGCGGACACGATGACCGTCGTGCGTGCCGGGCTCGAGGTCTCCGAGTGGAGCGACGGCGCGTTCGATCTCTCGTGGGCGGCGCTCCGCGGCATGTATCTCTTTCAGCGCGGCCAAGAGCACGTCCCGACCGACGCCGAGATCGCCGCGCGGCTTCCGCTGGTGAACTTCCGCGACATCCAGATCGACGAGACCGCGCAGACGGTGCGGCTCGCGCGCGAGGGCATGGCCATCGGCACGGGCGGCATCGCCAAGGGCTACGCGCTCGATCGCGCGCGTGATCTCTTGCTCGCCCGAGGCTTCACGCAGTTCATGATCTTCGGCGGCGGTCAGGTCACCGTCCACGGCCAGCGCGGCGATCGCCCCTGGCGCGTGGGCATCCAGCACCCGCGCCGCAGCGACTACATCGGCTTCTTCGAGACCGACGGCGGCTCGATCGCGACGAGCGGCGACTACGAGCACTACTTCATCGACGAGAGCGGCCGGCGCTGGCACCACATCATCGATCTCTCGACGGGCCGCCCGGCGACGCGCTCGGTGCAGGTCAGCATCCTCACCGAGCAAGGCATCTACGCCGACGCGATGACCAAGCCCTGCTTCGTCTGGGGTCCCGAGCGCTGCATCGAGTGGCTCCGCGATCGCCCCGGACATCCCGAGGCCGTGATCGTCGACTCCGACATGCGCGTCTGGATGACGCCCGGCGCGCACGAGCGCGTTCGCATGCACGTCGAGCTCGAGGACGGACGACTCCCGATGGGCCCGCCGCCGCAGCCCTAGATCAGCAAGCTGCCGCAGGTTCCCGTGATCGGGTTGCACACGAGCGGAGCGCAGCAGTCGCCGTCGGTCGTGCACGCCGCGCACATGCCACCGATGCACGCGCGGTGATCGACGCAGCCTGCGCCGGGCCCGCACGAGCAGTCGCCGGGCGGAGGCGGGCAGTCCGCGTCCACGTCGAGGATGGCGCGGTCGTAGTGGATGCTCAGGTAGCCCGGCATGGCGATCGATCCGCCGAAGAGCGATCCGTAGACCTCCGTGTCGCCCACCGCGGTGATACGCGCGTGCGGTGCGTACACGTTGCCGACGAAGCCCGACGCACCGATGAGCGTGACGTCGTGCGTGCCGCCGACGTAGATGCGCGACGCCGCCGGCCGGCTGCGATCGCCCCAGCTACCGACGCCGATCGAGAGCAGGTTGCCGGCGATGAACACGTCGAGCTCACCCGCCGTTCCGAGATCGACCTGGAGCACGCCGAGCGCGTTCACGTCGCCGCCCACGTAGAGCGCCGTGCGTCCGTGCACGTGGAGCGTGATCGAGCCGAGCCCGCCGATGCTGTCCACGTAGAAGCGACCGCAGGGAAGGTCGATGTCCACGCCGATGCCGACGACGTTCGAGAGGATGGTCGGATCGAGCGGGATGTCGGCGTTGTCGTTGTGGGTCATCCCGTATGCGACGATCGCGCCGATGTCGACGATGCCAGTCGGCGTGCAGTCGCAGGGCCGCGGGACGGTGAAGGCCACGTGGTTCGTGGATCCGCCCACGCTCGAGAACGTGATGAGGCTGTGTCCCGGCGTGAGGTTCGCGTCGCGATCGACCGTGACGGCGCCGAGGCAGGTGACGTTGCCGTCGGCCCAGAGGTCGCGGTGCACTCGGATGTAGCCGGCCGCTTGCACGCGTCCGCCGAAGTGCGCGTCTCCGTCTACCTCGAGGTAGCCGCCGAAGTTGACGCCGCCCGCGCCTGCGATCACGAGCGTGCCGCCGATGTCGGTGTAGCCGACGGTCGTGTCGGTCTCGTTGATGCCGACGGGCGCGCCCGCGGCCATGTCCATCGTGCCCATGCCCGAGTGGAACGATCGCGTCCGGAGATAGCCGCCGACGTTTGCGTTGGTGCACGTGCACATCGCGTTGTCGAACACGCGGCTCGCGATCGCGCCCGCGCACGTCGGGGTCCCGATGGTCATGTCGCCCACGAGCACCGCTGGGCCGCGGCCCGCGCAGAACGTCATTCGATCCACGTAGGCATCGACGCCCGTGTCGCGCAGCGCGGTGGTGCCTGTGTCGACGTCGGGGATCCGCACGTCGAAGCCGTTTCCGTCGACCTCGTGGTGCGTGCCCGCGTCGTGGTGGGTGCCCATCGGAGTCGAGCAGCTGCATCCGGTGGCGGCGGTCGCGGCCCAGAGGCTCAGGCCTGCGATCATCGCGCCCTCGGCGACTCTCGCCGCCATCGCGCCACGTACGATCGACGCCATACGACACCCCTCCGCGGACGACTACGGCGGTCAGAGTACCGCCTTTCGCTTCGTGATGCGCGCGCGCATCCACGCATCGGGACGGCGATCCTGTGTAGCATCGCGTGGACGAGAGAGAGGTACGCGTGGACGGCCCGCTCACGTTTCCGGTCTGCACGTTCAAGCGCGTCTTCGACACGACGCCGCTCAACGAGGTCCTCACGCTGAGCGAGCTCGTCGCCTGCTTTCGTCGCTTCGAGCTCAAGCCGCAGCTGCACGTGCGGATCGAGCGCGAAGTGGGCCGCATCGATCGCGCGCTCGAGCAAGCCCTCGCGGGCGAGAGCGTGGGAGAGCGCGTCTCGGAGATCGCCATCGCGGGCAAGGCCGGCGCCGATCGCGAGCGGGCGATGCGCGCGAAGGCGGAGGAGATGCGTGTGCTCGCGCGCAAGGACGCCAAGCGCGATCTTCGGCTCTGGTCACCGGCCGTCTATCGAGAGGACGCGCACGAGCGAGGGAGCGAGGGCGTCTCGCACGTGAGCTGCCTGGTGCTCGACTACGACGCCGGCGCGCGCATTCCTGAGGCCACGGCTCCGTTCGCCGACTACTTTCATCTCGTCCACACGACGTGGTCGCATACGCCCGCGCATCCGAAGTTCCGCGTGATTCTTCCGCTCGCCGTGCCGGTGCCCGCCGCCCAGTGGGACGCGCTCTGGAAGTGGGCGCACGAGCGGAGCGGTGGAGAGATCGATCGCGCGATGAGCGGGCACGCGGCGAACTACGCGCTACCGGCCACGCCGTACAAAGACGCGCCGCGCGAGGCGATCTCGAACGCCGCGCCGATCCTCGATCCGCGCGAGCTGGGCATCGAGGTGGGCGTGCCGCTGCGCTTGCCGGTCAAGCACGCGCCCGTCTCGCCGATGCTCGGCGACCCCGAGAAGGAGTACGTCGTGCACGGCGCCGAAGAAGCGCTCTACGTCTACGACGACCCCAACGCGGACTGGGACGAGCTGCCGGCACCCGCTCCGGCGATGCCGATCACCACCGGACACAAGCCGCTCTACTCCGCCAAGAAGAGCGCGGACGTGGAGGAGCGCCTCACCGATCCCGGAACGCCGAGCGCGCTGGCCTCCGAGCGCGAGACCAAGGCGCTCCCTCGCTCGCTCGGACGCGTGCGCACCAAGCGCGTTCCGCACAAGACGATCGTGGTCGACTTCGACGGCGTGATCCACGCGTACACCTCGGGCTGGAAGGGCGCGACGGTGATCCCGGATCCGCCCGTCGAGGGCGCGCTCTCCTGGCTGCGCGAGGCCGTCGATCGATTCAACGTCGCGATCTCTTCGGCGCGCTCACGCGAGAAGGGCGGCATCGAGGCCATGCGCGACTGGCTGGCGCGCGAAGGGCTCGAGGCGAGCGTCCTCGACAAGATCTCTTGGCCGCGCGCGAAGATCCCGGCGCATCTCTACATCGACGATCGCGGCTGGCGCTTCGAGGGGAGCTTCCCCACGCTCGACGAGGTCGATGCGTTCGAGCCCTGGAACAAGCGCAAGAAGTGATCAGAAGTGATCGTTGCGCCACTGCAACGACGACGTCGAACGGTTGCACCGCATGACTTCGTGCGTCGGCGACACAGAGTAGAGGCATGTCGAAAGAACCCACGATCCTCAAGACGCTCCCGCTCGACCCAAACGGAGGCGTAGCGCCGTGGCCGACGATCGATCCGTTCTTGTTCTGCGTGCACCACCTCGACACCTATCCGCGCGGCAACGCGGCGATGGGGCCCGATGCGTCGCTCGCGGGCCGACAGATGGGCCAGGACTTCGCGGGCAAGGACGGCTGGCGCATGTACCACGGCGACACCGTCCCCGGATTTCCCGCGCACCCGCATCGTGGCTTCGAGACGGTCACGGTCATGCGTCGCGGCTTCGTCGATCACAGTGACTCGATGGGCGCAGCGGCGCGCTACGGGCGCGGCGACGTGCAGTGGCTCACCGCGGGCGGCGGCATCCAGCACTCGGAGATGTTCCCGCTCCTCGACGGCAAGGAGCCCAACCCCGCCGAGCTCTTTCAGATCTGGCTGAACCTCCCCTCGGCGCAGAAGCACGCGAAGCCGCACTTCTCGATGCTCTGGGACGAGACCATCCCGCGCGTCTCGCTCGACGGCGGCTCGGTCGTCGTCACCGTCATCGCCGGTGAGCTCGAGGGAAAGCGTCCGCCTTCGCCTCCTCCCGACTCTTGGGCCGCGCGCGCCGAGGCCGACGTCGCGATCTGGTCGATCGTGATGAAGAAGGGTGGAACCATCACGCTGCCGCCGGCCGCGAGCGCCGAGACCCTGCGCACGCTGTATTTCTTCTCGGGCCCATCCGTTCGCATCGACGACGAGCGACTCGACGCATTCGCGGGCGCGGTCGTCGCAGGCGATCGATCGGTGACGCTCGCGGCGCCCGACGGAGACGTCGAGGTCCTGGTGCTTCAAGGTCGTCCCATCGGCGAGACGGTCGCGCAGTACGGTCCGTTCGTCATGAACACGCGCGCCGAGATCCAGCAAGCGTTCGCCGACTACCAACAGACGCGCTTCGGCGGCTGGCCCTGGAAGAGCGACGACCCCGTGCACGCGCGCGAGGAAGGGCGCTTCGCACGTCAGCCCGACGGAACGATCGAGCGGCGCTGACCCTGCTAGGGTGGCGCGATGGACGTGATCGCGCGCATCGCCGAGCTCATCGCCACGCCCTCGGTCTCGGCGGTGCGGCCCGAGCTCGACATGCCGAACCGCGCGGTCGTCGATCTGCTCGCGGGCTGGCTCGAGCACGAGGGGTTCGCGATCGAGATCTTGCCGGTCACTCCCGACGGCAAGAAGGCGAACCTCATCGCGACCCGAGGCAGCGGGCCCGGTGGGCTCGTGCTCTCGGGGCACACGGACACCGTTCCCTACGACGCGGGGAAGTGGTCGAGCGATCCCTTCGTGGCCACCGAGCGTGACGGAAAGCTCTTCGGGCTCGGGACGAGCGACATGAAGGGGTTCTTTCCCATCGCGATCGAGGCGGCGCGTCGGGTCGATGCCTCTTCTCTGCGCGAGCCGCTCATCGTCTTGGCCACCTGCGACGAGGAGTGCGGCATGGCGGGCGCGCGTGCGCTGGTCGATGCACGCAAGCCCAAGGCGCGCGCGGCGATCATCGGCGAGCCGACGAACCTGCGGCCGGTGCGCCTCCACAAGGGCGTGACGATGGCGCGCATCAAGCTCACGGGGCGCTCGGGCCACTCCAGCGATCCCTCGCTCGGACGAAGCGCGCTCGAAGGAATGCGCATCGTGATGAACGAGCTCGTGGCGCTGCGTGACGAGCTCGGCAAGAAGCACCGCAACGACGCGCTGCGCCCGCCGGTGCCCACGATGAACCTCGGCAACATCCACGGCGGCGACAACCCGAATCGGATCTGCGCGGAGTGCGAGCTGCAGTTCGATCTGCGCGTGCTGCCCGGCATGCACGATCGCGATGTGCTCGCGACGCTGCGCGCGCGGATCGAGCGAGCGCTCGCGGGAAGTGATCTCGCGATCGCGATGGACGAGCTCCACGAGGGGGTGCCGCCCTTCGAGACGGCCGCATCCGCCGCGATCGTGAGGGCGGCCGAAGAGCTCACCGGCCACCAGGCGGAGGCCGTTTCCTTCGGAACGGAGGGCCCCTTCCTCAGCGCTCTCGGGCTCGAGACGATCGTGCTCGGGCCAGGCGACATCGCCGTCGCGCATCAACCGGACGAGCACCTGCCGCTCGATCGCGTCGAGCCCATGACCAGCCTGCTCGAGCGCACGATCCGTAAGCTCTGCACGTAGAGGTTCTGATAGCGTTCGCGCGTCGATGACCGACTCCGAGCCGCACGCGCCCACCTTCGTCGAGCTCTTCCGGCTGGCGGCGCCCTACGTGCACGCGCATCGCGGGCGCACGTTCGTCGTGATGTTCGGCGGCGAGGCGGTGATCGATCACGACTTCCCGCACCTCGTTCAAGACCTCGCGCTCGTGCACAGCCTCGGTGTGCGCCTCGTGCTGGTGCACGGCAGCAAGCCCCAGATCGAGCGGCGCATGCGCGAGCGCAAGATCCCGCTGCGCTTCGTGGGCGAGACGCGCGTGACCGATCGGGCGACCATGAGCTGCGTCGAGGACGCGGTCGGCCACATCCGCGGGCGCATCGAGGGCTTGTTCTCGATGGGCCTGCCGAGCTCGCCCATGGAGAACGCGCGCCTGCGCGTGGCGTCGGGCAACTTCGTGGTCGCGCGTCCTCGCGGCGTGCGCGACGGAGTCGACTTCCAGTTCACCGGCGGCATTCGGCGCATCGACGGAGACGCGATCCGTCAGCGGCTCGACTCGGGCGCGATCGTGCTCGTCTCGCCGCTCGGCTACTCGCCCACGGGCGAGATCTTCAACCTGCAGTCGCACGAGGTCGCGGCGGCGACGGCGGCGGCGCTCGGGGCCGACAAGCTCGTCTGCCTCGTCGAAGGCAAGGGCGTGGTCGACAAGCGCGGGCGCCCCATCGCGCAGATCACGCCGGCCGACGCCGAGGCGCTCGCGACGACGGGCAAGCACCTCCATGCGGACATCCGCAAGCACCTGGCGGCGGCAGCGCGCGCGTGTCGCGACGGAGTGAGGCGCACGCACCTGGTCGAGCGTCGCGTCGACGGCGCCGTACTCCAAGAGCTGTTCACGCGCGAGGGACGCGGCACACTCGTCACGCAAGAGCAGTACGAAGGCATTCGTCCCGCGCACACCGAGGACATCCCCGGCATCCTCGCCTTGCTCGGTCCGCTCGAGGACGCGGGCTTTCTCGTGCGTCGCAGCAAGGAGACGCTCGAGCACGAGATCGATCGCTTCGTCGTGGTCGAGCGCGATGGCCTCGTGATCGGCACGGCCGCGCTCGAGGCCTTCGCCGAAGACAAGACGGGCGAGCTCTATTGTCTCGCGGTCAGTCCTCGCTACCGCGAGTCGGGCCGCGGCGAGCAGCTGGTCGAGTACGTCATGGATCGCGCCAAGGCCATGGGCCTCGAGCGTGTGTTCGTCCTGACGACGCAGACCGCTCACTTCTTTCGCGAGCGGGGCTTTCTGCCGAGGGCCGTGCGCGCGCTCCCCACGGAGCGACGCGCACGATACGACCACCGGCGGCGAAGCAAGGTGCTGTTCAGGGACGTGTAGAGCGCCGGTCGCTCACTTGCCGGCTTGGACTTGGTGGGGCTGGAGCCAGGCGGAGTCGCCGAGCTTCGGATCGCTCCAGTCGACGCCGATCATGCCGTTCTGCATGCCGACGACCTTGCCCGGATGCCAGCCGCCCATCTTCGGATGCTCGGCCATCACGCTGTGGCCCATCTGGAACTGCATCCCGCCCTTGCCCATGTCCTTGTGCATGCCGGCGTCCTTGTGCATGCCGGCGTCTTTGTGCATGCCCATGTCCTTCTGCATGCCCATGTTCTGATGCATGGGCATGCCGCCCATCGGCATCCCCATGCCCTTGGCCATCGCCGCGTGCTGCACCTGGTTGGGCTGGAGCCACGTCGACTGACCGAGGTTGGGATCGTCCCAGTCCACGCCGACCATTCCGTTCTGCATCGCGACGATCTTGCCCGGGTGCATGCCACCCATCGGGTGCTGGCCGATCACGGCCTCGCCCATCTGCGGCGGCATCATCGGCTGCTGCATCATCATGGGCTGCTGCATCATCGGCTGTTGCATCATCGGCTGCTGCATCCCCATGCCTGTGCCGCCGATCAGCTGGATGTCCGCGGTCGCGTGCGCGTCGGGCTCGCCGGGGATGTCCGCCGACGCGCTGATCTTGTAGTCCACCATCCCCTTGACCTCCGCGATCATCTGCGGCGGAAGCTGGAACGAGAACTGGAACGGATAAGGCGTTCCCGGCTGCACCGAGAAGGGTCCGCTCAGCGTCTGCTCTGGCACCACGTTCGTCGTGCTCGACGCCGGCGGTGGCTTTCCGGGCACGGCCTTCTCTTGCTGCGTCACCGTCATCCGCACCTTCATGCTGGTCATGTTCTGAGCGCGCTTGCCGCCCGTGAACGTCACCACGCCGCCGACCATCTGGCCCGGCGCGACCTGCATCGACTGCAGCTGCATCGTCAGCGATCCACCACCCGCCCCGAACATGTCGAAGAGTCCCATCTCGTCATCCTCCCTTTTGGATCCGCGTCACTCGAATCCGCCCCGACGAACGCGCGATCGGCCAACAGGCGAGCGGCCGTTGTACCATCGACGCCGATGCCTCGTCGCCACGGCCGGATGGCCGCGCTCACGCTCGCGCTCCTGATGCTTTCGAGCGTGGCGAGCGCGCAGTCCGACGGCTTCCGCATCGATCGGCTGCGCCCGCCGCCGACCGGCGAAGACGGCCTCGGTGTCCAGTACGCGCGCACGCTCGGGCATCTCGTGCCGAGCGCCGGGCTCGTCATCGACTACGCGCACGACCCGCTCATCGCGCGCACGACCTCGGGCGAGCTCGGCGAGATCGTCAGCCACCGCGTGCTCGCGCACGTCACCGGTGCGATCGGCGTGCTCGACTTCCTGGAGTTTCATCTCCGCGTTCCCGTCGCCTTCTCTGCCGGAGACGGGCCTACCGTCGGCGGCATCCACTTCGACTCGCCCGACGTGGTCTCGATCGGAGACGGCGCGATCGGCGGCACCGCCTCGTTCTTCTCCGAGGGCCGCCGCGGCTTCTCGGTCGGCCTCGGCGTGGAGGCGCTCATCCCCTGGGGCACGAGCACGTCGTACGCGAGCGACACCGCGTTCTCCGGCCGCGCGCAGCTCCTGGCGACCTACGCGCTCCGGCAGGTGACGATCTCGATCATGGTCGGCGCGCTCTATCGCCCCGAGCGCAACATCAACGTGTCGCGCGCGGGGAGCGAGCTCGAGTACGCCGCCTCGATCCTCATCCCCGCGACGCTCGACTTCGACGTGTTCATCGAGGCCGTCGGCGCGGTGAGCTTGCCCGAGGGACAGGCGCATCCCGCGCCTCTCGAAGCCATGCTGGGCGCTCGCTACCGCGTGGGCAGCGGCGTCGCGCTCGAGACCGGCGTCGGCGTCGGCTTCTCGCAAGCGCCGGGTGTTCCCGACGTGCGCGCGATCCTCGGCGTGCGATGGACGCAGCCTCCGCCGCCCATCGCCGACACCGACGGAGACGGGCTGCTCGATCCGGTCGATCAGTGTCCCGAGCAGGCCGAAGATCGCGACGGCTGGCAAGACACCGACGGCTGCATCGATCCCGACGACGACGCCGACGGATGGATGGACGAAGACGATGCGTGTCCTCGCGAGCCAGAAGATCGCGACGGATTCCGCGACACCGACGGCTGTCCCGACCACGACGACGACGGAGACGGGCTCAACGACGACGTCGATCGCTGCCCGCGCGCCCCGGGCGAGACCTTCCAGCACGGATGCCCGCAGCTCATCACGGTGAGCGCAGATCGCATCACGTTCACCTGGCCGATCGAGTTTGCCGAGGGCTCGCCCGACGTGCCCCCGAGCGCGCTCGGCGCGCTGAACGAGATCGCGCGCACGTTGTTCATCGACGACGCGGCATCGCGCTGGCGCATCGCCGTGCGCGCCGTTCCCATCGGACGTCGCGACGACGGGATGGCGCTCGCGCTCGCACGCGCTCAGTCGATCGTCGCGGGCCTGGTGACGCATGACATCGCGGCCATGCGCTTCGAGGCGAGCGCGCTGCCCGCGGGCCCGGGCGATCCGATCGAGATGACCAACCTCGGCCCGACGGTGCATCACGCGCCGCCGCCGCCGCGGCCTGCGGCTCCCGAGGCTCCCCCGGCGGTGGTGCCATGACGCGCCACGTGACTCTCGTCGCGCTCGCCGCGCTGCTCGCGATCCCGACACGAAGGGCCGAGGCGCAGGCCTCGCTGATCACCGGGCTCGGTGGACCGCTCGACTACGGCGCGAGCTCACCACCGCGCGGCGACGACGGCTCGACGCCCACCGCCGTCAGCCTCGCGGCGACGTTTCCGAGCGGCATCGACTTCTACGGGCAGCACTTCACGGACGTCTTCGTGAACATCAACGGCAGCATCACGTTCGGCGCGGCGGACGCCATCTTCACGCCCGATCCGTTTCCGCGCCCCGCCGGCGGCGTGCCGATGATCGCCGCCTGGTGGGCCGACGTGGACACGCGCCCGATCCTCGCGGGCGAGCCCAACGGCAACCAGATCTACTACGCCGCGACGCCGACCCACTTCGTGGTGACCTGGATCGACGTCGGCTACTTCGACATGAAGACCGACCGGCTCGATGCGTTCCAGATCGTGCTCTCGCCGGCGGCGAGCGGGACCGTGGGCGCGTTCGACGTGCAGCTTCGCTACCACCGATGCGAGTGGACGACGGGCGACGCGCGCTCGAGCGGCGGAATGGGCGGGCTCGGTGGCCACCCTGCGCAAGCGGGGTTCGATGCCGCGGACGGCGTGCACTACGTCACGCTTCCCGGATCGCGATCGAGCGCCGTGCTCGACCTCTGCGTGACGACCAACGGAACGATGCCGGGCGTCTGGGATCTGACGAGCGTCATCGCCGCTCCGGTGTGCGGGAACGGATTCCGAGAGACGGGCGAGGACTGCGACGACGGAAACACCGAGCCGCACGACCGCTGCGACGACGCCTGTCACGTCACCGTGCCTTGTCTTTCGTTCTATCCCGACGGCGCGGTGGACGATCCCTTCGCGCACATCGACGCGAGGGCCGGGGACGCGAACGGCGCCGATGCTTCGCTCTACTTGCCGCCCTGCATGACCGCCGACGACGCGGGTCGCCGCGACGACGCGGGCACGCGCTTCGATGCGGGCGTGGCCGTCGATGCGAGCGTGGGCATGGACACGGGCCCGCACGTCGACGAGCTCGACGTGACAGGCGGTGGCTGTGGCTGCCGTGCGACGCGAGCACGTTCGTCGACCGCGCTCTCGGGTCTCGCGCTGGCGCTCTTGGTGATCACACGCCTGCGTGCGCGAGCGGGGATCGGGCCTCGAGCGTGACGCGGCTCTTCGCGCTCGCCGCTCTGCTCGCCATGTCGGCGGGATCGGCCGAGGCACAGGCTCCGCTGATCACGGGGCTCGGCGGACCGCTCGACTTCGGGACCGACTCCCCGCCGCGCAGCGACGACGACGCGATGCCGACCGCCATCAGCCTCACGGCCACGTTCCCCGGCGGCATCGACTTCTACGGACCGCACTACACCGACGTGTTCGTGAACATCAACGGCAGCCTCACGTTCGGCGCGGGCATCGGCACGTTCACGCCGGATCTGTTTCCGCGACCGCTGGGCAGCGTACCGATGATCGCGGGGTGGTGGGCCAACGCGGACACGCGGCCGATCCCTGCGGGCGCGCCCGACACGAACCAGATCTACTACGCGGCGACGCCCGCTCACTTCGTCGTGACCTGGATCGATGTCGGGTACTTCGACATGAAGATCGATCGCCTCAACGCGTTCCAGATCGTGCTCTCGCCTCCGACGAGCGGGCTCGCGGGCGCGTTCGACGTGGAGTTTCGCTATCACCGCTGCGAGTGGACGACGGGCGACGACCTCGCGAGCGGCGGCACCGGCGGGCTCGGCGGCCATCCGGCGCAAGCGGGCTTCGACGCGGGCGACGGCATCCATTTCGTGGCGCTCGCTGGCTCGGGGACCGATGCGGTGCTCGCGCTCTGCACGACGACGAACGGCGCTGGCAGCGGCGGAGGCGGCCCCGGGGACTGGGGCTTGACCATCGGCCCCGCGCGCTGCGGCAACGGGTTCGTCGAGCTCGGCGAGGATTGCGACGACGGCAACCGCGAGCCGCACGACTTCTGCGACAACTTCTGTCGATCGAGCGTGCCTTGCTACACGGCGTTTCCGGACGGAGGTCACACGGATCCGTTCCGCGGCGTCGATGCCGCCGTCGACGCGTCGGGCGGCGTCGCGGCGTGCTTCGTGCCCCCCGATGCGGCGGTCGTTCCCGAGGACGCTGCGATCGTTCCCGAGGACGCCGCCACCGTTCGTCCCGATGCGGGCCGTCGCCCCGACGCGGGAACGCGCTTCGACGCCGGCCCAGTGATCGATGCGAGCGTGCACCGAGACGCGGGCCGCACACTCAACGAGCTCGACGTCACGGGCGGCGGCTGCGGGTGCCGGGTGAGCCGAGCGCGCTCCGCGACCGCGCTCTACGGGATCGCCCTCGCGCTGTTCTCCCTCACGCGTATCCGAGCACGAGCGCGCGCGCGAGCAGGTACCACCCGTCGACCATGACGAAGAGCAGGAGCTTGAACGGAAGGCTCACCTGCGTCGGCGAGAGCGAGGTGAGGCCGAGCGCGGTCAGCACGTTCGCGATCACGAGATCGACGATCAAGAACGGCAGGTAGATCAGGAAGCCGAGCTGGAACGCCTCACCGAGCTCGGTGACGATGAAGGCGGGCGCGACCACGAGCAGGTCGCTCTCTTCGAGCCCCGCGCGCTGCGCCTCGGGGCGTGCCTCGCGCGCCAGGTCCAGGAACAGGGATCGCTCGCGCTCGCCCGCGTTGTGCACGAGGAACGTGCGAAGCGGCTCCGCGCCCGCGCGGACCGTCGCGATCAGATCGGCCGGATGCGCGAGCGGCGCGCTCGGATCGATCGCCGTCGCCGAGGGAGCGGCCGCGTCCATCATCGCGGCGGCCACGGGCGCCATCACGTAGAGCGTGAGGATCAAGGAGAGCGCGGTGATGACGGTCCCGCTCGGGATCTGCCCAGTTCCCAGCGCATTTCGCAGCACGGAGAACACGACGGAGATCTTCACGAAGCTCGTCGTCGTCACGAAGACGAGGGGAACGAGGGCGATCACGACGAGCGCGAGATAGGGAGTCAGGCCGGCGTCGGGCGACACGGCGCGAGCATCGGCGGGCGCGTGCGGCACGTCAAACCGCGTTTGTTCGTCATCGTGTATGTTCGCTGCCCATGCGGACCCTCGCCGCGCTCTTGACGCTCGTGTTGCTCGGCCTCTCGGCCTCGCTCGTCTCGGCACAAGACGCGGCCGTGACGGCCGACATCGTGGTCGCTCCGACCGAGCCCGCGGTCCCGCCCGTGATGGTGGCGGTGCTGGCCTCGGGGCACGTGCCGGACGACGTCGTCGCGGCCGTCTCGTCCTCGCTCGTCGACGCCGTGCGTCCGCTCGCCGGAGGGCGTCCCGTGCTCCCGCTCGCGCTGCCCGCGCTGCGAGATCGGCTGGCGGCCTGCGCGGACGCTGCGTGTCAGGGCGCGATCGTCGGTGAGCTGGGCGTGATCGGCGCGATCGTCGCGCGCCTCTCTCGTCGTGGGACGCGCGGCGATGTGGCGATGACGCTCGACATGATCGATCCCGTCAGTGGTGCTTCGCGCGTTCCCTCCATCAGCGCGAGCCTGAACGATGCGGCGAGCGCGCCCGGCGTGATCGCGCCGCTGGTCGAGTCGCTGCGCGCGGCGATGTTCTCTCCGCCTCCGCCTCCGCCGACGCTCCTGATCACCGTGAACGTGGATGGCGCCACCATCCTGATCGACGATGTTTCGGTCGGTCGGTCGCCCATCGCATCGCAGCGGCTCACGCCGGGTCACCACATGGTGGCGATCACGCTGGTCGGCTACGCGGCCGAGCGACGCGCGCTCGATCTCGAGGCGGGCCAACAAGAGCGTCTCGACATCAGCCTCACGGCGCTCGACGGCACCACCGTCGCCGACGATGCGCCGGCCACCCTCGCGGGCTCGCCCAGGATCGCCACGCCCTGGTACGAGGAGTGGTACGTCTGGGTCGGCGTCGGCGCGGGCGTGTTGGTGATCACGGGCGTGATCATCGGCGCCGTCCTCGCGTCGCAGCCCACCGCGCAGCCCGATCCGATGGGCATTCCGATCCCGGGCCTTCATTTCTGAGGACGACCATGCGCACGCCTTTCATCTTCGCGCTCGCCCTCGTTCTCGCGAGCCTCGTTCCCAGCTGTGCCGCGCCCGTAGCGCCTCAGGGCTTCACGCTCGCCATTCAGCTCGTGCACGTGAACATCGCGGCCGTCGATTCGATGAGGCTCACCTTCGCGCCGGTGATGGAGGGCACGATGCTCGCGCACTTCGTGCAGCCCACGCGCGGCACCTCGTTCGAGAACGGCGACATCGCGATCAGCGTCGACTCGGTCTCGGGCTTGCTCACCATGACGATCTCGGGCGCCTACTTCGCCGCGCACGCGATGGCCGACGCGAGCGGCAACGATCCGCGGCTCGAGCTCGAGATCTGGAGCGACGATCACGTGATGCACACGGCGGCTCCCCAGGTGCGCGCCACCGTCACGCGTCGCGGCATGCAGATCGCGACCGGCGTCGCGTACCTTCCCTCGTGGCCGCTCGTCCTCGGCGATCACACCCAGATCAACGTGCCCTGCATGACCGGCTTCGACATGACCTGCGCAGGAATGTGACGACCCCTCGCGCGCTCGTCCTCTCGGCGCTCGCGCTGAGCGGCTGCATTCGCTACGCGCCCTACGAGGTGACGCGCACCGTGGGAGGCGAGAGCCGCCGCGGCGCGTTCGTCGCGCCCTTGCAGTACGAGGACTTCGTGCGCGGCGAACTCGCGGCGTCGCAAGGAGACTGGCAGGCCGCGGCGAACGCGTACGAGCTCGCGCGCGCCGGTGGCGAGGACGACGTGCTCCTGCTCGCGCGGCTCGCCGACGCGCGAGACCACATGGGTGATCGCGTGCACGCGGACGAAGCGCTCGCGCAGGCCGAGCGGCTCGATCCACGGGCCGAGGTCGTCTGGCAGACGCGGGGCGCCATCGCAGAGCGCCACGCAGACCTCGTCGCTGCGATCGCTGCCTACGAACGCGCGCACGACGCCGAGCCGACGAGTGAAGAGCCCGTGCTCGCGCTCGCGCGCCTGCTCGCCGCGGATGGCCACGCCGATCGCGCAGCCAGCTTGCTCGGGGACTTCGTCGCGCATGCGTCTTCTCCGGTGGGTGCCGCACGCGCCGCGCTCGCGCTCGCGCTCCCGCGCGGTGACGTTGCCGCGCTCGCCGATGCGGCCACCGGGCTCGCGCGGATCGCGCCCGGGCACGTGGACGAGATCGAAGCGGCCGTGCGAGCGCTGCGTGCGCGCGGCGATGCCGTGATCGCGCAGCGCCTGCTCTCGCGCCTTCCGGAAGAGGCGATCGATCGCGAGCTCGCCATCGAGGTCGCGATCGCCGCGGGAGATCGCGATGCCGCGGAGCGATGGCTCGCCTTTCCGCGCGACGAGCGTCCTGCCTCGCTCACCGCGGACGCGCGTCACTGGCTCGCGCTCGGCGATCCGACGCGTGCCGCCGAGCTGGCCGAGGTGGCGTCCACCGATGCCGGAGCGAGCTCGGAAGCCACGCTCGTCCTCGCCGAGGCGCGCCTCGCGAGCGGCGCAGCCGTCGAAGCGGCGCGCCTGTTCGCCAGCATTCCCGAGGGCGCGAGCGCACACGAGGAGGCGCGCGCGGGGCTCGCCAGCGCACTCGCAGCCGCGGGGCTCCCCGCGCTCGGCGCCGAGCTCGCTCGGTAGAAAACGGCTCGCACCTCGCGCGCTGCCCGTCGCGGCCCCCGCGCGGCCGTTCGCGCCATGTCGCGGCGCGCGCCGCGATCGGACGCTACGCTTCGGGATCGCATGCCAGTCGACGTGATGCTCATCGAGCTCGCCGAGAAGATGGGGCTTCTCGCGGCGGCAGCGCTCGTCGCGGTGCTCTATCCACCTCTGCGCAAGCGCCTGCTCGGCGGCGGACAGCGCAGCGACAAGCTCGCAGCGGCGCTCTTCGGGCTCGCGCTCTCGATCTGGGGCGCGAACCTCGGCTTTCGGTTCGCCAACGAGCACTTCAACGTGCGCGCGATCGGCGTGTTGATCGCCGCGATCCTCGGTGGCTGGAAGGCCGGGCTGATCGCGGGGCTCGGCGGCGGCATGTTCTACGCGACGCAGGTGGACGAAGAGACGGCGCCCTGGGTGCTCGTCGCGTCGGTGATCGATGGCGTGCTCGCCGGCATCGTGGCGGAGCGTCGGCCCGATTGGGTGCGCGATCCTCCGCGCGTGTTCGGCATGGCGCTGGGGATCCAGGCCGTTCACATCGTCGTCGTCGGCGTGGGCCTCGTTCTCGCGGGAACCACCGCGCGCTATCTCCCGGCCTGGCCCGCGCACGTGGTGAAGCTGCTCGTGAACGCAGCGGGCGTCACGCTCTTCATCGCGGTCGCGCGCCTCGTCGTCGCGCGCGAGCGTGCGGCGGTCGATCTCGTCGAGGCACGCGCGGCCGCCGAGCACGCCACGCTCGAGTCACTGCGGCGTCGGCTCGAGCCGCACTTCTTGTTCAACGCGCTCACGGCCATCCGCGCGACGATTCGCAAGGACCCCGAGCGTGCGCGCGAGCTCGTCGCCGATCTCGCCGACCTCTACCGTTACCTCCTCCACCATCCGGACGACGCACCGCTTCGCGCCGAGGTCGCGCACGCGCAGGCCTACGCGGCGATCGAGCGTGCGCGGCTCGGCGAAGAACGCCTCACGCTCGAGGTAGAGCTGCCCGCTGCGCTCGCTTCGCTGCGCGTTCCTTCGCTGAGTCTGCAGCCCCTGGTGGAGAACGCGATCCGACATGGTGTCGCGCGTCGCGAGCGTCCGGGTGTGGTGCGCATCCGCGCCTCGCGTGAGGACGGAACACTGATCGTGCGCGTGGAAGATCACACCGAGGGCGAGCTCTTGCCCGAGAGCAGTGCGGATCTCGGCGCAGGGATCGCACTCGCCACGCTGCGCGAGCGGCTGAGTCGGCGCTTCCCCGGCGCGGCCACGCTCGATCTCGCGCTCGTGGAGCACGGGGCCGTCGCGACGTTGCGGCTTCCGATCGATGCTCTCGGAATGGAGCCGACGGATGGGCCCGTTCCAACGCCGGGAGCTCCTCGGGGAGCACCCCCCGAACAGGAGAGCGCCGCATGACGATCCTTCGAGCCCTGGTGGTGGACGACGAGCCGCTCGCACGCGACGAGCTCGGGTTTCTGCTCGGCGAAGCGGGTGGAGTGGAGGTCGTCGGTGAGGCGGGCTCGGCCGCGCGCGCGCTCGAGCTGGCCGACCAGCTCGCCCCCGACGTCGCGTTCGTCGATCTGCGGATGCCGGGCCCCGATGGGCTCGCGCTCGCGGAGGCGCTTCATGCGCGCTGGCCCGCGCTCTCGGTGGTCGTCGTGTCGGCGCACGACGAAGGTGCGATCCGCGGCTTCGAGGTCGGTGTCGTCGACTACCTGCTCAAGCCCGTGCGCCTGCCGCGCGTGATGCAAGCGGTCGAGCGTGTGCGCGAGCGTCGTGAGCAGCTCGCGATGGGTGTCGAGCCGAGCGGGGAGCTACCCGCGTCTGGCGAGCCGCTGACACGCCTCGCGGTGAAGCGGCGCGGCGCGCTGGTCGTGGTCGACATCGCCGACGTCGCCTGGTTCGAGATGAAGGACGAGCTCGTCTGGGCCGTGACGGACACCGATCGCTTCGCGCTCGACCTGACGCTCGCCGCGATCGAGCAGCGCGTGCCGCGTGGTGTGTTCTTCCGATCGCACCGCGGCTACCTCGTGCGCCTCGACCGCATCAAGACGCTCGAGCCCAGTGGCGCGGGCACGTTCGACATGCTCCTCGCGCATCCCGACAAGCCCAAGGTCCCGCTCGCGCGCGAGCGTGCACGCGTCTTGCGCGATCTGATCCCGATCGCCGGCTGATCTCGGCCGGAGTCGTCCGCTTCGCAACCGCGACACAATTGTGTCGGCCCGGCGAGCCGGGCACTCCGGTCGAGATCGTTCAGCGTCGCGTGACGACGTACGAGAGCGCGAGGTCGACCGACTCGCCCGGCGCGAGGTACGCGAGTCGCGAGCCCGTGTTCATCGCATCGCCGGGGCAGGTCCAGGGCTCGACGCAGACGAAGTCGCGGCCGGGCACGCTCCAGAGCACCCAGTGCGCGTAGCTCGGGCTCCCCTCGATCACGGCAGGAGGCGCCGAAGCCGCGAGGATCGTCACGCGCGAAGTGAGATCGTAGTCGAACGCCATCGTGCCGCTCGGGTGATCGAGGAGGTGGAGGTCGATCTCCGGCCCACGAAGATCCAGCGCGCGTCGATCGAAGTGCACCTCGCGCTTCGTCACGTTGTCGAACGCGCGCGTCGCGCTGGTGTCGAGCTCGAACGTGCCCTTGTCCTGAACCAGAAAGTAAGGATGAAAGCCGAAGCCGAAGGGCATGGCGTCGCTCGAGCCGTTCTCGATGTGCGCGTCGGCGTGCAGCGTGCCGTCGGTCACGCGATAGGTGAGCTCGACGACGAAGTCCCACGGATAGGACGCGCGCGTGCTCGCATCGGAGGTGAGGCGCAGGGTCAGCGCGTCCTCGGCGCGGCGCACGAGGGTCCAAGGCAGGTTGCGCGCGAACCCGTGCTGCTTGAGGACGCCCGTCTTTCCGCCTCGCGACCAGGTGTCGCCCGCGAGCTTGCCCGGCGTCGGAAAGAGCACGGGCGCGCCGCCGCGCACGTTCTTGCTCGCATCGACGAACGACTCGCGGTCCATGAAGAAGATCGCGCGCCCGGCCACGTCGAAGCCCGTCGCCATCCCACCGCGGTTCGGTGCGATGCGCGCGCGCGTCGCGCTCGCCGCGTGCGTGATCTCGAGCTCCGAGTCGATGCGAGCTGCGTCGTCGGTCATGGCGTGATCGGCGGTCAGTCGAGCAGCTGGAACGCACGATTTCCGAGGTCGACCGGTGTCGAGGGCGACATGCCGACGCGCATGAACAGCCGGCCGACGCAGCGCGACTCAGGGACGGGGCCGAACTCTCGGCTGTCCTCACCCGTGTACGTGCGATTGTCGCCGAGTAGATAGACGCCGTCGTACTCCGACATCGGCCGGAGGCGCATCTCGCGGCCCTGGCGCGTGAAGATCATGTGGTCGTCGTTGCCGAGCTGCTCGATGCCCCAGCGCATCGGAACCTGTGCGTGTTCGCCGTAGTCGTAGTACTGGACCGTTCCCCGCCAGTCGACCGCGGGGAACGTGCCCTCGATGCGCAGGCGCCCGCGATCGAGCGTGATGTCGGTCCCGTTGCGGCCCACGATCCGTCCGATGACGAAGCGCGTGTCGTCGGTCGGATGCCGACAGAGCACGATCGCGCCGTGCGCAAAGACGTTGTCGCGCCAGACCAGCACCGTGTCGCCCGCGAAGACGGTGGGTGCCATGCCCTCGTGACCGATGGTGACGACGTCCACGTACCAGGTCTTGAGGGCAGCGACGCAGAGCCCGAGGACCACGAGCACTCCCACGACGAACTTCAGGTTCTGCCAGCGCATGCGATGGGGATCGTACCGCGAGTGCGCGGGCGGGGCTGCGTTTCCGGCATCCTCGCCTTGACTGCCATTTCCTCGGCGTGGGATGGACCGGACATGTTGCGCTACGCCCTCCCGCTCTGCCTCGTTCTGCTCGGCTTCGCGATCGGCCGTCTCACCGTGGAGGGGGCCGCGTTCGCCCAGGATGCAGGCACGCCTGCCGCGCATCCGCCGACGCCTCCCTCGTCAGCAGGCCACGAGACGGCCACGGTCCCCGAGGGACAGCCGCGCTATCTGGCCGCGATGCGGGAAGAGCTCGTCGCGATGGGGGTCGCGGACGCCGCGTGTGAAGCGAGCGACTCGCAGCGCGCGCACTGCACGCTCACGCAGTCGGGAAGCTCGACCAATCGCGAGTACGAAGTGCACCTCGCCTACAGCGACGTGACGGATACGATCTATGCGTACATCGATCGCTACCTGGTCGCGACCAGCGAGGCCGAGCACACCGACGCGCTCATGCGGCGCCTGATGGAGCTCAACTGGACGATGCTCCTCGGCAAGTTCGAGTGGGATCCGACCGACGGTGAAGTGCGGCTCGCGATGGTGCTCAACACCGACTCGAACTTCGATCGCCGCGCGTTCCGCTCCACGGTGCGCTCGCTGGCCGCGCTCGCGGATCGACACTACGGCGAGCTGAATCGTCTGCGCGAGACCGGCCACTAGAGACGACGACCAGCTGGGGTCGCCGCGCAAGGCACGCCCGGACCGTGGTCAGCAGACCGTTCCGTCGGACAAGCAGACCGGCCCCGAGCCTCGGCAGGTCATGCACGAGGAGCCACTCGGGCACCCTGTCGTTCGGCAGTCCGTCGGCGTCGCGCAGGGGCCGTGGAAGGCGATGCTCTGGCTCGCCGCCTCGGCCTGGCAGGCGTTCGAGTACGTGTGTCCATCGCAGCCACAGACGGGGTCGAAGAGATCGATGCACACATCCGGGACCGGCGTGCACGCACCGCCTCCCGAAGCGCCGCACGTGTCGGCGGGATACTCGCAGAACGAACGAGCACCGCAGGCCGGAGAGCACGGCGTCGCGGGCGGGTCGCAGACGATCATCCCGCAGCGACAAGGCTCGAGCGAGCTGTCGTAGTGGCAGTTCGAAGGGAGGTCGGTGCACACGGGCGCGGCACATCCCGCGTCGAAGTTCGCATCGAGGTGCGGCGCGGGCGCGTCCGCACCGCCGTCCTGCGCGGCCGCTGCGTCGATCGACGAGCCCGCATCGTGCGCCACGAGCGCGGCGTCGCTCCCTGCATCGACCATCACGCCCATCGCGTCGGTCGTGTTGGCGGTCCCGCGTCCCGAGCAACCGGCCACGGTGACGAGCGCAGCCAACGAGGCGATCCACCAGAGTCGAAACGAAGTCATGGATCGAAGCTGTCTCGCGTGGCGCGTCGATGCAACTCTCTCGACCGGGTTAGGCCGCGAGCGGGCGCTCGAGGTCGGCGATCATCTGGTCGCCCGTGAGCTTGTCGGCGGCGAGGCCGCCCATGTAGGACGCGAGGCCGACGCGCTCGTAGTGCGGAATGATGCGCGGCGAGAGCAGGCCGATCTCGCGCAGGTTGGGGACCATGCGGCCGAACATCAGGTGACGGAACCGCTCCATGCCGGGCGAGCCGTTCATGAACTCGCGCCACGCCGCGCGCGACATGCGGTGCTCGAACCACTCCTCGTAGACCTCGTACGCGAGGAAGCGATTGCGCATCAGGAGCGCGACCTCGAACGCCCAGTCCTCACGCTCGCGTCGCTCGCTCTCGCTGAGCTCCTTGGTGATGTGCTCGCGGAGAGCGAGGACGCCGTAGTGAACGTGGCGCGACTCGTCCTGGATCACGTTCTTCAAGAGCTGCTTCAAGAGCGGCTCGCTCGTCTCGCGATACATCGTCGAGAACGCGCCGAGCGCGACGCCCTCGACCATGATCTGCATCCCCAGGAACTTCATGTCCCAGCGCCCGTCGTGCATCAGCGCGTCGATGATCACGAAGAGGTTGTCGTTGATCTGGTAGAGCTTGTTCATCTTCGTATCGAGGTAGCGATGGAAGACCTCGACGTGGCGGCCTTCGTCCATGACCTGCGTTGCGCCGTAGAGCTTGCCGTCGAAGAACTGCACCGCCTCGGTGACCTGGGCCGCCGCGAACAGCGCGCCTTGCTCCCCATGTAGGAACTGGCTGAGCATCCACGAGGCGACGCTGTGTACCAGGCGCTTCCGCTCCTTGCCATCGAGCTTGATGCCCATGCGCTCGAGCGCGTCGAAATCGAGGAAGCCCTCGGGGAGCAGCGGCGTCGCGGGGTCGTACGGGTCGACCGAGGTATTCCAGTCGAGCGCGGTGTCGCTGTTCCACTGGCCAGTCTTGGCTCGCGTGTAGAGCGCACGCATCTCTGCGTTGTCCGACGGATACGCCCAGTCGAAGTGCGCGGAGTGGTGGGCGCGCGTCTTCGTCGGCAC
>JAYVCF010000459.1:0-4816 GCA_043750095.1 Deltaproteobacteria bacterium
TCTTCCCGAAGCACGCGGCCCAGCGCCTCGAGCGCGTCCTCCAGCACATGCCCCAGCGTCTCGCCCGATGCACCGTCGGCGTGCTGGAGGAGCTTCTGGACGCTCTCGATCTGTCTCGCGACGTCGCGCGTGCGGCGCTCTCCGAGGTCCGCGCGCGCTCGCTCCAGCGGGGCTTGCGCGCGAAGGCAGCCGAGAGCGGCGTTGTGGCGCGTCGACGTGGTGGTCTGGTCCTTCATGACGTCGCTGCGGCTTCGACACTACGCCGCGCGCGCCGGCGGAGCCACGACTCTGTCGCTCAGCTCGGTGAGCGCGCGGCAGCGAGATCCTTCTCGGCCTTCGCGTTCACGAGCAGCGCGCCAACCTTCTTCGCTTCGTCGTCGTGATGCCTCCATCCTTTCTCACACCATCACGACTTGCAGCGTGGGGTCGAGGCGGCGGAGATCGCCCGGGTCGCTGGTGACGACCGGCTGGCCCGTGCGACGCGCGCAGATCACCACGTGCGCGTCGGCGATGTCCGCGGTGCGGCTCGCTGCGAGAAGAATGCCGACGCTCGTCGCGTCAGGGCCATCGAGCGGAGCCAGGTCCGTGGTCGGCTGGCGGATGAGGCGCGAGAGGCGCGCCTGCCTCGCAGGCGTGCGCATGACCTGCGCGAGCGCCGTCGCGGGAACCGTCACCCGAGCACCACGCTCGGCGGCGCGCGCGAGAAGGGCGAGGACTCGACGGTCGTCACGATCGAGCGCGATCAGACCGCCTGCGTCGAGCGTCACGCCACCACGGTGGCTCACGCAGCCTTGCTCCGCCGGCGCTTGCGCCCCTGCCCGGCATCGAGCACCTCGTCGGCCCAGGCGCGCTCGCGCTTCGTCAGCGGCCCACCCGTTTGCGCCAACCCCTGGGCGAGCATGGCCCCCCAACCTGCCACATCGTGAAGCGCGACGCGGACGGCGTGCTGCACGAAGCCGGAGACGCTGGTGGCCTGATGCTTCGCGACGAGCGCGCGTACCTTCGCGAGGTCTTCCTCGCCGAGCGTGATCGTCAGCTTCACCGTAGCCATACCGTTCACCCTACCACGCTCTACCTCAGTCCGCGGACCACGATGAACACGCCGGTGTAGGAGGGTGGGTTCCCTCAGGGCGCGTTGCGGAGCGTCGAGAGACGTGCCTGCTGCTCGGGCGTGAGCACGTTACGGATCTGCACCAGCATCCGCAGATGCACGAGCTTGATCTCGCTCTCGACGTCGGTGACCTCGCGCGCCGCGGCGAGGGCCGCCTCCTCGTCGATCGGCGAGGCCGCGAGCGTCCTCCCGAGAGCCGCCGTGCGTTCGTCGAGCCGAGCGCTCAGCGTATCGAGCAAGCCCTGTGTGGTCGTGGCCGCGCTCACGATCTGCACGCGCTGCTCGGAGGCGAGCGCGATCGCGTCGGCGCGCATGAGCACCAACTCGGGCGAGAAGAGCGCTCCTTCGATCCCGCCCGGCACGGCGGGCGCGATGGTCGCCGCGGACGGGTCGGAAGACGCTTGCTGGCTCGCGCATCCTGCGAGCAAGCCGAGCACGAGCAGGACGATCGTGAAGGCGCGTGGGTGAATCCATCTCATGGGCGGCTGTCCTCCGGCACGCGAACGGGAGCGAGCAAGAACGCGAGCGGTTCGGGCTTGCGAAGACCGACATGGATGACCTCGCGATCACCCGGCGGCGCCGAGCGCGGGAAGAGGATGAGCAGCACGACCGCCGCGCTCACCAAGAGCGCGCCGACCGGCACCAGCCACGCGAGCGCTCGTGCACGCCTTCGCGCGACCACCACCTCGAAGCGCGGTGCCCCGCGAGCATCCTCCGATCGAAGCGCATCGAAGCGCGCCCGGAGATCGTCGTCGTTCATGGTTGCATCCCTTTCTCAGCGAGCAGTTCGAAGAGCCGGCTCTTGCCACGCTCGAAGTGTTGGCTCGCCGTACCGATCGCGACGTCCATCGCGACGGCCGCCTCGCGCACGGTCATGCCCTCGTAGAAGACGAGATGCAGTACTTCGCGCTGGCGGGCGGGGAGCTGCGCGAGCGCGAGGGTGAGCGCGCGGGCGCGGTCCCGTGCGTCGCTCACCTCGTCCGGCGGCATGGGTGGCTCGGGCGCCTCCGCGAAGCGCAGGAGCAAGACGGAGCGAAGGATCCGTCGTCGCCGCTCCTCGGTCGCCGTGCGTCGGATCACGGCGAAGAGCCAGGTCTTGAACGTCGAGCGGCCCTCGAACCGGGCCGCGCCGGAGAGCACCTTGTCGTACGCGAGCGAGAGCACGTCCTCGGCCTCGGCGCGCCTTCGGCCGCAGCATGCGAGCGCCCAGCCGAAGCTCGCGAGATGGATCGCGGCGAGCTCGGAGCGAACGGACGCGTCGGCGGCCAGGGACATCACGCTGCGCGAGCCTAACGCGCGCTCTCGGAGGTGGCGCGTGCGCTCAGACTCGAGAAGACGCGGAACGCGCGCCGCGTGAGCAACACCAGCGCGGCGAGGAGCGCGAAGCTCGGCACGAGCGCGGCGACGGCCATGGCGATCGCGAGCCCCAGGCTACGGGCGAACGTGATCCCGCCCCTCGCGGCGCTCGCCAGCTCCGCGAGCGGAGCCTCGGCGAACTCCGTCGTCACGGGTGTGAGCTCGATCGACACCGACGCCATCGCGACGCGCGCACCGAGGTCGCGCTCGCTCGCCTCGAGCTGCTCGATCGCTCCCGACACCCGTGTGAGCTCTTGCTCGACCGAGAGCACGTCGCGGAGATCCGCCGTGTGGTTCGCCATCAGCTCGAGCAGGCGCGCCTCTTCCGCGTGTGCGCTCACGATGCGCGCGGAGAGCTCGACGTGCTCGGCGGTGACGTCGGTCGCCTCTTCGGTCTCACTCTCGACATCACCGAGATGGCCGAGCTCGGTGCGCAGCGCGCTCAGCTCAGCCGCCGGTACGCGCAGCTCGAAGAGCGCGCCGCTCGAGTGCTCGTTCCCCGACTCGACGTATCCGTCTCTCGCAACGACGGCCGCGCGAGCCCGACGTGCCGCAGCGGCGATGTCCGCGACCGCGACCCGCAGCGCGACGTGCACCGTTCGCTCGCGCGCCCCACCTGCCGCCGGACCCGAGCTCGGGCCGGGAGCCGCTGCCTCTCCGTTTCGGCTGCTGCAGCCGAGCACCACTCCGAGCGCGAGCAGCACCGCGGCCCAACGAATCGACTTCGTCATCCACATCGGATCCGTGCTCGCCATCGCTGCCCTCCCTGGTTTCCGATGAGTGGTGCGAGCCTGCGATCCATATGACAGGGTCCGCGTCGATGGACTACCGAGTCGATACGCACTTCGGATCGGGGCCGGTCGTCTACGCGTTGGACGCGCAGCGCTTGATCGTCAGCCACGAGAAGTCCGGCGAGCGGCGCGTGCTGCCCTACTCGAGCGTGAAGAAGATCAACCTTCGGCAGGACATGCCCGGCGCGTTCACCACGGTCATCGCCCACGACGAAGGGCGGGCGGTGATGATCCCGTCGCGCCACTTCGTGGGCATCGGGCGGTTCGAGAGCCGCGCCACGGAGTACGTCGCGTTCGTGACCGAGCTGCATCGCCTCGCGCACGCCGCGAGCCCGAGCATCCGCTTCGTGGTGGGCTCCTCGCTCCTGTTCTGGGCGGGCGTCGCCGTCGCGTCGCTCGGCGGGCTGCTCGGTGTGCTCGTCGTCGTCGGGATGGCGACGACGGGTCGGATGCCTCCCGCACAGGCGATCTGGCCGGTCCCGATGGCGATCTTCGTGTCGCTCGGCTTCCTCCGACAGGGGCGCGCGAAGCTCTACGATCCGCAGCAGCTCCCCGAGACGATGCTCCCGCGCGAGTGATCGGCACCGACGGACGCAACATCGCCACGAGCACTCGGACCTCGCCTGCGGTTCGAGGGCTCGGCGCGTGCCGAGCGCGCGTCGGCCCGTCAGCTGCCTCATCGCGGCGCTCCAGTCCTCGACTGGTGGATGCGCTCACCATCAGGTCGATCCCGTGGTCCGGCTGGTGACTCGCGCATCGGTGCCTAGGTCGGGGGCATGAGCCAGCCCCACCCGCTCCGTGTCTACGAGTACGTGGTCCGCCCGTACGCCGCCGTCCGCGACGCTCTGCGAGCCGATGCCGCGGGAATCTTCGGGCGCGCGACGAGAGGTGCCGCCCACCGAGCGGGCGAGCTCGCGGCGAGCCTCCACGCGATGATCGGCAGCCTGGAGGTCGGCACGGACGTGACGATCGAGGTCGGCGCGATCGAAGAGCTGCCTCACGGACCGCTCGGGCATGCGCCGATGACGCGCATCGCATTGAAGTGGAAGGCCGCGCGCGCAGCCGCGCTCTTTCCCTCGATGGAAGCGGTGCTGAGTCTCTACGCGCTCTCGAAAGACGAGACGCAGCTCGATCTCGACGGCGCCTACCAGCCACCGCTCGGCCTGATCGGCAGCGCGCTCGACGCACTGGCGCTCGGAAGGCTCGCCGACGCGTCGGTGCATCGCTTCGTATCCGACGTGGCCGCACAGCTCGGCTCCGAGATCCCCGCGAAGAGCGGATCGTCTCCGCTCGAGCCGTCCGCGGCGTGACGCCTGGGAGGCAGCGAGCGCGGCATGGCGATCGACCATCGCGCCGTCGTCCACGTCAGGTCGATCGAGCTGCCTCGCCCGAGGCCGACGCGCGAGCTCGAGTCGCGCGATCTCCGAGCACGGCAACACCGTGCTCACCAGCCCGCGGGCACTCGCGCCTGCGAGGGGCTTGGTCGTCGCCGCCATGAAGTGCTGAGTGCGCGCGGAGCGCACGCTCACGCACGCACGACGAACGCGTCACACGATCC
>JAYVCF010000460.1:0-15563 GCA_043750095.1 Deltaproteobacteria bacterium
TCGTGCAGCTCTCGACCACCCTCTCGCGGCTCAGCGTCATGGAAGGCCGCACGCTCGCCATCGCCGCGTACAACACCAAGCTCGACGACGACTTCAAGATCGTCGCCAAGGACGAGGCCGAGCGAAAGGCCATCGCGGAGGACATGCGGCAGGTCGAGGAGCGCATCGAGGGCGACATGGATCCCTTCGTCTCCGCGCGGCAGATGGACACCGACGAGATCATCGAGATCGCCGAGCTGCGCGCGTGGCTCACCACGTTGATCGAAGCGAGCTACCAATCGACGGGCTATCGCCGCGTCAAGAACCCGCGCATCTGGTCGCTCCACGACCTCGCGGTGATCGGATCACAGGTACGTTGATGCCGAGCGCACGAACCGAGATCGCCAAGCCGAAGGACGAAGAGAAGCGCTGGATGGCGGGCCATCAGATGCGCGCGCTGATGTTGGGGCGTGCGCACGGCGACCCTGCGACGGCGACCACGCCCTCGTTCGCAGCGCTCGATCGCGCGTGGGTGGCCGAGTCGGCGACGATCCGCGAGAGCGACGGCGATCCGAACCCACTGATCCAGGCGCTGGGCGTGGCGCTCGGTCAGCACTTCGTCGATCAACTCGGCCTCGTCTGGGTGATCGCCACCGATCCGGTCGGCACCGAGGTCGCGGTGCACGAGCCCACGGGGGACACGCTCGTGTACCCGCTCAACCTCGTGGCGAAGCGCTGGGAGCGGCGCGAAGGCGCCTTCATCGCGGCCCTTGCGCTGGCCATGACGGAAGACATCACCCGCCTCAAGCAAGGCCTCGCGCCACGATGACCCGTCCCGACGGTCGCCGTTTCGGGCACGACCTCTATCCGTTGGTGAGAGAAGTCGACGGCAAGATCGCGCTGCTCGCGCCCTCGCCGGGACTGTTTCGCAAAGGCCCGCCGCTCGGGATTCGCTTGGTGCCCGGCGCGCGCCTCGGTGAGCTCGAGGTGCTCGATCGCCTTTGCTGGTTGCTCGTCCCCGAGGACGCCGAGGGCGTGGTCATCGCGGGACCGACGGGCGTCGCGCGCGCGCGCATACCGGTCGCGTACGGAACCCAGATCGTGCTGCTCGATCCCGAATATCGCGTCTTCGACGCCTCCGGCCTTCCCGACGCGGGCGCGCCCGCGAGCGCCCGCACTGCACGCGCGGCGACGACCAAGAGCGCGACCGGCCTCGTGTTCAAGACGCCCCTCGGCGGCCGCTACTACGCACGGCCGGCGCCCGACGCCGAAGCGTTCGTGAAGGTCGGCGACGAGATCGCGCCCGGCACCACGCTCGCGATCGTCGAGGTGATGAAGACGTTCAACCGCGTGCAGTACGGGGGGCCGCTGCTGCCGCCGCGCGCGCGCGTCACGCGTGTCGTGCGGAAAGACGGCGACGACGTGGCCTCGGGTGATGCGCTGCTCGAGCTCGAAGCGCTCGCCTGAGCGCCGAGTCGCTCCATCGAGAGGACCGCGTCTCGCTCTCGCTCTCGCTCTCGCTCTCGCTCTCGCTCTCGCTCTCGCTCACGCCTGTCCAGCGCCGCGCGGAAGCCGATCCGGACGCGCGAAGCACACCACCGCGTCGTAGCCGCCGAACGCGAGCGCGTTGTTGAGCACCACGTCCACCTTCACGTGTCGCGGCGTGTTCGCCACGATGTCGAGATCGCAGTCGGGGTCGGGCGTCTCGTAGTTGGTCGTGGGCGGGATGATGCCCGTCTGGATGGTCATCACGCAGGCGATCGCTTCCATCGCGCTCGACGCGCCCATGCAGTGGCCGATCATCCCCTTGATGCTCGTCACCGGGACGCGGCGCTTGCCGAACACTTGGTTGATGACGAGCGCCTCCACGCTGTCGTTGTTCGAGGTCGCCGTGCCGTGCGCGTTCACGTGATCGATGTCGTCCTCGGTCAGGCCGCTCGACGTGATCGCCTGGCGCATCGCCGTGATGCTGCCTTCTCCGGTCGGATGCGGGCGCGTGATGTGGTGCGCGTCGCACGCGAGGCCGTAGCCGCCGACCTCGGCGAGCGGTGTGGCGCCGCGGCGGACCACGCTCTCTTCGGACTCGAGCACGAGCATCGTCGCGCCTTCGCCGAGCAAGAGGCCCTTGCGGTTCTTGTCGAACGGCTGGCAACGATCCGGGCTCATGGCACCGAGCCGCGCGAAGCCGGCGAACTCGAGCTTCTCGATGATCTCGACCGCGCCCGTGATCGCGACGTCGGCGCGGCCCGAGCGAATCTGATCGGCGGCGAACCCGATCGCGTAGTTGCCCGCCGCGCATGCGGCCGGCAGCGTCTGCACCATCCCGCGCGCTCCGAACGCACGCGCGACGTGGATCGGCAGGAGCGTGGTGCCATAGCGCGGCAGCTTCGCGCTCTGCAGCGCGTCCTCGCCCTGATGGATCCACGCCTTCTGCAGCTCGCCCAGCACGTTGGCTTCGCCCATCGTCGTGCCGAGCACCACCGCAGTGCGCTCGCCCGCGATGAGCTTCGCGTGGATCTTGGCGTCCTCGACGGCCATGCGCGCCGCAGCGACCGCGAACGCCGAGCACCGCCCCACGCGGCGTGCCTCGGCCGCGCTCAAGAAGTCGCGCGCGCGAAAGCCCTTCACCTCGCAGGCTACGCTCCGCCCGATCGTCGCGGTGTCGAAGAGCGACACCTCCGACGCGCCGCTCTTGCCCGCGACCAACGCATCCCAATAGGCCTGCCGCCCGAACCCGAGCGAGCTGACGGTCCCCATCCCCGTGACGTAGACGCGACCCATGTGCGCGCGCGATGATGCGTTCGCGCAGATCGACGCGCAAGACGCGTGATCCATGTTCGCACCTGGTGCGTAAAGGCCAGATGGACGCCTTCCTCGAAGCGGTACCCCAAGAGCCACACGCCACGCGCAGCGGGACGTGCTCCCTACCCATCCTCTATCGCGAGGCGTCGCAGTTCGGCGTCTTCTTCCGCATCGACGTCGCGCGCGCTGCGGAGCTGATCGGCAAGGACCGCCTGATCGAGCCCTGGCCCATCTTCGGAAAGGCCGTCGCCGCGATCTACGCCTGGGACTACCGAGAGAGCACCGTCGGCAAGTACGGCGAGGTCGGGCTCGGCATCCAGTGTCGCCGGGTGGGCACGCGTCCCAGCGTGTGGAAGCTCGCGCGCGACATGGGCGCGCAGGACGAGCAGGGAATCTGGGTCGTCGATCTTCCGGTGACCACCGAGAGCGCGCGCGAGGCGGGCGTCGATCTCTGGAACTACCCGAAGTACGTCACGCCCATCACCACGCGCTTCGACGAGCGCGGCGCTTCGGTGACGCTCGGCAACGAGATCGAGCTCTCCATAGGCAGCCTCGGTGGCCCCTCGATGCGCGGCCAGCCGGTCGTCACTTACACCGAAAAGAACGGGCGCTTGCTCCGCACGCGCATCGACGTCGATCACAGGGTGCGCTGGGGCGGTGGCGGGAGCGCGAAGCTCACCCTCCGCGGTGATGGACCGATGGCGCGATCCGCCAGGCGTCTCGGGCTCGAGCAGGCCAGCGTGGTGGCCGCGTTCCGGACGGACGGATTCCGCGCGCGTCTTCCAGCGGGCGTGGACCTCGGCCCCGCTCGTCGCGACTGACTCGAGCTGCCGCCGTCGGTTAGTCTCGCGCGCCATGCGCTCCTCCACCTGCGCCGTGCTCGCCTTGCTCGTCTTGCTCGTCCTACCGCGTGCCCAAGCGCAGGACGATGGCGACGCGGGCGTGGCTCCCGTCGCGGCACCCGAGGCGAGCGCGATCGAAGACGCGATCCTCGACGCCGACGCCCCTCGCTCGCAGCCCTCGGGCGCGCTCGCCGTGCCTCGCCCGGTCTACGTCGGGATCTACCTCAACGACGTTCCCTCGCTCGACCTCGACACCAACCGCTACCTCGTCGACTTCTATCTCTGGTTCCGCTGGCAAGGCGACGACATCGATCCGAGCACGACGTTCGAATTCATGAACGCCGTCGAGTCCTGGGATGCGCTGCACGCCGCCGTGTACACCGACGAGGAAGGCAACGCGCTCCCCGACGATCTCGGCGATGGGTGGCGCTACCAGGTGTTCCACATGCAGGGGCACTTCGGCCATCCCTTCGACGTGCGCGCCTATCCCTTCGACTCGCAAGAGATCGTCATCGCGCTCGAGGACACCGACGCCGTGGTCGAGGACATGACCTACGTCGCCGACGAGGGGACCCTCACGCTGCCGCCCGCGCTCGCGATCCCCGGCTGGGATCTCGGCGAGGTCCGCGCCGAGGTGATCCGTCAGGACTATCCGACCAACTTCGGTGACACGCGGCGCGGCATCGGCGAAGACCGCTACTCGCGCTTCCGCTACTCGCTGCGTGTCGCGCGTCCCGTGATCGGATACGCGGCGACGACGATCCTGCCCATCGCCATCGTCATGCTCATTACCATGGTGATGTTCCTGATCGACCCCAAGTACTTCGAAGGCAAGCTCGGGCTCGGCATCACCAGCCTCATCTCGGCCGTCGCTCTGCAGCTCACGACGGCGGGCGACCTTCCCTCGACGGGGTACCTCGTCCTTCTCGATCACATCTACAACCTCAGCTACGGCGTGATCTTCCTGGCGCTGCTCGCCTCCGTCTGGTCGGTTCGCGTGCACGACGGCGGGGAGGCGATCCGGGCCGCGCGGATCGATCGCGTGATGCTCGTCTGCTCGTTGCTCTTGTTCTTCGGCGGCACGGCGCTCTTGGTCGCGTTCGGACGCTGATAGAGTCCCCGCGTGCTCCGAGCCCATGAGCCCAGAGTCGTGATCGTCGGCGCGGGCTTCGCCGGCCTCGCCGCGGCGCGCGCGCTCGGTCGGTCGCGCGTGCAGGTCACCATCATCGATCGGCAGAACCACCACGTGTTCCAGCCGCTGCTCTATCAAGTCGCCACGGCCGCGCTGGCCGCGCCCGACATCGCCGCCCCCATCCGCAAGCTGCTCGCGCGCCAGAAGAACACGACGGTGCTCATGGGCGAGGTCACGGCGATCGACACCGTGAACAAGCGCGTGGTGCTCGACGAGGGCGCGAGCCAGCTCGACTACGACCACCTCTTGCTCGCGACGGGCATGACGCACGCGTACTTCGGTCACGACGAGTGGCGAGCCAACGCGCCGGGCCTCAAGACGCTCGGCGAGGCGCTCGACATCCGCAGCCGGATCCTCGCGGCGTTCGAGCGTGCCGAGCGCGAGGCCGATCTCGACAAGCGCCGCGAGCTCACGACCTTCGTGGTGATCGGAGCCGGCCCGACGGGAGTCGAGCTCGCCGGCGCGCTGGCCGAGATCGCCGGGCGAACGCTGGCGCGCGACTTTCGACACTTCGATCCGACGACGACGCGCGTGGTGCTCCTCGAGGGCGGCGACCGAATCCTCGCGACGTTCACGCCTGGTCTCTCCGAGAAGGCGCGCGCATCGCTAGCGCAACTGGGCGTGGAGATTCGCGTCGGGGCGCGCGTGACGAACGTCGATGCACACGGCGTGTTCCTCGGACAGGAGCACATCCGCGCGGGCACGATCCTCTGGGCCGCGGGCGTGAAGGCGTCACCGCTGACGAAGGACCTCGGCGCAGCGCTCGACCGATCGGGGCGCGTCTTGGTCGAGGCGGATCTCACGGTGCCCGGCCATCCGGAGATCCGCGCGCTGGGCGACCTCGTCTGTCGCGACCAGGACGGCTTGCCCCTGCCGGGCGTCTGTCAGATGGGAATCCAGAGCGGCCGATACGCGGGCGAGGAGATCGCGCGCGGCCTTCGCGGCCTGCCGGCGCGGAAGTACCGCTACGACGACAAGGGCTCGATGGCGACCATCGGCCGCGCGCGCGCCATCGCCGAGATCGGCAAGCTGCGCTTCAGCGGATTCTTCGCGTGGCTCCTCTGGCTCTTCGTCCACGTCTTGTTCTTGGTCGACTTTCGCAACCGACTCATCGTGCTCTTCGAGTGGGCGTGGGCGTACCTGACCTGGGAGCGCAGCTCACGCGTGATCCTCACCGCGCCCGAGCGAGCGTCGGCACCGACAGACCGGCCTTCGGCGGTCCCCTGACTGTCGGCTACTCGAGGCCGTCTACTCGAGGCTGTCGATGTGGGCGACGACGCGGAACTCGCCGTTCGGGCCCTGCGCGTCGTCCCAGATCTCGAGATGGCTCTGCACGGTGTCGATGCTCATCGCGCCATCGCGATCCTGCGCCGTCGTCGTGGGATCGCTGCCGACGACGCCGCGCACCGGTGCCGTGAAGAGCGTGCACGGGAAGAACCCCGCCGTCGGTCCTCCGTAGAGCAGGTGACCACCGCAGACGATCTGCGCGTTGCACCAGAAGCCCGCGCCGTCGTCGCGATCACGCCGCTCGACGTTGAACTCGCACGTCTGTCCGACCGACACACCTGGCGTCCCCGTGACCGACTCGATGGTCGCGTGAACGACGCGCGCCGCGCGATCGTCGACGGCGTCCGTCATGCCGGGCGGCAGCGGAGGCGCGGGCGGGACGACCACCGGCGGCGGAGGCAGCGCCGTGACCGGTGGCATCAGCGTCGCGGGTGGCATCGGGTACGGATCGACGTAGGTGGGCGGCGGCGCCTCGCTACCTCCCGAATAGAACATCAGCGCGCCGAGGAGGCACATCATCGACAAGACGACGAAGAGGCAGCCCGCGCCCGCACCGACGAACAACCACGTGCTGTCGCTCCGGGGCTCCATCGTCAGAACGTGCCGCGCAGCGTGAGCGAGCCGGGACCGCCCGCGAGCTCGAGCCGGAACGCGGACGCGCGCGCCGAGCGATCGATGGCATCGTCCGAAAGCGCCGTCGTCAGGAGCACGATCCCGCTGACCAGCGCGATGCCGCCGACCGCCGCGATGGCCGCTGCGATGCCGATCTCCGCGTAGTACTCGCCGAGGTGACGGTTGATGGACGCTTGAAGCGCGGCGACGTTCTCGGCCGGGGGCGGCATCCCCGAGCTGTCGAACATTCCAAGATTGTAGAGTCCAGCGAGGGCATCGACGCAGCCGTGCGCGTACGGGTAGGTCCTCATCGGGCCTGGATCCACCCAATGCACCGAGTAGCCCGCACAGCGCGCGTCGAACGCGTTGGTGATGCGCGCCGCACCGCCCTCGTAGTCGGCCCAGATCGCGACGGTCGCGATGCCGCCCCCGACCGCGACGATCGCGCCGCTGATGATCAGCGCCAACCCGAGATCGGCCTGTCCGTGGGCGGCCCGCACGCGCGACTCACGCGCCTCGGGAGTCCACGTGTACGCGGGGCGGAGGTCGTACGTCTCTTGGGCGAGCAGATCGACGCGCGTGCTGTACGGCTCGCGGTCGGCGACGCGCACCTCGAGATCGTGCAGGCCCGCGGGAAGCGAGAGGCGCTGGGCCGAGCTCGCGTCCGCCACGGCGCCGTCCACACGCAACGAGGTCGACGCCGCCGGGATCGAGAGTCGGAGCATGCCGAGCGCGCTCTCGGGCGCGGCCGGATCGGGCTCGACGACGAGGGTCGTGCGCGACTCCGACGCGGGCGCGATGGTGATGTCCTGCGCGTAGAGCGAGTACGCGAGCCGTCGGCCCTCGACGTGATGCTGTCCGGAGGGGAGCGCGATGGGCGAGGCGAGCGGCGTGAGCCCGTATGTGATTCCGTCCACGACGACCTCGACACCCGGCACGCGCGACTCGACGTGAAGGCTCCCGATCGCCGCACCGCTCAGCGTCAGCGTCAGACGCGCCTCGTGCGTGGCCCCGCCCGCGACGATGAATCGATAGCGGACGCCTTCGTACCCGTTCGCGCGCGCGCTCACCACGTGCTCACCGGCAGACACGCGGATCCCCGTGAGCGGAGCGGTGCCGATGTCCACGTCGTCGAGCGCCACGAGCGCGCCGGGCGCGTTCGCGAAGACGGCGAGCGTGGCGATGCGCGCGCGCTGCTCGGCGAGCGCCGTGTCGAGCTGCGCGCGCATCGAGGCCTGGATGGTGTGCGCCGACCTGAGCAGCTCCTCGTACGCGTCCACCGACGCGACGGCATGCCCGAGCTCGGCCTCGACCGATGCGATGTTGTAGAGAATCACCGCCGACGGCGCGATGCGCTGCGCCTCGCGGAACTCGGCCAGCGCCTGGGTGAGCCGGCCCTCGTCGTAGAGCGTCACGCCCCGCGTGAAGTGGGCGCGCGATTCCGCGTCCGAATCCTGCGCGTAGCCCCGCGCAGCTGCGATCAGGACGAGGGCGGTGCAGAGGACGGAGGCGATGGCACGCACGACGGGCTCATATCACGACGCAGTCGCCGATGTGCGGTCAGGGCTCTCCGAAGGCGGCGCCGGCGGCGCTCGGATCGCGAATGATGCCTCCGCCGCGGGGTGCTCGCGTCGCGGGCGGGACCTGCGGATCATCGCGCGTCGTGCTCGGATGCGGCACCCGTCGCACCACCGTCGTCACCGGCGGCACCACGGACGCGGGCGGATCGACGCGCGCGACCGTGGTCGAGGGCGGCGGCGCGATGGCGGTCACCGGGGGCGCGACCGTCGTGGGCGGCGCCACGACGATGCTCGAGGGCGGCGCGCTCGAGTCGGGCGCCCACACCGTGCCGCGCCCCACGGCGAAGGCGGCCGCGATCACCAGCGCCGTGACCACAGCCGCGATCGCGGTCGGCATCACCCATGGGGGTCGCGGCATCGGCGGCGGCCTGTTGGACCCTTGGCCTTGGCCGACCTGGAGCGCCGACTGCCGAACCTTCGCGGGCGCCGCCAACGTGGCCGCAGGAACCCCGGCGGCTTCCTTCATCGTGTGGATCGACGCGACGTAGCTGGAGTCGGCGTAGGGCACGAGCGCGGCGATGAGATCGCGTGACGAGGCATAGCGGAGCCCCTGGTTCACGTGCATCGTGCGCTCGACGATGTCGGCGAGGCCCGGCGCGAGATCCGGCACCACCTCCGGCAGGGGCACGTGATCGCCCGAGTGGATCTTGATCACCAGCGCGGGGAGCGAGACGGCGTCGTAGGGCCGCTTCCGCGCGAGGCCCTCGTAGAGGATCACGCCCACCGAATACAGGTCGGAGCGCTCGTCCACGGTGCGCGCGCCTGACGCTTGCTCGGGCGACATGTAGAACGGAGTGCCCATCATCGCGCCGTCGCTCGTGAGCGTCCCCGCGTAGTCGACCGTGCCTTGCGTGAACTTCGAGATGCCGAAGTCGAGCAGCCGGACGCGCTCATTGCCGCGCTCGTCACGCGCGATGAAGACGTTGTCGGGCTTGACGTCGCGGTGGATGATCCCGGCCTCGTGCGCGACGAGCAGGCCCTCGAGCATCTGGCAGACGATACCGACCACGCGGCCCGGAGGAAGCGGCCCGGGCGTGTCGAGCAGCCCCGACAGTGGCTCGCCGCGGAGCAGCTCCATCAGGACGTAGGGCGATCCGTCTTCGAGCTGCCCTGCGTCGTAGGTCTCGACGACGTGGACCGTCTTCAGCGTGCCCGCGACGCCTGCTTCACGGATGAAGCGGGCGACCGTCTCGCTCGATGACGCATAGCGGGCGTGCATGATCTTCAGCGCGCGACGGTGCCGCGTGATGAGGTGCTCGACCTCGTAGACCTGGCCCATGCCGCCCTGCCCGAGGAGGCGCAGGACCTTCAGCTTTCCCAGAAGGACGGTGCCCGAACGGTCGTCGGACGGAATCTGCGCGCCGGCGGTCATCGACTGCGCGAATGGTACACCGAAGCGAGCGCCGGCCATGGGCGGCTCGGTGGGAGTCGTCGGCTACTCGTCGTCGTCGGCATCCGGCCCCACGCCGCCAGCCAAGAGCGCGGACAGCGCGGCCGGGTTGTTTCCGAGCTCCGCGGCGAAGCTCTGCATGAGCTGCGCGATGGCCGGGCTCTGCGCGAGCGCCTCGAAGTCGAGCCCCTGCGCGGCCGCGCCCTCGAGCTCGCGCTGGGTCTCCGGGCTCGCGGCGATCGTCCCTGCGAGGCGCTCCATCACTCCGCGAAGCTCCGGCGAGGCGAGGAGCGCGGCGAGATCGATCGGCATGTCCGTCGCCGTGCCCGAGGGATCGTCGTCCTCGTCGTCGCTCTGCGTGGCCCCGACGTCGTCGTCGTCGTCGTCGTGCCCGCTGCCGCCGAGCAGTGTCGCCAGCATCGCGGGCGAGATGGGACGCCCCGCGAGCGCCTGCGCGAGGAGGTCGTCCATCCCGAGCGCGTTGTCTTCCATCGTCTCGGTCGCCGATGCCGAGGGGCGGCGGACCCACATCCCGGCCTCACCGATGGCCTCGACGACCGCATCGAACGTCCTCTGCGCGCGCGCTTCGCTCAGCGCCACGTCGGGAACGACGAAGAGGCCTTGGGCGTCATGACCGAACGACGATCCGAGCCGCGTGAGGAGCGCGCTCGCGAGATCCTCGGGCTCGAGGTCGAAGCGGATCGACGTCTTCACGAGCACGGCGTCATCGAGCACCTCGCCCGAGAGACCCTCCGGAATCGTCGTGCCTCGAACGAGCGCTAGCGCGTGGATCGGCATCCGCCGAAGCTAGCGCGGGATCGTCGGCTCGGGGTCAGCGAACGTCGCAGTCGGCGAAAGTCAGTGCGACATCCGCCGTGGCCGTCTGCGTGCCGAACATCAGAGGGCAAGCATTCGCGGTGATCGTCACGTTGCCGCGCGCCTCGTCGAGGTCGGTCACCGTGACGTTGCAGGCGGTCGAAGTGAACTCGTCGCCCCCGAGGTCCGCGGTGATCTGCCCCGCCGCGGGCGCATCGGAGTGGGCCATGATGGTCATCGAGCGCACGGTGTGCCCCGTGCCCTGCGAGTCGCCGTAGAGGTCGATCACCACGCCGTAGACGCCCGTTGCGCCCCGGCTGACCTGGCAGGTGCCCGTGTTGGTGCCGGCGCCGCCATTGAGATGGATGCCTGCGGGAAAGCGAAATCCCGTGGTCGTATGGGCCGAGTCGGTCACCGTGGCGGAGCCGCCTGCCGTGAGGCCGCCGCCGCCACACCCCGCCAGCGCGAGGATCGCGGACACGGAAAGGAGCATCGAGGCGATGGTGGTGCGGGTCATGAGCGAGTCTCCTGTGCGCAAACCAAGCGAGTAGCGTGCCACGGCCCGACAGCGCCAGATAGTGGCCCAGGCGCGGGTGACCGATACTCCGCGTTCACAGCTGGGAGCCGGCGCGTGAACGCCGAGTTACTCACCGGGCCGCAGGATCGCCAGGGCGACGCCCGCGAGCCCGAGGACCGCGTACGCCACCGCGATGCCCACGAACAGGCCGGGGGACACCGGCTTGCCCGACGCTGCGCGACGCACCCGTCCTACGAGCACACCGTGCAGCGCGCCGAGCACGAGGCCGATCGTGAGCTTGGCGTGCATCCAGGGTGCGTGCGCGTAGTGAGCGCCCCAAGCCGGAATCAAGAGCGCGAGGCCACCAATCGTCGCGAGCAAGATGCCGGGCGTGACCACGGCGAGCAGCGCACTCCTGACCGTCGAGAGCGCGTTCGTCTCGCCCGCCGACACGAGCCCCGCCGCGATCCACGCCGTGGTGATGGCGCCGCCGATCCAGAGCAAGAGCCCGAGGAAGTGAACGACGAGCGCGATGTTCGCGACGTCGATCATGGCGCGATCGACTTCTCGTAGATCCGATACGTCTTGTACACGCGCGCGCCCATCGACTTGATGCCGAGGTTGATCGGTCGATTGTCTTCGAGCGTCCAGCTCAGCTCGCCCCAGCGATAGCCGCGCTTCTCGCCGCGCTTGGCGACTTCCACGTAGAGCGCGTGCGAGAGCCCCGCGTACTTCTTCACGCCGCGCACCTCTTTGCTGAGGCCGAGCATCATCAGGCGCGCGCTCTTGGGGCGCTTCACCTTGAGGCGATACACCAGCTTGGCGACGTTCATTGGCGTCATGCGACCACCGAAGTCGTGGATGACCTCGTTCAGGTTCGGCAGCGCGATGCACATGCCCACGGCCTTGCCGTGCACCTCGGCGATGAACGCCATCTCCGGATCGAGGATCAGCTTCAGATCCTCGGCGGTCTTCTTCACTTCGTCTTCGGTGGCGGGCACGTGACCCCAGTTGTGCTCCCAGGCGTCGTTGAAGATGTCCTGGATCATGCGGAGCTCGCGCTCCATGTGGCGCGGCTGCACCGAGCGCAGGCGAACCTCCGGCAGCGCCTTCGTCTCGGCCCAGGCCCGCTCGGCGCGCGCCGGGATCGCGCCCACGTCGAAGCGCCACGCGAAGAGATCCTTGGCCTTCATCAGGCCCGAGGCCTTCGCGACGCGATCCTGCCATCTGCGCGCGTGCTGCATGAGAAGCGAGGGCGGCATGTCGAAGCCGTCGACGAGCGTGCCGACCTCTTCGTACATCGTCAGCGAGAGCGGGCCGCGCATCGTGGTCATGCCGCGCTGCGCGAGCCACTTCGCCGCGTGCTCCACCAGCGCCTGGCCGACCTCGTCGTCGTCGATGGTGTCGAAGAACCCGAAGAAGCCGACCTTGTCCTTGTAGCGATGCAGGTGCTCGTGATCGAGTTGCGCCGAGATGCGGCCCGCGAGCGAGCCGTTCTTCCACGCCGTGAAGAGCGCGAGCTCGCCCCGCTTGAAGAACGGGTTCTTGCCCGGCGTGAGGCGCGCCTTCAGATCGAAGTGGAGCGGCTCGACCCAGTTCGGATCGCCCGCGTACACGATCTTCGTGACGCGCATGAAGTCGGCGATGTCTCTGCCGGGCGTGTGCTCGCGGATCTCGATGGCCATGCGAGCACGCAGCTACCACGGCGCTTCTCGACGTGCATCACGCTCGAGATCAGTGCGAGTAGGGCTCGTTCCGCAGGATCGTGAACGCGCGATAGATCTGCTCGACGAGCAGGAGCCGCGCGAGGCGATGCGGCAGCGTGAGATCCGAGATCGAGAGCCGGATCGCAGCCTCTTCCGAGATTGCCTTCGGCAGGCCGTACGAGCCGCCGATCAAGAACACGATCGCAGGCACCGCGCCGCTCTCGCACTGGCCGACGAAGCGCGCGAGCGCGGGCGAGCTCATGCGCGTGCCGTCGACCTCGAGCGCCACGACGCGCGCGCGATCGGGGATGGCGTTGCGCATTCGTGCCTCCACGGTGTCGTCGTCGGTGAGCTCGACCTCGCTCACCTTCGCGTAGTGCGAGATGCGCTCCACGTAGTCGTCGATGAGCGCGCGGAGGCCGCGGTCTTTGATCTTGCCGACCGAGACGACGACGACCTTCATCCCGGCAAGAGTGGCGGGCGTAGCCCGGCCGATCAATTCACGAAGGTCAGTTCGGGCTGTCGGCCACCGGCACACGCGTCGCGTCGAGCCAGAGCGACTCGATGTCGTAGTAGCCGCGCACGTCCTCGTGGAAGATGTGGACGACGACGTCTCCGAAATCCATGAGCACCCAGCGGCCCTGGGTCGCGCCCTCGACGCCCAGGCACCTGGTCTTCAGCTTGGCCTGGACGTCTTCCTCGATGCCGCGCGCGAGCGCCGCGACCTGACGATCGCTGCGGCCGCTCATCACGACGAGGTAGTCGGCGTAGTCGACCTTGCCGAGCACGTCGATGATCTCGACGTTGACGGCCTTCTTGTCGAGACCGGCCTCGGCGACCGCGAGCGCCACGCGCTTGGCCTTGTCATCGGGCGCCGCTGCCTTCTTCGGCTCGCCAGAGTGCCGAGCAGCGCCCGGCCGATCCTTCGCCGCGGCGGCCTTGGGGGCGACCGCCTTCGCAGGCTTGGCCTTCGCGACCGGCTTGGTCGCAGCCTTGGCGGCGGCCTTCTTCGGCGCCGCACGCTTGGCCGGCGCCTTCTTCGGCGCGGCCTTCTTCGTCGTCTTGCCCTTGCTCTCGGTCATCCGGTCTCCTCGTTCTCACTCAAGGTCTGACCGGAAACCGGTCGGACCTTGTCCTGTTCCAGCGTTTTCACGCTGGAACTTCAGATCTGTGAAGGGTTCCGACCGATTTTCGGTCGGCCCTTCAGCCGCGCGTCTGACCCGTGCCGAACGCGACCCATTTCTTCGTGCAGAGCTCCGAGCTGCCCATTGCACCATACGCGTGAAGCTTGGTGGTGGAGATCCCGATCTCCGCGCCGAGCCCCAGCTCGCCCCCGTCGTTGAAGCGCGTCGAAGCGTTCACGAGCACGAGGCTCGCGTCCACCTCGGAGATCCACCGATTCGCCCGATCCTGGCGCTGGGTGACGATCGCCTCCGTGTGCAGCGTGCCGTGACGCGCGACGTGGGCCATCGCGCCCTCGATCCCGTCGACGACCGCGATCGCGAGCACGAGATCGAGGTACTCCGCGTCCCAGTCGGACGCGTCGGCTGCCTTCATCGCGACGATGGCGCGCGTGCGCTCGCAGCCGCGCAGCTCCACGTGCTTGGCGCGGAGGGCCGCAGCGATGCGTGGCAAGAACGCGTGCGCGCACTCCGCGTCGACGAGCAAAGTCTCGAGCGCGTTGCAGACGCCGGGCCGGCTCGTCTTGCTGTCGATCACGATGCGAGCGGCCATCTCGAGGTCCGCCGCACCATCGACGAACACGTGGCAGACGCCCAAGAAGTGCTGGATCACCGGCACGCGTGCGTGCTCCGTGACGAAGCGGATGAGCCCCACCCCGCCCCGCGGGATCAGGAGATCGACCAGACCGCTGAGCTGCGTGATCTCGCGCAGCACCTCGCGATCCGTCTGATCGACGAACGAGACTGCCGCCGAGTCGATCGACGCCTCGGAGAGCGCGTGGCTGAAGCACGCCGCGATCGCGCGGTTCGAGTGGAGCGCCTCGGAGCCGCCACGCAAGAGACACGCATTGCCGCTCTTGAGGCAGAGCGCGGCCGCCTCGGCGGTCACGTTCGGACGCGACTCGTAGACGATCGCCACGAGGCCGAGCGGTACCGTCATGCGCCCCACGCGAAGCCCGTTGGGCCGCAGCTCGAGCGACTCGATCCGTCCCACCGGGTCCGGCTGTGCGGCGACGGTGCGTACCGCGCGCGCCATCGCGGTGATCCGCCCGGCGTCGAGGCGGAGGCGATCTCGCAGCGGCCCGGTGATCCCTGCGGCGTCCGCGGCGGCGAGATCGGCCGCGTTGGCCTCGAGGATCGTCTCCGCATCACGCTCGATCCGGGCCGCCGCGGCCTCCAAGAGCGCCGTCTTGGCCGCCGAAGACGCCCGACCGAGGAGCGGCTGGGTCGCACGCGCCCGGAGCGCTGTGGCACGAATCTCGGACATCAGGCCGCGGTGCATAGCACGTGTGTCGGCGACGATTGGGCCTGCGAAAACGGCTTCGCAGCGCGTGCAAAACCGCAGGGCCGGGCATGCCCCCGCCGGAGCGCGTGGTACATCAGGGCGCTTCCCGAGCCATGAGCGCAGCCGCCCACATCGACAAGCATCCCGCCTCGATCCCGCCACCCCCCTCCGACGCGGGGGCGGCGCCGGACGAAGCGCCGAAGCGCGCCGTGCGCGAGCCCTACCCTCTGGACCGTCGCACGAGCAAGGAGCTGCTCGCGGCGGCCAAGGAGTTCCAGAAAGAGAGCCGCGCGCGGAGCTGGTTCCACGTCGCCGAGACCTTCGGCGTATTCGCCGCGCTGGCCGCCGCCATCGTGTTCTTGCCCGCGCCCTAC
>JAYVCF010000461.1:0-18103 GCA_043750095.1 Deltaproteobacteria bacterium
CCTCGCGCGCCTCTTCGACACCTTCTCGCGTGCGAAGAACGTGGGCTCGATCCAGGGCACGGGCCTCGGCCTCGCGATCGTCAAGCGCGCGGTCGATCAACACTCGGGACGAATCGAAGCGACGAGCGAAGTGGGCGTGGGGACCAAGTTCGTGGTGCGCATCCCGATCGAGCCGGCGCTCGATCGCGAGAGCGGCGTGGGCAGTGGGAAGTAGGGGGAACTGATGCAGCGCATTCTCTTCATCGAAGACGACGACGACATCCGCGACAACGTCGTGGAGCTCCTCGAAGCCGAGGGACTGACCACCCTCTCCGCTTCGACGGGCGAAGAAGGGCTTCGTCTCGCGCTCGAGAGTCCGCCGGACCTCATCCTCTGCGACATCACGCTGCCGGGCATGGACGGGTACGCGGTGATCCGCGCGGTCAGCGAGTACCCACAGACCGAAGGCGTGCCCTTCGTCTTCGTGAGCGCGCGCGCGGAGCGAGCGGACATTCGCCACGGGATGAACCTCGGGGCCGACGACTACATCACCAAGCCCTTCGCGCGCGCCGAGCTCCTCGAGACGGTGCGCTCTCGGCTGGCGATCCGCGCCCGACGGGCCGGCCCGGAGCGCATCACGCCGCAGCCGCCCGAGCCGCGCGTGGTCCAGAGCGTGTCCGTTTCGGGCGTCGTGCCGGTCGAGGCGGCCTCCGGTGCGCTCGTGGTCGATCGCGCGATGCGCGAGCTCTACGCGCAGGCGCGGCGCGTCGCACAGGGCGACATCGCGGTCCTCATCCTCGGCGAGACCGGCGCGGGCAAGGAGCTGCTCGCGGAGGAGCTGCACTACGCATCGCCACGCGCGCAGAAGCCCTTCATCGCCTTCAACTGCGCCGCGCTGAGCGAGACGCTGCTCGAGAGCGAGCTCTTCGGGCACGAGAAGGGATCCTTCACGGGTGCGGGGCAGGCGCAGCAGGGCCTGCTCGAAGCGGCCCACGGGGGAACCGTATTTCTCGACGAGGTCGGCGACGTTCCGATGTCGACGCAGGTGAAGCTGCTGCGCGTGCTCGAAGAGAAGAAGGTGATGCGCGTGGGCTCGCGCACGCCGCGCGCGATCGACATTCGGATCGTATCGGCCACCAACCGCGATCTCGAGAGCGAGATCGGCAAGGGCACGTTCCGCGCGGACCTCTACTACCGACTCGGTGGCGTGACGCTCTCGATCCCGCCGCTTCGCGAGCGCACGGCGGAGATTCTCCCGCTCGCGACACGCTTTCTCGCGGCCGCTGCCAAGAGCGGTGGGCAGAAGGCCCCGAAGATCCATGCGGACACCATCGAGCTGCTCGAGCGCTATCCCTGGCCCGGCAACGTGCGCGAGCTGCGCAACGTCATGGAGCGCGCCTGCTTGCTCTGTGCGGACGAGATCCTCGAGCCGAGCCATCTTCCGGCGCGGCTCACCGAGTCGGCGCGTGCCAGCGTGCCTCCGGCGATCCCCGACGCGGCGCCGGGCGCGCCAGGCAACCCGCTCGATGCGACCAAGGCCGCGCTCGAAGCGGAGATGAAGCGCCTCGAGCGCCAGCGCATCATCGAGGCCATCGCCAAGTGCGCCGGCAACCAGACACAGGCTGCCGCGCTGCTCGGCATCTCGCGTCGCACACTCGTGACGCGTCTCTCGGAGCTGGATCTGCCGCGTCCCCGGAAGAAGCTCTGATCCCGAGTCGTGTCCGCGAAACGTGAACGTCGGCCCGTGGCATGCTCGCGGCATGTTCATCGTCCACGTTCAGGTACAGCTGCGGCCGCGCACTGCGGATGCGTTCATCGAGGCCACGCGCAAGAACGCGCGCGCGAGCCTGCTCGAGCCAGGCGTCCTGCGCTTCGACGTCGTCCGCGAGATCGCGCAGGCCGATCGCTTCGTGCTGGTCGAGGTGTATCGCGACGAGCAGGCGGCGGCGGCACACAAGGAGACGGCCCACTACAAGCTCTGGCGCGACGAGGTCGAGCCGATGATGGCGATCCCGCGTCTGAGCAAGAAGCTCGCTGCGATCGAGCCAGCGGACGAGAGCGGCTGGCGCGCGGCGCGCGCGTGATCTTCGAGGTCGCGACCGCGACGAAGATCGTGTTCGGCGACGGCGTCGTCACGCGGCTCGGCGAGCTCGCGCGCGCGATCGTCGGCGCCGACCCGGAGCCGATTCCCGCGCTCTTGGTCACCGGACGCGATGGAGCGCGGGCGGGCGTGGCGCGCGCGGCGCTCGAGGATGCGCGCTTCGCGCACGTCGCGTTCGAGGTCCACGGCGAGCCGACGACCGACGACGCGAGCGCCGCAGTGCTGCGTGCGAGAGAGAAAGGCGTGCGCGCGGTGATCGCGGTCGGTGGCGGCAGCGCGATCGATCTCGGCAAGGCGGTGGCCGCACTGGTGACCCACCCAGGAGATCCGCTCGACTATCTCGAGGTGGTCGGGCGCGGACGACCACTCGTGCGCGACTCGTTGCCCTTCGTCGCCGTGCCGACCACGGCAGGCACCGGCGCGGAGGTCACCAAGAACGCCGTCCTCTGCGAACCGAAGACGCGCGTGAAGGTGAGCATGCGCAGCGATCGAATGCTGCCGCGCCTCGCGCTCGTCGATCCGGAGCTCACGCTGAGCGTCCCGCCCGCCGTGACGGCGGCGACCGGGCTCGACGCGCTGACGCAGGTGATCGAGCCCTTCGTGTCGTGTGCAGCGAGCCCCTTCACCGACGGTCTCGCGCGCGAGGGCATCGTGCGTGGTGCGCGCTCACTCCGCACCGCGTTCACACGTGGCGACGATCGGGAGGCGCGCCGCGACCTCGCGCTCACGAGCCTCTTCGGAGGCCTCTGTCTCGCGAACGCCAAGCTCGGCGTGGTGCACGGTTTCGCTGGGCCCATCGGCGGAGCGTTCGATGCACCTCACGGCGCGATCTGTGCGCGGCTCTTGCCGCTCGCGATCGAGATCAACGTTCGCGCCATCCGCGCGCGTGGCGAGCCGGCGATGCTCGCGCGCTTCGACGAGCTCGCGCGCCTGCTCACGGGACGAAGCGAGGCGATCGCCGACGACGCGGTCACGTTCACCGATGCGCTCGTGCGCGACCTCGCGATCTCGAGGCTCTCCACCTACGGCGTTCGCGAGAGCGACGTGCCAGGCCTCGTCGAGCGCTGCGAGCGCGCGAGCAGCACCAAGGGCAACCCGATCCTCTTGGAGCGGACCGAGCTCTCGAGCTTGCTCATGCGCGCGCTCTGAAGCGCTCAAGGTCTGACCGGAACGACCAAGATCGGTCCGTCGGCCCGATGCAGCGTCTGCGCCGCGACGCTTCCGAGCGCGATGCGCTCGAGCGTGCCCGGCCCATGTGTGCCGATCACCAGCACGCCGCGTACGTCCTTGGCGAAGCTCACCAGCATCTCGGCGACGGGCCCGCGCACGACCCAGGTCAGCGGCTCGCTGCCGAGCGGGGTGCGGCGCTCCGCGTTCATCACCTCGTGATCGAATCGCTTGGTGGCGGGGCGCTCATCGGCCTCGTCGACCGCGACCACGTGGATCGCGTTGAGCGGAGTCTGGGTGCGTGCCGCGAGCGCGAACGCGACGTCCAGCGTTTGCTCGGCCGCGTGATCGAGTGCGACGCCCACGACCCACGGTGCCGCGCCGATGACGACGTCCGTCGGCGACGACGGTGCGACGAGGACGGGCCGCTTCAGCGTGTGGAGGAGTCGCTCGGCCGTCGAGCCGAGCATGGCGTGGCGCACCTCGGCCATCGCGCGCGTCGCACCGTGCGCACCGATCACCACGACGTGTGCGTCGATCGCATCGGCGCGGGCTGCGATTGCTTCGGCGGGTCGGCCGTCGAGCACACGCGTCGCACACCGCAGCGGCGCGAGCCCGGCCGCTTCGCGAACGAGCTCGACTCTCGCCGATTCGACACGCGCCTGCACCCGCTCGCGCATGATCCGCGCGGCCTGCGCGATCTCCGCCGTGACCATCGTCTCCGCGTCGGCGCCAGTGTCCATCACGTGGACCAGCACCAGAGGCGCCCCGAGCGCGCGTGCGAGAGCGGCTGCGACGACGGATGCGCGCTCACCGTGCGGGGAAAAATCGGTCGCGCACAGGATCGGACGCTCGAGGGTCATGCGTTCGCACTATCACGGCCCGCGCCGCGCGTCTCACCAGGTCGCCTGATACTCGCAGCGCGCCCCGTTCTCGAAGCGGCACTCCACGTGCTGGACGCGACCTTCGACGCCCGTGTTCTTCATGCCCATCTCGATCCAGGAGCAGACGCCAGGACCACACGTCAGGCGGTCGGGCGTGTCGGCGGTCTGCGGCGCGTCGAGGATCAGCTTGAAGCGCTTCGGGCCCAGCTCCTGATGCGTGAAACGCCCGGAGTCGAAGTAGCGGCTCCAGAGCGAGTCGGTGCGCCGCAAGAGAAACTCGGGCGAGCCCAGGCGCAGGATCATCTTGTAGACGCTGTTGAGATCGCGGTCCGCGATGTAAGCGGCGACCCTGCGCATCTCGGCATCGACGGTGACGGTGTGGCGAGCCAAGAGCGCCCCGAGCGCGCGGTTCCAGACGCCGACGGGATACCAGCCGCCTGCGATCACGATGCCGTTCAGGATCGCGCGATCCTCGGGCGTCGCGTCCGCGATCATGTCGGACCACGCGCTCGCGCCGTATTTCGATTCGGCGTACGCGCGCAGATGGACGAGGATGCTTCCCTTACAGCGTCCCGACTGGGTCATGGTCGTCCTCCTCTTTCGTGGTCGTCGTCTCTTCAGTCGGCGTGCGGAGCCCCGAACGCGGTGAAGCGACGGGCGCGATGGTGACCGAGCGCCGGCGCGCGCTCACGCGGTCCGCATCGTCGAGCGCGAAGCCGCCGTGTCGGGCGCGATGCGCGAGCGCGACCTTCATCTCGAGCAGAGCGAGCTCCCGACCGAGACAACGCCGCGCGCCACCACCGAAGGGAAAGTACTCGTAGGGGCTCGGCTCGCGCTCGACGAATCGCTCGGGACGAAAGACGTCGGGATCGCCCCACGTGGCGACGCGCCGGTGCGCGAGGTGGATCGAGGGAGCGAGCGTCACGCCGACGGGCACCTCGAGCGCACCGAGACGAAACGGTGCGTGCACACGACGGCCCACGATGGGGATCACCGGATGAATGCGTAGCACCTCGCGACAGACCGCGTCGAGGTAGGGATGCGTCGCGCCGCCGCTCGCATCGTCGCGCGCGATCGCGGCGAGCTGCTGCGCCACCGCTGGCGCTCTGGTGAGCAGGACGCCGGCCCACGAGAGCGCGGTCGCGGTCGTCTCGTAGCCCGTGACGACGAGCGTGAGGACGCCGTCCGCGATCGCCTCATCGGCTCCGCTGCGATCGTTCTCCGGAGCTTCGAGCCACATGGAGACGATGTCGCCGCCACGGATCACGCTCGCGCGCCGAGCGCGTACGAGCGACGCCACCAGCTTCCGCACGTCGGTGAACGCCGCGATCAGCGAGCGCGTGGAAGCGCTGGGCTCGGCGTCGTCGAGCTGGTGCAGGACCGCGAGGTTGAAGCGTGGATCATCGAGCAGCGCGCGCAGGCGCTTCTCGAGCTCGCGCGCCTCGTCGCTCGTCTCGTCCCCGAGGACGACGCGGAGGATCACGCTCAGCGAGAGATGCTCGGCGGCGTCGCGCAGGGCCGCGACGTCTTTCGGCGACTTCGTGAGTGCTTCGGAGGTGGCGCGCTCGATGAGCTCGACGTGGGCTTGAATGCGCGCGCGCGTGAACGCCGGCATCAGCAGACGACGCTCGGCGAGGTGCGCGTCTCCCTCGAGGAGCAAGAGCGATCCATCGCCGAGAAAGCGTCGGAGCACTGCGTTGCCTTCCCCTGCGTGCAGCACCTCGGGATCGGCGCGGAACACATCGCGCACGTCGTCCGGGCTGCTGACGATCACGAAGGGCCCGTATGCGCCGAGATCGATCGTGAACCGATCACCGAGCTCCCGCGCGCAGCGCTCGAGAAACGACAAGGGTCGGCAGGCCCACTCGATGGACTGCGCCATCTTCGCCATGTTCGGCTCGGGCGGAAGCACGCATCTCCACCGTAGCGCGCTGGGTTGCCGTCTCCGTCGGGGAAAGCCCTACGCGGGATCGACCTCGATGTAAGGGAAACCCTGATGGAACGGGCTCCGCGTTTCGTCACAGTGGGGCGATGCACCACTCCTCGGACGCGACTCTGTTGTCGGCGGTCATCGACGCCATCCGCTCGTCGGCGCGTCACGCGATGCCCACGCGCATCGAGCCGCAGCACCGCATCGTGGATGACCTCGGCTACGACTCGCTCGGCATCGTGAACCTCTCGGTCGCGCTCGAGGACAGGCTCGGGCGCCCGATCTTGCTCGACGGTTGGATCGGATCGGCCGCGAGTCCCTCGGGGCTCACCGTCGGCTCGCTCGCTCAGTGGATCGCCACCAGCACGCTCGCGGAGGAAGATGCAGTCACTCGCGGCGCGGCGTGACGGCGGCCTGCTCTGGCTGACGCTCGACACGCCCGGATCGGACGTGAACGTCTTCGATCTGCGCGCGGCGCTCGAGCTCGAGCAGGCGCTCGAGACGTTGTCGGACGACGTCGAGGCGATCGTGCTCGCGAGCAGCAAGCCCGGGAGCTTCGTCAACGGCGTCGGGCTGATGATGGCGGGCGCGGTGAAGGCGCCCGGCGACGTCGCGCGACTCACCGAGCCCGTGCGGCGTGCCTACCGTGCGCTCCGAACGGCGCGCGTGCCGACGATTGCCGCCATCCGCGGAAACTGCTTCGGCTGCGGCGTCGAGCTCGCGCTGCAGTGTCGCTATCGCGTCGCCGTCGACGATGGTCCGACGCGCTTCTACATGACCGAGATCGCCGACTATCTCTTCGTGCCCTGCTTCGGCGCGACGCAGGACCTTCCGCGCGTCGTCGGGCTCGATGCGGCGACGCGCCTCGTGGTGGGCGGCGAGCAGTGGAGCGCGCGCGAGGCCGTGCGAGGAGGTCTCGTCGATCGGCTGGTGTCGCCGCGTGGCTGCGACGAGGCCATCCGTACGCTCGCCCTCGATGCGCGCGCGGGCCGCTGGCGAACGTCGCGGGCCGTCGGGTTCGATCCGGAGATCGCGCGTGCGGCGCGAGCGCTCGCTGCATCACTTCCCGAAGCGCAGCGCGTCGTGTCCGAGCGTGCGCTCGGGCTGCTCGAGCGCGGTTGCGCGGGCGACGAAGCCTACGCGGACGAGATCGTCGCCGCGGAGGAGACGGTCGCGCTTCCCGCATCGAAGGCCGCCCAGGGCTTCTTCTTCGTGCGCCACATCGCGGCCGCGCGCGAGCGTCAGCCCAGCGCGGCGCGCGTGACCTCGCTCGTGCTCGCGGGTCTTCCCACGCTCGCGGACGTTCTTCGCCGCATCGCGCCGCTCGAGCTGCCGATCGTCGCCGCGCCCGCAGCGCGCGTCGATCCAACGCGTCTCTTGCTCGCGTCGTCGGACGGGCCGGGCGTGGACGTGGTTCTCTCGACGGGCCCGCGGCCACCGCCTCGTGGCTCGCGCGCGCGTGCGTGGGCACCGCTCTTGCGCTCGGGCGTGCGGCTCGTGGAGATCGACGGCGAGATCCGGCCCGACGTGGCGGCGGCGCTCGCGCTCGCGTTGCAGCGCGCCGGTCTCGAGACCGCGACCACGTTTCCGAGCGAGCACTTCGTCGGGGAGCGCCTCGTCGCCGCGCTGCTCGATCCGCTCGATCGCTACGTCGCAGAGGGTGGAGCGTCCGACGCGGCTCTCGAAGCGGCGAGTCGACTCGGGATCGCGCGCTCGGTGCGCGCGCTCGCCCTCGCGTTCGATCGCGAGCCCCTGCCGCTCCGGCGCTCGAGCGACCCGCACGTGCGTGATCCGCGCATCGAGGCCGCGCTCGCCGCATCGCTCATCGCCAACGCGCTCGATCTCCTCGCACGCGCCGAGGTCGCGCATCCGTCGACGCTCGACGTCGTCGCGCGACACGTGATCGACTTTCCGCTCGCCGAGCGCAGTCTCACCTCGTTCGCCACCAGGGCGCGTGCGCACGCGCTCCTCGATCGTCGCCGCGAGATCGAGCCCTTCGTCGAGCCCTGGGTGCTCCTCTGTCTCGAGGCACACGCGACGGGAGGCCGCGATGTCTGGTCCTGAGCCGCTCGTGGCGGTGGTGACCGGCGCGGCCGGAGGCATCGGCGCGGCGGTCGCTGCGCGTCTCGCGCTTCGCGGCATGCGTGTCGTCGCGATGGACATCGACGCCGATCGACTGCGCGAGGCGTGCGGGGAGGGCGGCGCGAGCATGCATCCACTCGTCGTGGACGTGTCGGATCCGGCGGCGGTCGAGCGCGCGGCCGAGGACGTCGTGACGGCGCTCGGGCCGGCGGCCGTGCTGGTGTCGTCGGCGGGCGTGTTCGCGCGCACGCCGGCGCTCGGCTCGTACGAAGCGATGCACCGCCTGCTCGCCGTGAACCTCGAGGGCGCCGTGTACCTCACGCGCGCGTTCGGATCGCAGATGGCCACGCGTGGCTACGGGCGGATCGTACACGTCGCCTCGATCGCGGCGTCCACCGGTGCGGCCGCGGCGTCGGTCTACGCGGCGTCGAAGGCGGGCCTCGTCGCGCTCACGCGATCGCATGCCCGGGAGCTCGCGGGGCTCGGCATCGCCGTCAACGCGGTCCTGCCCGGCTACACGCGCACCGCGATGACGGCGGCCGACGAGGGCATGCTCGACGTGTTCGTCGTTCCGCGCATTCCGCTCAAGCGGCTCGCGATGCCCGACGAGATCGCCGAGGTCGTCGAGCTGCTCGCGACCTGTGAGACGCCTTATCTGACGGGCGCTGCCATCGAGATCGACGGAGGGCTGCATGTCGGATGATCGATCGTTCTTTCTTCCCGATCCGCTCTCGACGCTCGTCGACGTGATCGATCGGCGCGTCGCGCTGACACCGCGTGAGGCCGCGCTCCACGACGTGGTGCTCGCGGGCGCCGTGCCGGAGGCGCGCGCTCTCTCGTTCGCGGCGCTCGCCACGCGATCGAGCGCCATCGCCGCCGCACTGACCAACGCGGGCGTCGGCCCCGGTGATCGCGTCGTGCTCGCGATCGCGCGACCCTCGCGCTTCGCGACGGCGTTCCTCGGCATCCTCCGCATCGGAGCCATCGCCGTGCCGATCCCGCCCGCCGATGGGCTCGAGCTGCCCCGCGCGATCGCCGAGCGCATGCGCGCGGTGCTCGACGACGCTGCGCCGCGTGCGTTTCTCTGTGACTCGTCGCGGAGTCTCGCGATCGCGCGCTCGGTCGCCGGCGGCATCACGGCGATCGACATCTCCACCCTCGAGCTCAGGCTCGCGATGGATGCGCCTCGGATGCGCACGCCCTCGCTCGAGGACGTCGCGTTCCTACAGTACACGTCGGGCAGCACCGGCCAGCCGCGCGGCGTGGTCGTGAAGCACGCGGCGCTGATCGACAACCTTCGCGGCATCACGTCGGCGGCGCGCTTCGGTCCCGAGGACCGCTGCGTCTCCTGGCTGCCGCTCTTTCACGACATGGGCCTCGTGGGCGCGCTGCTCCTCGGCCTCTACCTGGGAAGCGATCCCCATTTGCTCGAGCCGCGCACGTTTCTGCTGCGCCCGGTGGCGTGGCTCGATGCGATGTCGCGCTTCGGCGCCACGTTCACGGTCGCGCCCAACTTCGCGTATGCGCTCGCGGCCGAGCGGATCCCGAAGGCCGCGCTCGCGAAGCTCGATCTCTCTCGCGTTCGGCTCTTCTTCGATGGAGCCGAGCCCATCGATCGCGCCACGATCGACGCGTTCGTCGCGCGCTTGGGTCCTTGCGGCGTGAGGGCCGAGGCGATGTACCCGGTCTACGGCCTGGCCGAAGCGACGCTCGCTGCGACGTTCCCCGAGCCGGGCACCGGCGCGCGCTTCGACGCGATCGATCGCGAGGCGCTCGCCGACGAACGTCGCGCGGTGTCCGTGCCCGCGAGCACCAAGGGCGCGCTCTTCGTGGCGTGCCTCGGCCGATCGATGCCCGGTCACACCGTCACCATCGCCGAGCCCGGCTCGGAGCGCACGCTCGGTGAGCGCGAGGTCGGCGAGATCGTGCTGGCCGGTCCGTCGATCTCGCCGCGCTATCACGGCGAGCGGAGCGAGCGCCGAGCACTGCGAACGGGCGACCTCGGCTACCTCGCCGACGGCCAGCTCTACGTCGTCGATCGGCTCAAGGATCTCGTGATCGTCGGTGGTCGCAACTACGCGCCCTCGGACGTCGAGCGCGCAGCGGCGAGCGTCGAGGGCCTCGTTCCAGGTGGCATCGCTGCGTTCGGAGTGCGGACGTCGGCCGGCACCGAGTCGCTCGTCGTCGTCGCCGCGATTCATCCCGCGACCTGGCGCACCGGCGAGTCGCTTCGTGCCGAGGTCGCGCTCGCCGTGCACCAGCGCGTCGGGCTGCGGCCCTCGCGCGTCTACCTCGTCGGTCCAGGCGATCTCCCGCGCACCTCGAGCGGCAAGGTGCGACGCGCCGCGTGCAAGCGCTCGGTCGAAGAGAACCATCTCCCGGAGGTCGATGGCCTCCTCTCGCGTGCGGGCCTCAAGCTCGCGCGCTTGCGACGCCGCATCGGTGCGGCGCTCGCGTTGTCCAGTCCTGCCCACGACGAGGAGGTGACGCCATGAAGATCATCACGAGAGCGATCGCGACGGTGTCGGGGGTGCTCGCCGTGCTGGCGATGACTCCCGGGGCCGTGGCGCAAGATGCGCGCGCGCGCTGCTTCGAGGTCTTCGCGAACATCGACGCGCGCTTCGCCACCAGCGGCTGCACGAGCCCGGTCGGTCTCTGCACCGCCGGAACGCTCTCGGGCTTTCCCGGGGGAACCACGCGCTTCGTCGCGCTCGGGATCGGAGGTGCGCCCGTCGGTGAGGCGAGCATCGTCACGCCGCCGGCCGAGCCGGGCACGACCTGGTCGTACCGAGGCAACCTCGTGTATGCGACGCCGATCGGCGAGCTGAGGCTCGAGGACGTCGGTGTGCTCGACACCGTGCGTGGCACCTACACCGAACTCCAGCGTGTGGTCTCGGGCACCGGTTCGTTCGACGGCGCGACGGGAGACCTCTTCTCCTACGGTCACACGACCCCTCTGGGCGACGGCTTCATCGGCGCGGTGCGCGGCACCGTTTGTGTCCCACGCCACGCGATGCATCACCGCCACCACGACGACGATGACGACGACTGAGAGCGCGTCACGGTGATCATCGAAACGTCTTTCCTAGGGAGCATCGCGTGACGGACACTGTGAGTCGGATGCACCGATTCGCCCTCAAGACCGGCAAGCAGGCCTTCAGCCTCGCCCCGGGCGTCTATCGGATCGGTCGCGGACCGAGCTCGGACATCCGGCTCGACGACGCGTCGGTCTCGCGCTCGCACGCGTGCCTGCGCGTCGACCGCGATCGCGTGGTCATCGAGGAGCTCAGCTCGCGCAACGGCGTTCGCGTGAACGGCAACGCGCGCCGCGGCGCGACGCCGCTCGAGCCCGGGGACACGATCCGCGTCGGTAACGTGGAGCTCGTCTTGCTCGCGCCCGATCCGACGCCCGACGATGGCGCGGCCGCCGCCACGCGCCCACTGCCCAAGCTCGCCGAGCACGCCGAGCCGGTGCTCAGCGCTCGCGAGCGCGAGGTGCTCGAGCGGATCGCGCGCGGCGTGACGCAGCGAGAGATCGCCGAGTCGCTCGGCCTCAGCGTGAAGACGGTGGAGACCTATCGCGCTCGCATCGCCGACAAGCTCGGCCTCGAGTCGCGCGCCGCGCTCGTCGACTACGCGATCCGCGTGGGCTACCTGCGCCCCCGAACGGGGTCGAGCCCACCGCGCGGCGTCTGAACGCTGCTGGATTTTCCGCCTAACGAAAGCCTAACGAGCGGCCGCGGCGCGCGCGATCGGTGTTGCGCGGGGCGCGGCTCCGGCGTAGCAGGGAGGCATGTCGAACCTCCGCTCGTCCTCGTTTCTCGTCACCCTGCTCCTCGCCTTCGGGCTCTTCGCCTGCGGAGGCGGTGGAGCTTCGGGCTCGGGCAGCTCGGGAGGTGAGGGAACCGGCAGTGGTGGCGAGCATCACGGGCGCCCGCACGTCGCCGAGATCGACGCGCTTCACGACGAGATCGCGCCGGTGTTCCACGCCGAGTCCGGTGCCGTCCGCGCGGCGGCCGCCTGCGAGCACGCCCAGGCGCTTCGAGAGCGATCGACCGCAGTCCACGGCGTGGCCGCGCCCGAGCACGTCGAGGCGGCCGCGTGGGATCACGCGACGACGGATCTCGTGACCAACGCCGATGCGCTGGGCACCGAGTGCAGCACCAGCGGTCCGGGGGTCGAGGAGCGGCTCTCTGCGCTCCACGACGCGTTCCACGCAGTGATGGAGCTCGCGAGCGGCGGCCACCACGACGGCGACGACCATCACGGCGGTGAACACCACGACGCTGATCATCACGATGAAGCCGCTCATCACGACGACGCTGAACATCATGATGAAGCCGCTCATCACGACGAAGCCGCCCATCATGATGAAGCCGCTCATCACGATGAAGCCGCCCATCACGACGACGCTGCGCATCACGAGACCGCTCATCACGACGCGGACGCGGGCGCGCCTCATCGTTGAGCGGTCGGCATCGCAAGATCGCCTCGTCGCGCGCCTCGCGGGCGTCTCACCACATCGTGTAGATGAACGGTGTCGACGCCTGGCCGGTGAAGATCACCAGCGCCAGCAGCCCGAGCACCACGAGCAAGGGCACGATCCAGTACACCTTGTTCTCTGCCGCGAAGCGGACGAGGTGACCGGCGAGCTTGCCGACGTAGCGCAGTCGTCCCAGCACGGAGTGCAGCATAGCTGCGAACGGACGACTCCGGTCGAGATCAGTCGGCCGCGAAGGTTCGCTTGAACGCCGCGCGGTCGGCGAATCCCGGCTGCGCTTCGGCGCAGAGGACGTAGGGACCGAGCGAGAGCACGTCCATCTCGGTGCCCATGAAGCAGCGGTAAGCGTCCTCGGGCGTGCAGACGATCGGCTCGCCGCGCACGTTGAAGCTCGTGTTGATGAGCATGCCGCAGCCGGTCTCCTTCTCGAACGCCGAGATCAGCGCGTGGTAGCGCGGGTTGGTCTCCTTGCTGACCGTCTGGATGCGCGCGCTGCCATCGACGTGCGTGATGGCGGGCACGTCGCTTCGGATTCGGTTCACCCACTCGAGCAGATCCGCGGAGCGCTCACCCTCGTCCTTCGTGCGGCGCTCCTTTCTCACGTCGGCGACGAGCAGCATGTAGGGCGAGCTCCGATCGAGCTCGAAGAAGTCGGCGGTTCGCTCCTCGAGCACGCTGGGCGCGAAGGGGCGGAAGCTCTCGCGCTGCTTGATCTTGATGTTCATCACCGCCTGCATCGTCGGCGAGCGCGGATCCCCGAGGATCGATCGGTTGCCGAGCGAGCGCGGGCCGAGCTCCATGCGGCCTTGGAGAACGCCGACCACCTTCTGCGCAGCGAGCGCCTTTCCGATGTGCGCTGCCCACTCGGCGTCGTCATCGAACGTCTCGTAGGGCCAGCCTCGCGCATCGAGCAGCGCCTTGATCTGTGCGGCCGAGAACTCGGGGCCGAGATACGCGCCCTGCATGCGATCGTGTCTTCCGTCGACCTCGCGGGGTCCCTCGTAGAGCCCGTGCCACGTGGCATAGGCCGCGCCGACGGCGCCACCCGCATCGCCCGCGGCGGGCTGGATCCACAGATCGTCGAAGATCTTCTCGCGGAGCAGGCGCCCGTTCGCCACGCAGTTGAGCGCGACGCCACCCGCGAGGCACGCGTGGCGCTTGCCGGTGAGCGCGCGCGCGTGCCGCGCCGTTCGGATCACGATCTCTTCGGTGACCTCTTGGATGGAGCGCGCGAGATCCATCTCGCGCTTGGTGATGCGGTCCTCCGGCTTTCGCGCCGGGCCTCCGAAGAGCTCGGCGAAGCGGTGGCTCGTCATCACGACGTCGTCGAGATAGCCGAAGTAGTCGAGCGCGAGGCGGAAGCTGCCGTCGTCCTTCAGGTCGACCAGGTGCTCGAAGATCGCTCTCGCGTAGGTCGGCTCCCCGTAGGGCGCCAGGCCCATCAGCTTGTACTCGCCGCTGTTCACCTTGAAGCCGGTGAAGTAGGTGAACGCGCTGTAGAGCAGGCCGAGGCTGTGCGGGAACCGCTGCTCTTCGAGCAAGCGCAGCGAGCGGCCCTCACCCACGCCGATGCTCGCGGTCGCCCACTCACCCACTCCGTCGAGCGTGAGCACTGCCGCCTCGGGAAAGGGCGAAGGGAAAAACGCGCTCGCGGCGTGCGAGAAGTGATGCTCCGAGAAGCACATTCGTGGATGGCCGGGCACGCCGAGGCGTCGGAGCGCGTCGAGGATGCGCGGCTCGATCCAGAGCTTGTCCTTCAGCCAAGTCGGCAGCGCGCGCACGAACACGCCGAGCCCGCGCGGCGCGGTCGCGAGGCTCGTCTCGAGAATGCGATGGAGCTTCAGGATCGGCTTGTCGTAGAAGGCGACCGCATCGAGCTCGTTGCTGCCCGCTTCGGCGAGGCAGTACGCGATGGCGTTCTCGGGAAACGCTTCGTCGTGCTTGATGCGCGTGAAGCGCTCTTCCTGCGCCGCGGCGACGATGCGACCGTCCACCAACAAGCAGGCGGCGGCGTCGTGGTACCAGCAGCTGATCCCGAGCACGCGCATCAGTAGGGGCGCTCCAGCTCGGCGCGCTGCTCGGCGTCGGTCTTCGCGGGGCGCGTGATCCAGTACGTCTTCGCGGAACGATCGAACGCGCGACCGATGCGATCGCCGCGCCCACGCCGCGCCAGGAGGCCGTACGGAACGAAGAAGAAGAGGAACACCGGCGTGAGGAGCACCCAGGCGAGCACGGCGCCGATCCACTCACCCACGCGCTCGACTGCCCGCGTGAGGGCGACGTAGCCCTTGGTCGGCGAGGCCAGCGCGAGCGCGAGCGTCAGGGAGCCCAGCGTCGCTGCGATCCCGCTCGCGATCCATCGATCGAAATGCGCGAGCGTGGCCGCGCACGCGAACGCGACGAGCGCGCGGAGCACGCCGGATCGACGAAGCGCTCCCGTGCGCATCGCGTCGTTCGCACGCCGATCGATCGGTGGCGTGATCGCTGCGGCCGCCTCGGGTCGTCCGCGCGCGACCGCGTCCGAGACGGATGCGCTCTTGATCGGAGTCTCGCCCACGTGCCGATCGCCGAGCGAGAGCTCCGACTTCAGCACGTCGAGCATCGACCGATCGTGACAGTCCGCCCTCGAGGCGCAAGCCCTTCGCGCCCGCGGACGCGCGCAATGGCGGTGTGGCTCCCCGATGGGGGCGCATCGTGCTCGGCGGATGGTAGAAGGACCCTCATGACCTCCATTCGACGAGTTATCTCCGCTGCGCTCATCGCCTTCGTTCTGCACGCGTGCGGCGGCGGCACCACCGAGACGGCGAGAACCCAGACGACGCCCGAGCCGGAGGCGAGCCCCACGCCGGAGCGCACCCCCGAGCCCGAGGCCACGCCGCCCGCGAGCGCCGCCGTCCCGCCGCGCCTTCGCGTGATCCACGCGACGAGCGACGAGGCCGCCGCGACGATCTCGGTCGCGCTCGACTCGGGAAGCGATCCCTTCATCACCTCGCTCGCGTACGGAAACGGCAGCGGATACGTCGCCGTCGAAGAGGGTCGCCACTCGATCATCGCCCACGGCGCGAGCACCGACAGCGGCGCGCCAGTCCTCGGGCTCGCGTCCGACGTTCTCGAGGCCGAGCACGCGTACACGCTGTTCTTCGTCACGCAGGGTGCCGCCGATGCGCCCTTCGCGCTCTACACCGGCGACGACGACGACCAGCCTGGCGAAGACGTGGCCGCGCTCCGCTTCTTCCACGCGATGATCGGCGTCGACGACGTCGACGTGTGCTTGCCGGGTGCAACGGCCCGCGCGTCGGGGGAGCCGATCTTCGCCGACGTCGCGCCGAATTCGCTCGGGACGGCCCAAGGCATTCACTACGCGGACGTTCCCGCGGGCGAGTCCGTCACGATCCAGGTGCGCGCGCACGGATCGCCTCCCTGCCATGGCCGCGTCGTCGGCGTCGCGCGCTTCACCCCGGACGCAGGCACCTCGTACACCGCGGTCGCCATCGGGCGGACGACCGGTCGGCCCCACGCGGCGCTGCAGCTTCTCGTGTGCAGCGACGCTCCCGCCGACGGTGCGTGTACGACCGTCGCGATGCCGACGCACTGAAGGCTGACCGGAGTCGTCCCGATTGGTGCGCGTCGCCACGAGCGCGCACGCTCATCGTGTGGCGTGCGCGCGATGGCGCCCACCCCAGGATGGAGCATCCGTGTTCGCTTGCAGTGCATACGACCCGTGAACGGCCATGGCCTCGCGCTTGCTGAATGGTCTCTGACCGCTCCGCGAGAAGGCCTGGCAGATGAGACATCTTTCGTCCTTTCGAATTCGCTCCGTCGCTCTCCTGTCCGTGACGCTCGCGCTCAGCGCGTGCGCCACCGACGCCCCCATGCCCTCTGCGCTGACCAGCGACTTCGAGCTGCGCACGGACATGCGCGCGCTCTGGATCGCGCACAGCACGTGGACGCGCGTGGTCCTCATCGACATGATCGACATGCTCCCCGACACGGACGCGGCGACGCAGCGCCTGCTACAGAACCAGGTCGACATCGGCAACGCGATCCGTCCCTTCTACGGCGACGCGGCGGGCGATCGCCTCACGGCACTGCTTCACGATCACGTCAGCGGTGCTGCGGCGCTCGTCGCCGCGGCCCGCGACGGCGACACGGCCGGCGCTGCTTCGGCTCGGACCGCTTGGTACGCCAACGCCGACGAGATCGCCGCCTTCCTCGCGGGAGCGAATCCCGCATGGAGCCAGGCGGATCTCACGGCGATGATGCACACGCATCTGGATCAGACGCTCGCCGAGGCCACGGCGCGGCTGAGCTCGGACTGGCCCGCGGACGTCGCCGCGTACGATGCCGTCGTCGCTCACATGCTCGAGATGGCCGACGTGCTCGCAGCGGGCATCACCACGCAGTTCCCCCACCGTGTGAGCACCTCGTCGATGTCGCACGACAACCAGCAGCTGCACCTCGCGATGCGCGCGCTCTGGCAAGATCACGTGTCGTGGACGCGCTTCTATCTCGTCGAGCAGATCGCGGGCCTCATGTCGGTGCCGACGACGACCGCGCGTCTCTTGCGCAACCAGACCGACCTCGGCAACGCGGTGGGTACGTACTACGGCGCGGCAGCGGGTGATCAGCTCGCCGGCCTGCTCCACGACCACATCACGGGCGCAGCCGCCGTCGTCATCGCCGCCGAGATGGGTGACGCCGCCGCGCTCCACACGGCCGAGGCCGCCTGGTACGCGAACGCCGATCAGATCGCGGCGTTCCTCGCGAGCGCGAACCCCAGCTGGAGCCAGGCGGACCTCACCACGATGATGCACGCGCATCTCGATCAGACCGCAGCCGAGGCCACGGCGCGCATCCACGCCGACTGGCCTGCCGACGTGCGCGACTACGATCTCGTCGTCGATCACATCCTCGACATGGCCGACGCGCTCAGCGACGGCATCGCCGTGCAGTTCGCCGCCCAGCTGGGCTGATCGACAGGAGTGCCCGGCTCGCCGGGCACTCCTGTCGAGATCAGCCGTCGGCGTTGAGCCTGGTGAGGATCTCCGCGAGGACGCCCTTGGCCTTCTCGTTGTCCACTTGGCAGGTGCCGGCCGCGGCGTGCCCGCCGCCTCCATAGCCGAGCATCAGCTCGCCGATGTTGGTCTTGCTGCCGCGGTCGAGGATCGACTTGCCCGTCGCGAGCACGGTGTTCTGCTTCTTCAGGCCCCAGAGCACGTGGATCGACACGTTGCACTGCGGGTAGAGCGCATAGATCGCGAAGCGGTTCGTGGGCCAGATGGTCTCTTCGCTCTTGAGGTCGAGCACCACGGCGTTTCCGTGCACCGTCGAGCAGCGCTTGATCTGCTCGAGCGCCTTCGGCTCGTGCTCGCGGTAGAGGTCCACCCGCTCTTTGACGTCGGGCAGAGCGAGGATCTCGTCGATGCTCTTCGTCGAGCAGGCGTCGATCAGCTCCATCA
>JAYVCF010000462.1:0-4055 GCA_043750095.1 Deltaproteobacteria bacterium
CGGTCGTCACGCCGAGCGAGGACCGCACCGGAAGCGAATCGCGGCGCGGCCCCGGTGCCGCGTGGGCGCCTGTTCGGTTCCACCGGTCAGCGCCAGAGAAAAAACCGTGCGCGCACGGGCTTGCGCTCATGACGCGAGCCGAAATCGCAGCATCTGCCGTTTGGGCGCTGGTCGCCGAAGAAAAGTCGGTGCGAGCTGCGTTCGAGTGCTGGCCGCCAGCCACGAATCCGTGCGGCGAAGGTTCGCCCGCGAGCGAGTACGGAAAAAAGCGAAGCAGCGAAGCTGGAGCTCTGCGTCGCAGAGAACGAACCATCCGCGCGTCGTTTCTCGGCTAACGCGTAGAGGATCAACGGCGCCTGCGTCGTTTCCGCGCTGCGCGGTGAGCCGGAGACGGTGCCGTGCCGTTTTTCGCGTGCGCCGCAGCGAAGATCGAGGCACGCACGGGGTTCGTCCGTCGCGGCGCAGGCGAAAGCCCGCGCATGCGTCGTTCGCGCGCTGACGGCCACGCAGAACACCGTGCACGCACGGTTCCCGCTCTGCGGCGCAGGCGATGATCTCACGCGCTCGACGCGAGCCGCGCCCTGCTCGAACGCCGCGCCACCCGCCAGCCGCGCCGCTGCGCTGCATACCTCTATCTACGCGCGTCTCGCGCACGCCTTCGCGCGCTCCGATTTTTCTTCGAGCCCCACGCAACGCGCGAAACGAGCGGCCGATGACGAGCACGAGGGCAAGAAGCATGGTGCTTCGAGGCCACTCGGCTCTGAAAGGAGCTCCCCATGTCGATGCGATCGCTGGAAAACCAGGAGATGATCCAGCTCTCCTCGCCGATTCTGACGGATGGAACCCGTCAGCATGCGGCGCTGTTCGAAGTTCCCTCGGCGTACGCCAACCTGCCGGTCATGCAGGCGGCGCACGACGGGCTCGTCGCGCTCGACTCGAGCGCCGATCTCGAGGTGCTCATCGACACGGTCCACAAGCTCGTCGGCGAGCACGACGTGCTGGCGCTGCACCTCGGGCGCCAGCTCCGCATCGAGATCGGCCGCGCGACCAGCGCTGACGACCGCGCAGCGCTCACGCAGGCGCGCGATCAGATTCTGCCCCCCGGGCCGAGCCTGATTCGCCGCAGCGTGGCCGTGAAGGCGGGCGAGCACCCGGTGCGTGATCACCGTGTGACCGCAGCGGCGCTCGCGCTGCTCGGCACGGTCCCGGTGCGCGGTGGTGGCACGCTCGCCGACGTCTACGCCCAGCTCCAGACGAAGACTCTGGCGCTGAGCGCGGCCGACTCCGAGCGGCAAGCTGCCGTCGCCGCGCAGCGCGGCCCGCGAACGCGAGACGCGCGCAAGCGCTGGGTCGCGGCGGTCGAGCTGCTCGATCGCGCGCTCCGTGGTGCGGGTGTCGATCCGATGCCCGTGCTCGGTGCCATCCGTGCGGCGCAGACGCGGTCGGTTCCCACGAGCGCGCCCGCGCGCGTGCAGCCGGCGGCTCCCGTGGCGTCGACGGATGCGACGCCTGTGCAGCCGGCCGTGCCCGCAACGCCCGTCAACGGCGCAGCCCCCCACTGATCGATCCTCACAACCAGAGAGAGCCCGCGACCCGATACTCCGCTGACTGCGGAAGTGGGGCACCGCGGGCTCTTTCGCTTTCTGCCGGGCGGATCGAACACACGCTCGAAGAGAGCCTCAGCCGATCCACGGTGCGGAAAGCACTCGACGCGCGCCAACTCGCTGGTCGACGGGGTCGTGCTGCGTCCCAAGGTCCGCAGCCAACCCGCCGAATTGAACACGACGCGAGCACGACCGACGAATCGACATACGCGTTCACGTCATCGCTCGCCGCGCTCGATCAAGAGCGCGGCGAGCGGGTCGAAGCTCTTGCGTGGTGACGGGTATCGCTTGTTTCGGATGGCCGAGAACGGGCGCTTCGCCGGGATCACCGTGACGCCGTCCTCGTCCTCGACGGGGACGAGCATCGCGATGGGCCGATCCCGATCGGTCACCAGCACGCGCTCACCGCGCTGCACCCTGCGGAGCGTGGCGGAGAGCCCATCCTTGAGCTCCGCGATCTTCATCGCCTTCATGGCCAGATCTGGCCACGAAGCACGGCGACCGTCAAGACGCGCCTCAGGCCAGGTACTCGCTCGGATCCACGATCCGCCCCGCGATGGCGCTCGCCGCCACCGTCAGCGGGCTCGCGAGATAGACCTGACCTGGCCCGCTTCGGCCCGGGAAGTTCCGGTTGATCGCGCTCACCGTGATCTGCTCGCGCTTGTCGCTCGAGCCGGGGCCCGCGTTGATGCAGGCGCCGCAGCTCGGATCGATCAGCTCCACGCCGACCTTCTGGAAGAGCTCGATGTAGCCCTGCTCCTCGGCGTACTTGCGGATGCGCTGGCTGCCGAACTGGATGTAGCAGCGGACGCCCTCTTTCACGTGCTGGCCGCGCGCGAGCGCCTTGCGCATCACCAGCGCGTACATGTCCATGTCGACCTTCTTGCCGCCGGTGCAGCTGCCGCCGTAGGCGATGTCGATGCGCACGTCGTCCTTGAACGACGACATGGCCACGCCGTTGCGCGGATCACCCGGGGTCGCGAGCATCACCGGCACACTCGCGAGATCAATCTCGAACGTATCCAGGTACTCCGCGTCGGCATCGCTGCGCACGATGCGCTTCTCGAGCTCGCTCTTCGGCGTGCCGCGCATCTCGTGCAGGTAGTCGATGATACGCGCGCTCGGCTCGAGGATGCCGGTGAAGCCTCCCGCCTCGACGGCCATGTTCGTGAGCGTCGCCTGCTCGTCCATCGGCATCGTGGCGAGGCCCTCGCCGGTGAACTCGAGCACCTTGCCGATCCCGCGACTCGTCCTGAAGAACGGCTGCGAGAGGATGTGCAGCATCACGTCCTTCGCGCTGACGCCCGTGCGGAGCGCGCCGCGCAGCATGAAGCGGACGGTCTCGGGCACCTTCACGCGGACGTCGCGCGTGAACCAGGCGTTGGCCATGTCGGTCGAGCCCACGCCGAACGCGAACGCGCCCAGCGCGCCGCCCATGCAGGTGTGGCTGTCGGTGCCCGCGATCACTTGTCCCGGATAGCCGAGGTCTTCGATCACGGCGTTGTGGCAGATGGCCTCCGAGCCGCCGAACGAGCCTTCCTTGGGCGGGACCTCGCCGTAGAGCCTGAGCGAGTGCTTCTTGGCGAACTTCTCCTGCGTGATCGCCAGGCCGTCTGCCTTGTTGAGCAGGCCCATCTCGATCTTGTCCTTCGGCATCACGCTGCCGAGGAAGGTGAGGTGGTCGCGGAAGGTGAACACGCTCTCGGGCTCGACGACCTTCTGGCCCTCGCCGAGCGCGGCCACGAAGAGCGCATCGGCCATCGGCGTCACGTACTCGTGGCTGAAGCGAACGTCCGTGCGGATGAAGAGCGCATCCCCTGGAGCGACGGCGGGCACACCGAGCGCGCCGGACTTCGCGTCGCGGACCGCGTGGGATGCGATGATCTTCTCGACGATGGTCATCGGACGCGGCGCCGTGGTGATCGCGGGCGGCGAGATCTCGCCGCTCATTCGCCGCTGGTTGTACGCGAAGAGGCCGCCCGCTCGAACGATGTCGGCCGAGATCGCGTCGAGCCCGTCGGTGAACGCCGTGTCCGCGACCGGCTCGCCGAGCAGCAGCTTCGGGATGAGCCCGAAGTCCGTCGACGTGAGGAGCCCGATGTTCTGGCAGTTCTGTCCGTAGATCTTCTCGATGGAGCGCGCGATGACGAGCTTCACGCCCGCGGCGACCTCGCTGTAGGGCGCCTGCTCGCGCGAGCTGCCGCAGCCCTTCGACTGACCGCTGACGATGACCGAGAACTTCCCGCTCTTGAGCGTGCCGCGCGTGGAGAACAGACCGCCGCGCAGCCCGTTCAGCGAGTACTCGCCGAGCGTCTCGTCGTAATAGAAGCAGACCCAGCCGGGTGTGATCTCGTCGGTCGAGATGTTGTCGATGAGCTTGGGGCCCTCGCCGCGCACGATCGCCGCGATCGTCTGCGCATCGAGGCTCTCACCCGCGAGCTGGCGCCTCAG
>JAYVCF010000463.1:0-5662 GCA_043750095.1 Deltaproteobacteria bacterium
CGCGCGCGCCATGTCGAGGCCACCGGTCTCGATCAAGCGCTCGAGCGTGGGCCCATCGACGAGCTCCATCACGAGGATGGGCTTGGGCCGCGCGCCCGCGTCGAAGGTGACGAGCCGCGCGAGGTTGGAGTGCTGCGGAATCGCGAGCAGCGCGCCTGCCTCGTCGCGGAAGAGCTGCATGAACTGCTCTTCGCTGAGCGTGCGCGCCGCGGTTCCGCCGTACTCGGGAACCTTCAGCGCGAACTTCTGTGCGTTGTCGTCGCCCTTTTCTTCGGCGCGTCGCGCCACGAACACCGAGCCGACCGCGCCCGCACCCAACGCGCGCAGGACGTAGAAGCCTCCGAGCGTGCGGCTCGGGGGAAGCCAGGGCGGCAGCGGCGCAGAACGACGCTTCAAGAGCGGCACGATCGACTCTGCGGTGTGCACGGGCGCGCGATGCGGATAGCCGACGGTGGTCGCGAGCACGTTGGCCGCGACCTCGGCGATGTGCGCCGGCAGCTCCTCACGCAGCGCGTCGATCGCGCCCGCGACCGCGTCGGCGTAGGCGGTCTCGTTGCCGCGGATGGTGTGCATCGCCGCCATGTCCACGAGGCGCATCGCCGCCGCACATGCGGGCGCTTCGTCGGGTCGCTGCTCGCCGAGCCGCCTGCGCGCGCCCTCCACCAGGCGCGCGAGCTTCTCCACGGCGTCCGCGAGCGGTGCGAATCGCGAGCCCGCGTCGTCCAGCTCACCCGTGAGCTCGGCGAGCGAGTTCGACGATGCGATCGCTTCGAGCGACGACGCCAGACGAAGCAACGTGCCGCGAAGCGCTTCCACCCGCGGACCGCTCGCGGCAGGCAGGTGGCGGGTCAGCAGGCGCAGCGCCTCCATGCTCGCGCGGGTGCGTACGCCCGTCATGCGCGCAGCGCGCTCGGTCCGCTCGACGATGGAGGCGTACGCGCGGAACACGTTCTCGACCTCGGGGACCATCGACGCTTCGGCGAACGTCACCAGATCGACCTCGGTCGAGAGGTGCGAGACCACCGCGATGAGGATGTCGGAGATCTCGACCACGTCCTCGCGAAGCAGCGCCTCGCAGGATCGTGCGGCCGCGGCGTGCACGATACGCCGCAGGGGCGAGGGCGCGTCGTCGCGGGCGCGCGCGAGCAAGATCCGCGCGGCGCGCATGCGACGCTCGCGCAGCTCGACGCCGCCTTTCTCGTCTCCGAACGTGCCGTCGGCGTCCACGCAGTGGAGCAGCGCGCGGAACCGGCGAAGCCGCAGCGTCCGGTGCTGCACGGCCTCGCCGGGAAACACCGGCTCGCGCTCGCGCATCAGGAGCCACTGCGTGAGGCGATCGAAGATGTCGGAGAGCGCCGGGAGGCCCGGCACCGCGCCCGCTTTCTTTCCGCCGTCGAGCCCGAGGTGCAGCAGATCGGAGAGCGCCGAGGTCTCGAGGAGCGCCAGATCGATCTCGCGCAGGACGCGGAACGTCTCGCGCCTTCCCTCGGTCGAGTGTTCGCGCGCCTTCTCGAGCCGCGTCATGTGCTTGTCGAGCACGGCGACGATCGCCAACGCCTTCGTGTGCGCCGCGCGGGCGTTGCCCGTCGCGAACGTGTCGCGCGCGGCGTCGAGCAGCTCGCGGAGCGTGGGGTCGCCCAGCTGTTCTTCGGCGGGCTTGAGCTCGCGCTCGAGGACGACGCAGAGCTCGTCGCGTCCATCGTCGTCCTCTTTGCCCCGCACCTCGGGATCGGCGAGGCGGGTCACCGCGAGCCGCGCCGCCCAGTCACCGAAGTCGTTGCCGAGCCGCTCTTCGGTCAGCTCGACGAGCGCCTCGACCGCATCGAGCCCGCCGATCCGGACCAGGGCGACCAGCAAGTCTTCTGCGGCGTCGGGCTCGGCCTCGGCCGCACGCGAGAGGCCGAGGATCATCGACGAGGCGATGCCGCGGTCGCTCTTGAAGATCTCCGAGTCGAGGATCTTCTGGCAGCGCTCGCGCGCGATCTTGGGATCGACGGCGATGGTGCTCGCGATGGACGCCGCCGCGCGGCGCCACTCGGTGGGCGAGAGGTCGGGGCGCAGGCCGTCGATGAGCTCGGCATCGAAGCGCGGCACGAGCCCCGCGAGCAGGCCGCGCGCCGTGGCGACGTGACGCCAGACGAGGGGCTCGCGATCGCGGAGCAGGCGATCCCAGGCGGCGCGCACGTTCGTCCGATCGAAGACCGTGACGATGCTGTCGTCGCCGTCGACCGCGCGACGTGCACACTCGCGCGCGGCGCGCTCGAGCAAACGCGCGGACAAGCGCCGCGAGGGAAGCGAGCCGCTCGACGGCGTGACCAGCCACTCCTCGGCGAGATCGGCGCGCGAGATCAGCGCGAGCGCCAGCGCGTCGGCGCGCACACCCGTGCCGATGGGCAGATCGAGGGCGAGCGCGAGGCGTGCGCGAATGCCAGGACCCGAGAGGCCTCGACGCGATCCCGTCGCGAGCTGCGTCGCCACGGTGACGAAGGTCTGCGCATCGCCCTCCTGGAGCAGGAGCAGCACGCGTCGCCCGAGATCGCGCTTCTCGTCGCACGGCGGCAGCGCTGCGGCCAGCTCGTAGATCGCGGCCGCACGATGCGGCGGCGAGAGCCACGCGAGGTCGTCCATGAGTCCGTCGGCGAGCGCGACCTTGGTCGAGTCACGCAGCGCGCCCGGGTCGAGGCCCTCGAGCGGGACCGGCCGATACTCCGACGCCGCCGCGCCCAAGTTCGCGAAGCTCGTACGAAAGATGGCGCGCCGCTCGTCCTTCTCCTCGGTGCGATGGAGCCGAGCGAGTCCGTCGAAATGGTCCCGCGATTCGCGCATGCGGCGGGGTCAAGGATACACCTCCGCGATGGATCGCGGGGCAGTGTCGTAGGATGCGGCTCGCGCCGATGACCGACATCCCGAGCAAGCCGCCGCGGTCCCACGGAACGGGCCGTTTTCGTCCCGAAGACCTGGCGTCGTGCGGGCAAGGGTGTGTCTTCGAGGAGGGCTGCCTCGTGTTCCATCCGGAGAACGTGCACCTCGGGCGCGACGTGTACGTCGGGCACCACGCGATGCTGAAGGGGTACTACAAGAACACGCTGCGCATCGGAGACGGCACCTGGATCGGCCAGCAGTGTTTCTTCCACGCGGCGGGTGGGATCGAGATCGGACGCAACGTCGGCATCGCGCCCGGCGTCCGCATCCTCACGTCGGTGCATCGCGAAGAAGGACGCGCCGTGCCGATCCTGCACGCGGCCGTCGAGCTCGCGCCGGTGGTCGTGGAAGACGACGCGGACCTCGGCGTCGGATGCATCTTGCTCCCCGGTGTTCGCATCGGGCGTGGCGCGCAGATCGGCGCCGGTGCGGTGGTCACGCGCGACGTGCCCGCGTACGCGATCGCTGCGGGGACACCCGCGCGCGTCCTGCGCGAGCGTCCATGAGCGATCTCTCGATCGTCGTCTTCGCGTTCGACGAGGAAGAGAACATCGGGCCCGTCCTCGCGGAGCTGGGAGCCTGGCTCGATGCGAACGAGCCCGGCGCCGAGATTGTCCTCGTCGACGACGGCTCGCGCGATGGGACGAGCGCGGCCGCAGCGCGCGCGCTCGAGGGACGATCGCATCAGCTCGTGCGCCACGCGTCGAACCGCGGCATCGGCGCGGCGCTGAAGAGCGGGGTGCGCGTCGCGCGCGGAACGTGGGTCACCTTTCTTCCGGCCGACGGACAGATCGAGCCGGCCGCGATCGGGACGTTGCGCACCGAGCAACGACGCAGCGGCGCCGACGTCGTGTTCAGCGTGTACGACGACCGGAACGACGGGCTCGATCGGAAGATCTTCTCGCTGGGCGTGCGCTCGCTGATCTTCGCCGTGCACGGCGTGCGCATGCGCAGCGACGGGCCGTATCTGTTTCGTCGCGCGCTCTTCGACCCGGATCGCCTCCCGCCGGACACGTTCTTTCTCAACTTCGAGTTTCCGATCCGCATGCTCGCCGCGCGAACGCCCACGAGCCGCGTCACCATTCGATGTCGGCCACGGCGCGCGGGTCAGAGCAAGAGCACGCAGTGGCATCGCATCGTCGGTGTCGGACGCGATCTCGTGGACCTGCGCGTGCGTCGCACGAAGGAGCGCTTGCGACGCTTGTTTTGAAGGCCTCGCTACGCGACACTTCAGCGAAGGCGCATGAGGCTCACCTTCGAGACGCGTCCTGCCTATGCGCTCGTCGCGGCCGAGGGCGTGATCGACATCGCCGAGGCCGCGTCGCTTCGCGAAGCCGCCGCCGAGCAAGCGCGCACGCACGAGACGATGCGCTTGATGCTCGATCTCCGCGACGCCCAGGTGTCGCGTGACGCGCGAGACGCGGTCCTCGCCTGGGCGCGCGCGCCGCATGCGAGCGCATCGGCGATGGTGATGCTCGACGAGCTCTTCGTCGCCGAGGTGAACATGGCCGCGCTCGCGTCAGGCGCTCGCGTGCGGGCGTTCGCGGGCACGGGCGATGCGCACCGCTGGCTCACGCGTGGCTCGATGGTGAAGACGCCCTACGACGGAGGCTCGGGCCGGCCGCTGCCCATCGATGCCGCGACGCGACGTGCCGCGCTCTTCGGCGCACCGCGCGCGACTCCGCCGCGTCGCAGCGAGCGGCCTGCCGCGTTCTCGCCACCGGCCTCGTCGCCTTCCCCGTTCGCGCCTTCGGAGCGGCACGCCCCGTCCGAGCCGCCGCCGACCTCGGAGCGTCCGACGCCGAAGAGCATCTCGCGCTTTCCGAAGCGCTGACGTCGGCTCGGCGAGGTACGCTCGCGACGTGGACGCCCGGCTCGCAGATCACGTCGTTCGGTTCGCCGTTCGCGCTGCGCTCGGCGCGAGCCGCCGTCTCTCGGGAGCCTCGCTGCCGCGGAACGATCGCGGCGAAGAGCTCGACTCGCACGCGTCCGCGCTGCTCCAGCTCGCCGCTCGAACGCCGCCGCTCTCGTCGCAGCCGACCGGCCGAGCCCGCCTCGAGGCCGACGCGTACACGCGCATCTTGGACGTGCCCTACGTCCCGCTCGCGAGCGTTCGCGATCGGACGATCGATGGGCCCCATGGTTCGATTCCGCTTCGGATCTACACGCCGGTCGAGCATGCGCGCGCGCTGCCGATGCTCGTGTACTTCCATGGCGGCGGCTTCGTGATCGGGAGCCTCGACTCGCACGATCGGATGTTGCGTCGGCTCAGCAAGCAGGCGGGCGTCGTCGTCGTCGCGGTGGACTATCGCCTCTCGCCCGAGCATCGATTCCCGATCCCCGTCGACGACGTGCTCGCGGCCACACGCTGGGCATTCGCGAACGCGAGCGCGCTCGGGGTCGATCCGAAGCGCGTGGCCATCGGCGGCGACAGCGCGGGCGGCAACCTCGCGGCGGTGACGTGTCTCGCGCTTCGCGATGCGCGGCGCAGCGATCCCGGCGCGCCTCTGCCGCGCATGCAGATGCTCGTGTATCCGGCCACGGATCTTCGGCGGGTCTCGGAGTCGCATCGCACCCTCGGTCACGGCTACCTGCTCACGAGCGAGCTCATCGAGTGGTTCATGAGCCGCTACCTCCGGAGCAAGGCGGACGAGCTGGACCCGCGCGGGTCACCGCTCCTCGCGAGCGATCACCGCGATCTGCCGGCGGCCTGGATCGCGATCGCGGGCTTCGATCCGCT
>JAYVCF010000464.1:0-12660 GCA_043750095.1 Deltaproteobacteria bacterium
GCGAGGGCACGCCGTTGCCCGCGAGCGCCAGCGGCTTCTCGAGCCGAAGCGTGACGGCCTGAACGCGCGCGCGCTCTTCTCCGAGCGCGGGCGGCGCCAGCAAGAAGCGCGTGAGCGCGTGCGCCGCGGTCTCGAGCAGATCGAAGCGGCCGCTCTGGAGCAAGAACGCGATCTGCGAGGCGGTCGCGGCGTAGTCGACACTGCGACGCAGCCGCTGGCTCTCGGCGGCCGGCGCCGTGTCGAGCTCCATCTCCACCTCGAGCGTGAGCGGCTGCGGTGTGTGCCGCTCGTGCGGGTAGACACCGACGATGCAGTCCACGCGCAGATCCCGGATGCGAATCACGTCGCGCCGCGATCGATCGCGCGCCTTGCCGAGCCTGACGTTCACGCCCGCAACCTTAACGCGTCGTGCGTGGTAAAGCAGCGCGCCATGACCGTCCCCGCTGCACCCGACGCGATGCTCCACGGGTTCCGCCCCGTCCCTCGGACCGGCGTGATCTACGTGACCACCGAGGCCGCGCGTCACGGCTACTCCGCGCAGAACGCCGACTGGTGCAACCTCGGACAAGGACAGCCCGAGACCGGCCCTTTGCCCGGCGCGCCGGCGCGCATCACCGAGATCCAGGTCGATCCCGCCGATCACGAGTACTCCGCCGTGGCGGGGCTCGACGCGCTGCGCGAGACGGTCGCGAGCCTCTACAACCAGCGCTATCGACGGGGCCTGCCCTCGCAGTACAGCGCCGAGAACGTCGCCATCGGCGGCGGCGGTCGCGTCTCGATCATGCGCGCGTGCGCGGCCGTCGGTGGCGTGCACATGGGGCACTTCCTTCCCGACTACACCGCGTACGAAGAGCTGCTCGACGTGTTCCGGCGCTTCACGCCCATCCCGATCCTCCTCGATCCGGAGAGCGGCTACGACTTCAGCGTGCGTCAGCTGAGCCGTGAGGTGCGCGGTCGCGGGCTCGGCGCCCTGCTCTTCTCGAACCCGTGCAACCCGACGGGCAAGGTCATCGCAGGGGACGAGCTTCGTGCGTGGGTCGCGCTCGCACGCGAGGAGAGCTGCGCGCTCCTCATCGACGAGTTCTACGCGCACTACACGTGGAAGACGCCTCCGCCCGTGAGCGCCGCGGCCTACGTCGAGGACGTCGACGCGGATCCGGTCGTGCTCTTCGACGGCCTCACGAAGAACTGGCGCTACCCGGGCTTCCGCATCTCCTGGACCGTCGGCCCCAAGAGCGTGATCCAGGCCATCGCGAGCGCGGGATCGTTCCTCGACGGTGGGCCCTCGCGACCGATGCAGCGCGCGGCGATCGAGCTGCTCGATCCCGACAAGACCGCGGCCGAGACGCGCGCGATCCAGCAGACCTTCGGCGCCAAGCGTCAGCGCTTGCTGATGGGCTTACGTAAGCTCGGCGTCCGCTTCGACCTCGAGCCCGAGGGCACCTTCTACTGTTGGGGCGACCTCTCGGGCCTGCCGCCCTCGCTGCGTGACGGCGAGTCGTTCTTCCGCGCGGCGCTCGAGCACAAGATCATCACGGTGCCTGGCGTGTTCTTCGACGTCGATCCGGGAAAGCGCCGCGGCAGCAAGCACTCGCGCTTCCACCACCATCAGCGCTTCTCGTTCGGCCCCAGCGACGACGTGCTCGAGCGGGCGCTCACGCGCTTGACGACGATGGTCGCGAACGCGGGCTGATCGCCAACACGGCCGCCTGCGGTCCGTCCGCGGCCGACACGATCGCGGCCGGTCCGATCTGCCGTTTTCTTGGGCTTGCCTACATGTGCGCTTACTGTCGCACACATGGCTACATCGCAGGCGGTCGCGCGGATCAAGCTTTCCCGAAGGCCCGTTCCGCGGATCGCGCGTGACACCACCCCGATCGAGCGCGAGGCGTCGCCTTTCCTCAAGTGGGTCGGCGGCAAGGGCCGTCTCCTCGCGCAGCTTCTTCCGCTGCTGCCGCCGGGCGCCGATCGCATGCGCCACGTGGAGCCCTTCACGGGCGGCGGCGCCATGTTCTTCGCGCGCGCGCCTGAGCGTGCGCTGCTCTGTGACTTCAACGCGTCGCTGATCGACACGTATCTCGCGGTGCGCGATGACGTCGAGAGCGTGATCGGCGAGCTCGAGACGCTCCGGCTCGCGCACGCGGCCGGGGCCTACTACCGAGTTCGCGAGCGCTACAACGCCGAGCGCCGCGAGCTGAGCCGCAACGAACGCGCGGCGATGTTCGTGTACCTCAACAAGACCTGCTTCAACGGCCTGCATCGCGTGAACCGCCGCGGCGAGTTCAACGTGCCCATGGGCCGGTACAAGAACCCGAACATCTGCGACGAGCACACGCTGCGAACCGCGAGCGTCGCGCTGCGCAGCGCCGACATCCGCCACACGAGCTTCGAGGGCCTGCTCTCCCTCAGCAAGCCGGGCGACTTCGTCTACCTCGATCCGCCCTACGAGCCCGTCAGCACCACCGCGAGCTTCGTGGCCTACGGCGCCGACGGTTTCTCCCAGGCCGACCAGACACGCCTGCGCGACGTGGTCGACGAGCTGGATCGCCGCGGCTGCAAGATCATGCTCAGCAACAGCGACGTGCCCTTCATTCGCTCGATCTACGCGGAGTACCGCATCGACACCGTCGCGGCGCCGCGCGCGATCAACTGCGACGCCGAGAAGCGCGGTCTGGTCTCGGAAGTCGTCGTTCGAAACTACTGAGGGCGGCGGGGAACCTAGAGGAGAACGCGGTGTCGGTTCGCACATGGCGAACCTACGGCGGATCCTACGAAGGGCGTTGCGCAGGCAGGAGGCGGAGACGAGCAGCGGGGAGCTGAACATCGTCCCCTTCCTCGACATCGTGACGAACCTGATGCTGTTCTTGCTCGCCACGACGGCCAGCATCGCCACCGTCAGCGAGGTTCGCGCGGATCTGCCGGGGTATGGGCCGGGTCATCGGGAGGACGCGCTCGACCTGAGCGTGACCGTCACCGACCGCGGCGTGGTCATGGCGACGTCGGCGGGACGGATCGGACCGAGCTGCAGCGCGACGCTCGACGCCACGCCAACGGCCGGGCGCACGCCCGACGGATACGATTTCGCCGCGCTCACCCGATGCGCCGTGACGCTTCACGCGGCCCATCCCTCGGAGCGCTTCGTCGTGGTCAGCGCGGATCCCACTGTGCCGTATGGCGATCTCGTCGGTGCGCTGGACGCCGTCCGGAGCGTGGGTGACGAGCCGCTTTTCCCCGACGTGAGGATCTCGGCCGGCGTCCGCTGACGCGCGTTGCGCGGCGCTTCTCGCGGCCCCAGGTTCAGGCCGTGGCCCAGCGCGTCGATTCCGACCCGCAGATGTACTGTCGCCGTTGCGACGACGTGGTCTCGGCGATCGTTCCCTGGAGCGGCTGGAACAAGCTGCGGATGCTCTGGTGGGGCGTGGTCGCCCTGCTCCTGCTGCTCTCGCCGGTCCTGGGCGCGGACTTCTGCGTCATGATCCCGACGTCCTTCGCGATCGTGTTCGCCGGGGGGACGCTCCACCGCCTGGCCCGCGAGGAGCCGATCTGCCGGAATTGCTCGCTGCCCCTCGATCCGGGGCGCGCAGCCGGGACCGGCGTACACCGCCGTCCACGCCCAGTTCGCCCCGCGTGACCGACCGGGCTTGCGCAGAAGCGCTCGCCCAGCATAGATGAAGCGTTCCTCATGGTGGCGGTCCAGCCAGTCCCGGGCGACGCGCTCGATTCACTCCCGCGCCGCTTCGGGCGCTACCAGCTATTCGATCGCATCGGTCGCGGCGGCATGGCGGAGATCTTTCTCGCGCGCGCCGACACGGGCATCAAGGGCGCGACGCGCCTGCTGGTGGTGAAGCAGATCCACGCCAACCTGTCGGGCGATCCGCAGTTCGCCGCGATGTTCGCCGACGAGGCCAAGCTCTGTGCCGACCTGCGGCACGGCAACATCGTGCAGATCATGGATCTCGGCCGGGCCGAGGGGCCGAACGGCGCGTCGCTCCTCTACATGGCCATGGAGTACGTCGAGGGGCTGGACCTCAACCAGCTCCTGCGTCGGCTCTCGCAGAAGAAGGTGCCGCTGCCGCTCGAGTTCGCCATCTTCGTGGTGCACGAGGTGCTCTCGGCGCTGGACTTCGCCCATCGTGCGAGCGACTCCCACGATCGCGCGCTCGGGATCGTGCACCGCGACGTGTCCCCGTCGAACGTGCTGATCTCGATCGAGGGCGAGGTGAAGCTCTGCGACTTCGGCATCGCCAAGGCCTTCGGCGTGTCGGGGCACGAGAGCGAAGTGCAGGCGAGCGGCCGCGCGAAGGTCGTGGGCAAGAGCGCGTACATGTCGCCCGAGCAGGCGAGGGGCGAGGATCTCGACGGACGCGCCGACGTGTTCGCGGCGGGCATCCTGCTCTACGAGCTCTGCGCAGGGCGGCGACTCTATCGCGGCACCGAGGACGAGATGCTCGCCCAGGCGCAGCGCGCAGAGATCCCGGCGCTGCCCGATCGCGGGCTGCCCTCGCAGCCGATGCTGCAGTCGATCCTCGCTCGCGCGCTCGCTCCCTCGCGTGAGGACCGATTCGCGTCGGCCGCCGACATGCGCGAGGAGCTCGACGTGTACGCCGACGAAGCGCGTCTCTTCGCCTCGCCGCTCCGCTTCGGTACGTTCCTCGAGGAGCACTTCGAGGCCGAGATCCTCACCGACCGTCGCGCCCGCGAGCGCGCCGCCCGAAACTCCGAAGCGCCGCTCCCGAACGAGGCGCCGCTCGAGGGCGCGGGGCGTGGCGCGACGGATCCCGCTCCGCCGCCCGATGACTCGGCGTCTGCGGTGGTGGCGATCCCCGCCAGCCCACGCGTACCGTCGGACGGTGTCGGCGCGATCGCGGAGCTGCCGACACCGCTACCGATCGTCCAAGCGGGCGTCCAGGCGGGGGCGTCGGTAGCTCCTCCGATCACGCCGACGTCGCCCCCCGCGGACGACGAGGCGTATGCGTTGCCGATCTTCATCGGAGCCGCGGCGATCGCGCTCACGGCCCTCGCGATCGTCCTCTATCTCTTGCTCTGGTGAAGCGCGACGCGGATCGCGCGCGCTCTGGCCCTTGGGAGGCCAGCCTCTCGGGCCACGTCGAGAATGACCGGCGCGATGGCGTCGTAGGCCGCGCGCGTGATCGGATCGAGGGCTGCGCGATGGGCTGCGACGGTCCGTGCGTCACCGCGAACGATGGGCCCCGTCAGCGCGGCGGGCACACCGACCCGCGCGACGTTGTCGGCGACCGAGCGGAGCAGCCCGGCCACGGCACGCTCGGCATCGCGCCGCCGAACGCCCTCCAGCTCCAGCGCCCGAACCGCGCGCGTCGCCAGCGCGGCCGCTCCGTTGGCGATGAGCGCAGCGGCGGCGTGGTAGCGTGGCCCGTGAATCCCCGCGGCGATCACGCGGAGGCGCAGGCGCTCGCCGAGGCGACGTGCGGCGCGAACGGCGCGCGGGTCTCCAGCGACCACGGCGACCGCGCCCTCGAGCGGAGGCGGACGCTTGGACGCGAACGAGACGAGCGGGTGCAACACGCCCATGGGCCTCGGTGCGAGCGGCGCGAGCGGACCCGTGCCGAGCGCGCCGCTGGCGTGAAGCACGGGCGTTCGGACATCGAGGCGCGTCGCGAGGCGCCTCGCCGTGGCCTCGATGAACGGGTCGCTCGCCGCCATCAGCACCACGTCGATCGTCGGCGCGCGGGCGGGCCAACGACCTCGCGCCGACCAGTGCCAGACGCGCGCGCCGGATGCGCGAAGCGCGTGCACCAAGCTGGACCCCAGTCGACCGCGCCCGACCACGAGCACGCGATCTTCGGCCGTGCGGCCGCTCAAGGCGCGCGTGTCCCGTAGAGGCCTTGCGCTCGCGCGTAGAGGTCCACCGCGCGCGGTACCAGCCGCTCGACGCTCGCGCCCGCGTGGTAGCGATCTCGCACCAGCGTCGAGGAGATCTCGGGGAGCGCGGGGCCATCTTCGATCGACTCAGGCGTCCCCGACGACCCGCTCCGACCGATCACGAACGGAGGCGCGAGCGCACTGACTTTGTCCCACTCGCGCCAGCGCGGCGTCTCGGGGAGCACGTCGGCGCCGATCAAGAGTCGAAAGGGCACCGCCGGCATCTGCGCGCGGAGCGCCTCGAGCGTGCGAATCGTGAAGCTCGCGCCGCCCAGTTCCTCTTCGATGCGCGAGACGCTGACGTTCGTGAGCATCGCGAACGCGCGCTCGCACATGGCGATGCGATCGGCGTAGGGCGCCATGTCCTTGCCGAACGGATGCTGGAACGTCGGCACCACGATCACGCGCTCGATGGGCGCGACCGCGAGCGCGTACGCCGCGAGCAGAACGTGTCCCACGTGAGGCGGATCGAAGCTCCCGCCGAATACCCCGAGCGGGGCCGCCGCCGGGATCATCCCGCGACCGTCATCTTCGTCGAGCCCGCGCTGAGCGCCTCGCGCATCACAGCCTTGCCCGAGAAGTCCACGAGCGAGACGAACGCACCGTCGCGCTCGTCCTCGATCAGTGCGACGCACCTGCCCTCGAGTGGCCCCGGCGTCACGAAGAGGCGCTTGCCGAAGCGGCGCAGGCTCGCCTCGCGGGAGCGCCCGTAGACGACCACGGCAGCGTTGGCGATGTCGTCCTCGTCGAGCACGGACTTGTCGTGCACGAACACGACCACGCGATCGTCGATCAGCTCGATCGCGCGCGCGGGGGGTGGCGGTAGCTTGCGGATCTGTGCGAGGCGCGCCGTGAGCGTGTCGCGAGCGAGCAGGGCCTCGACCTCATCGGGCGTTCCCGACATCGCCACGTCGAGCGCACGTCGCAGAAACGCGTCCTCGCTGCCCACGTCGAGCTCGCGCACCCAGCGCGCCGTAGCGGCCTCGAGGAATGCTGCGTCGCCGAGGTAGACGACCTGCTCCATGTCCGCGTCATCGAGAAGGACCCGCGCGGCCTCACGGAAGAGCCCCTCGTCCTCACCCGGTCCGAGTAGCCCGATGCGCACGGCGCCTCAGCTCAGCCCAGCGCGCTGGCGTGCCTCGAAGTGCGCGTCGGAGATGGCGAACGAGATGAGCGAGGCCGACTCGGGCGAGCGCCGGATGGTCGCGACGCGCGCGTTGGGATCCGTGGACAGAGTCGCTTCGCCCGCGAGCTTGGCGAGCGCCGAGAGCGCAGCCGGCGCGTTGCCGGTCATCAGCAGCGCCGCGCGATCGCCGAGCTCCGACACCGCGAGCGGAAGCTTCGTCGGCTCGTACTCCGGCGCGCCCGCCATCTCGAACACGACCGGACCGATCTCCTCTTGCGCACGGCGTGGCAGCTGGCGCGCCACACGACGCATGAAGTCCTGCGCGGCAGCCGGGTCGACGCCCGGCGGCAGCTGATAGTGAGGATCGAAGTTCAACACGAGCCCCGCGAGGAGGTTCGCGAGCTCGACGGGCTGTGCGCGCAACGCGAGCGTGAGCTGGCTCTTGGCGATGCGAAGCGCGCGGGCGAGAAGGAACATGCGCTCGCGCTCGTCCGCCGCGAGCAGGTCGCGCCCCACCACGAGCGTGACCGGCTGGCTCGAGACCGGCATGCACACGCGGCCTGCGGTCGGTGCGATCCAGATCTCCACTTCGGGCAAGCCCATCCAGCGCGCGATCTCTTGCGTGATCGGGCGCAGCGCGGTGTCCTTCGCGCCCAGCTTCTCGGCGCGGAGCGTCCGCGGATCGAAGGGCAGCACCTTCTCGAGAGCCGAGCCGAGCAGGCGGAACACCGCCCGTGTCGGCGAGGTGAGCGCGGTGGGCGCGATCACGTCGTCGAGATCCCCGTCGGCGCCGCGCATCGCCGCGCCTGGCGCGCCGCCGGCACCATCGAGGAGCTTGCCGAGCTCGACGTCGACGATGCCGATCGCCATGGCCGCCGACGCGACGGCGCGTGCTGCGTCTCGCTTGCCTCGCCAGCCGAGCACCTCGACCAGGCCGAGCCACGCCTGCGTGTCGGCCAGATCCGTCAGCAGCGCGTGTCGGAAGTCCGAGACGGCGCGGTTGAGGTGCATCGCATGCGCGGTCTGCGCGTGCTGCCGCCCGTAGAAGTCGGCCAACGCGCGCAGCGTCTCGAGCTCCGTCGGACCCGCGCGGCGGGCCATCTCGAGCACCTGCTCGGCCTTGCGCGCGTCGCCTCCCGTCTCGAGCACGTTCGCGAGCGCGAGCTGATGCTTGCGCACACGATCGGGATCGACCTCGCTCTTGGCGAGGCGCTCCAGCATCTCGGCGGCCTGCGGGTTCTGCTGCTCTCGCTGGTAGAGCTCGGCGAGGCGCTCCATCGAGGGCAGGTCCTCCGGCTCCAGCTTGAGCACGCGGAGGAACGCCGCTTCTGCGCGCTTCGGATCGGGGATGTGCTTGTCGTAGATGTCGCCGAGCGTGAAGAACACCCAGCGCAGCTCCTCGCGATCCTTGCGGATGCGTGCGATGCGGATCAACGCGTCGGCCGCCGTCCGGTAGTCCTCGTCGGCCAGGCTGAGCTGCGCGAGCTTGCGCAGCGCCTCAAGCTTCTCGGGGGCGATGGCCAGCGCGGATCGCAGTGCGTTCTTGGCGCCCTCGCGATCTCCGTCGGCCTCGCGAAGGCCCGCCTCGGCCAGGTGCAGCTCGACGAGCATCGTGCCGTCGCCACCCGCTGCGGCGCGACGCTTCACCAGGTCGGAGAGCTTGGCGCGGTCGCCCTTGCGCTCGAGGAGCACGCGCGTGCGCTCGAATACGTCGGCGTAGGCGACGTCGATCGCGCCTGCGCCTTCCAGCATCACGAGCGCGCGCTCGTCGTCGTCAGCGCGATCACTGGCGATCGTCGCGGCGCGATGGAACGCGACCACCTTCCGCGCAGGAACCGACGAGGCGTTCGCGGCGGCTGCCAGCGCATCCACCGCCGCAGCGTGCGCGCCGGCTCGCTCCTGTAGATCGGCGAGCGTCTCCCAGAGCGGGCCGTGCGCCGGCGCCGCGAGAGCGAAGGGCGTGAGCAGCTCCGCACCTCGCGCGGCCGCGGTCGGCATCCCGACCTGCGCGCGCTCGAGGCTGTGCGCTGCCCGAAGCGCATACGTGCCGCGCTCGATCGGGCCCGCGAGACATTGTGCGAGCGCGTGCTCCGCCTCGGCGGCGGTGGTCACGTCGCCCTTGGCATGTGCGGCGGTCACGACGCGACGCAGCGTCCACGGATCGCGACCGACCAGCGTGCGCGCGGCGAGAACCGACTCGTCTGCCGCGTCGCCACGCGCATCCGCCGGGGCGAGGCGAAGTCGAATGGCGAGCCGAACGTGAGCCGCCGCATCTTCGACGGCGAGCCCCGCACCTGCGAGGCGCTCTTCGAGCGTCGCGAGCTCGAGGCCCCGATCACTCTCCATCGCCTGTCGCTCCAGCGAGCGCAGCGCGAACAAGTGCTGAGGCCGGATCTCCAGGATCCCGGAGAGAGACGCTGCCGCCGAGGACGCATCGCGGCGCACGTCGAGGTCGAGCGCGGCGAGATCTTCGAGCGCTCGAATGCGCGCGGGCTCGTCACCCAAGGACCCGTCCTCGGGCGTCACGTTGCGGAGCGCAGCAAAGCGCCGCTCGGCGACGCGCGTGAAATCGCCGAGCGCAATCTCGATTCGGTCGAGCGCGCGCTGCGCAGCTCTGCCGATGGCGCCGGGCTGGGCCTCGAGGCTGCGCGCCACGGTGGCGGCCTCGGCGAGACTGCCTGCATCTTCCAGCGCGAACGCGTGGGCCAGCTTGTACGACGCCGAAAGCGCGGGTGGCGCGCTCGCGGCGGCACGACCGGCGAGATCGGCGCGCTGTGCGGGCGAGAGCGCGTCTCCGAGACGAAGCGCGAGATCGGCGAGGACCGCATCATCGGGCGCGAGCGCGCGTGCCTCTTCGAAGGTCCTCGCGGCGGCGCCAGCGTCCTCTGCACGGACCAGCGCGAGCCGGACCAACTGCGCAGCGCGATCGAGCGGCACCGTCGGAAGGCCGAGGCCCCGCTCGAGCGCGTCCTCGAGGAGCTTCGCGTCGCCCGCGATCCTCGCGTGTCGCTCGAGCGCTTCGATGGAAGGCGCATGCGCGCGGCGTGCATCGAGCGCGCGCCGATGCGCCGTCACGGCGCCCTCGCCCTCGAGAAGGCGTCCGGCCATCGAGGCCGCGAAGGCCGCGCGCGCGTCGGGCGCTGCGCTCGCCTCTTCGAGCCAGAACGCGGCGGCATCGCGGGGGGACTGCGAGGCGAGCATCGCGGCGAGATCGCGGACCACCACGGCTTCGCCTGGCGAAAGCGCGCGCGCGTCGCGGAGCGCTTGCTCACGCGCGGCCGCGTCACCGCGTGCGGCGTAGCGATCCGCGAGCGCGACGAGCACGGGTGTGCGCGCTTCGGCCGGCGTGCGCTCGACCTCACGCGCGAGGCCTTGATCGACGGGGTGGTGATCGACCTGCGCGAGGCCACCCGAGCTCTCGGCGAGCACGGCGGCATCGAGCGAGAGGACGTCTGCCGTGACGGGCGCGTCGTCTTCCGTGCGTGCGCGGCCGAGCAGCTCGAGCTCGCGCCCGCCGTCATCGAGATCGATCGCGACCTTGGCCGCGAGCGCGAGGGCGCCCTCGGAGCCGTCCGAGCGACCTGCGCGCGCGGGATCCTTGCGGATGATGCGGTCGCGAACGATCCGCAGCGTGCCCAGCGAAGCGTCGGCGAGCGACGCGTCGCGAAGCGCGGCCTCGGCCTGATCGAGATCCCCCGCCTCGATGGCGAGATCCGCGAGGCGAGCGAGAGCCGATGCGCGATCACTGCCGCTGGTCGCGGCGGCCCACGACCGGAGCGCGGCCGTCTCTCGTGAGCGATCACCGACGCGTGCAGCGAGTCGCGCCGCCGCCCGCAGCGTCGGTAGGCTGGCGGCCTCGAGCGCCGGGATGCGCGCCAGCGCGCCCGCGTAGTCACCGGTCCGCGCGTGCGCGAGCGCCGCACCACGACGCGCTGCCTCCGCGAGCTCGGGTGGCGAGAGGCGATCGGCCATCGCGCTGAGCGCGTCGGCGAGCGGCAGCGCCGCCTTCTGTGTCAGCTTCGCGCGGGCGCGAACGAGCAGCGCTTCGAGATCGAGGTCGGAGTCGCGCGCATCGTCACCGACGACACCGCTGGGGTTTCCGGCGCGCTCGGCCGCGCGAGCACGCGCGCGATCGAAGAGCGCGGCCGCCGGTCCTGCCCCCGCGCTCGCAGCCAGCGCTGCGTAGACCGCGCTCGAAGGCGCGCCGTCCGACGCGTCGTGGCGCGTGAGGGCCGCGCTGATCAATGCGGGAGTCGCCGAAGGCGCGCTGATCAATGCGGGAGTCGCCGAAGGCGCGATGATCAATGCGGGAGTCGCCGAAGGCGCGATGATCAATGCGGGAGTCGCCGAAGGCAGGCCCAGCGCGCGCGTCGCCGTGCTCTCGGCCGCCTTCGCGTCGGCGAGCGGCCCTAGCTCGAGCTCGGCGAGCGTGGCGAGCGTGAGCGCCTGGTTGGCGCCCGGCAGCTCCGCCTCGGCGCGGAGCGTCTCGCGCACTTCGTCCCACGCGGCGCGCGACTGCGCCGCGCGGCGTGCGCTCCGAAGGACGAGCACGTCGCTCGGATCGGCGGCCCGCGCGCGCTCCCGGAAGCGCGTCGCGCTTGCTGCGTCTCCGATCGTGTTCGCGACCTCGGCGGCGGCGGTGAATGCGCGGGCCGCCATCACGCCCGTGCTGCGCTCCGCCAGGCGCCCGATCAGATCGAGCTGCGCGCGGCGCGCGTTCTCTTCGTGACCGACGAGCGGGAAGTACTCGACGCGCGGCTTGCGCGAGCGAACGCTCCGACGCGCGGCCTGAGCCCCGCGATCGAGATCGGGCTTCGAGGCCTCGAGCTTCGAGGGCTCGGCGGCGGGGGGCGGACGCGAAGGAAGCGGCGGTGGAACGCTGGTCTTCGCGGGAGGCGCCGACGGCGCGTCGATGGGCTGCGCAGCGGCGGCGGGCGCCTCCTCGTCGATGAACGGGATCGGGTCGGCCTCGGGATCGACTTGAACGATCGCGATCGGCTCGTCGTCGTCTTCGGGAGCGCCGCTCGGGACCGGCGTGGGGCCTGCCGCGGTCGGCGGGCCCGTGGGCAGCGCCGCAGGCCGCGGCGTGTCGAGCGTCAGATCATCGAGTTCTTCCTCGAGCGAGCGCGCTGGGGCAGCGATCTTCGAGTCGCCTGCCGCGAAGAACGCGTCCTCTGCATCCGACTCTGCGACCGGGGCCGCCGGCGCGTTGCTCGCGGGCGGCGGTGCCTCGGCCGATGTCGCCGCGACGGGCGGTGCGGCGACCGGCGCAGCGACGACCGGCGCAATCACCGCAGGCGGAGGCGGTTCGCCGAGGCCGGCGAGCAACATGTCGATGTCGTCGTCGTCGGTTGGAGAGGTGGGCGCGGGCTTCGGCGCGGCGAGCGGGGCGGGCGCGATGGGAGGCGCAGCGACCGCGGCGGGAGTCGCCGAGGGCCTCGCGACCTCGCCCGGCTTGGACACCAGCAGAGCCTTGGCCGGCCCAGGCATGCCGGGCTTCGGAGGCCCGACGAGCGGGCTCCCGGGCGGCCGCGGGATCGCAGGCATCGGCCGCGCGCCGGGCATCGGAACCTTGGGCTGAGCACGCGCGACCGCGCGCGCGAGCTCGGTGGCTGCGTTGCGCCCCGGGACGT
>JAYVCF010000465.1:0-3785 GCA_043750095.1 Deltaproteobacteria bacterium
GATCTGATTCTGCTCTCGGACGTCGATCTGCGCGCGCGGCTCGATCTCGGACCGACGGGTGCGACCGCGACGCCGTCCCGCGCGCTCTACGCCGCGACGCTCGACGAGATCATCGGCGAGATCTTGATCGCGCGCGAGGCCGAGCGCCTGCGCGCGAGCGAGCCGAGCGAGGCCGACGTTCGCGCGCAGCGACAGCGCTTGGTCGCCGCGCTCGGTGGAGAGGGGGCGCTCTCGCTGCTCCTCGATCGCATGGGCGCCGATCCCGCGGAGGTCGACGCGATCGCGCGGCGGCGTGCGGTCGTCGAGGCGTTCCTCCGTGCGAACCTCGCCGGTACGACGACGGTCAGCGACGCGCGCGTCGAAGAGGTCTTCGCGGGCCGTGATCATCCCTTTGCGGGGCTGACGCTCGATCAGGCGCGCGAGCCGCTCCGCGCGTGGATTGCCATGCGTGCGCTCTCGGAAGACGTCGCGCGCTGGGTCGATGTGCTCCGCCAGCGCACGACGGTGCGGGTCCTGGTCGTGCTCGACACGGCGACAGAGGCCGTTCACGAGAGCGAGGAACACCGTGTCGGCACCGAGTGAGGGCGAAGACTCGAGCAGCATGCGCGTGGTCGTCGCCGCACTCACCGGCAACGTGCTCATCGCCGTCAGCAAGCTCGTCGCGGCGATCCTCTCGGGCAGCATCGCGACCATGGCGGAGGCGGTCCACAGCTTCGCCGACTGCGCGAACCAGCTGCTCCTCATGGTCGGAATGAAGCGGGCGGAGAAGCCGCCCACGAACCTGCATCCTTTCGGGCACGCGGCGGAGAGCTACTTCTGGCCCTTCCTCGTGAGCATCTTGTTGTTCGTTCTCGGCAGCTCGTTCGCCGTCTACGAAGGCGTGCACGACCTCCTCGCCGTGCTCGCCGGCAGGGTGGAGTCCGAGCACGGCTCGCGCCTCTGGAGCTACGGCGTGCTCGGCAGCTCGTTCGTCTTCGAGGCGATGTCGTTCACCGTGGCGATGCGCGAGATGAAGAAGACGCGCGGCGATCGCTCGCTCTACCAGGCGCTCCTGCACGCGAAGGACCCGACGATCCCGGTGGTGCTCGCGGAGGACACGGCGGCGCTCGTCGGTCTCAGCGTGGCGCTCGTCGCGGTGGGCCTCACCGACCTCACGGGGTGGGCGGGCTTCGATGCGATCGGCTCGATCCTGATCGGCCTGGTACTCGGCGTGGTGGCTTACTTCCTCTCGGCGCGGACCCACTCGCTCCTGCTCGGCGAGGCCGCGAGCCCCGAGGATCGCGCGGAGGTCTCGCGCATCGCGGAGGCCGATCCCGGCGTCGTCGCGGTTCGGCAGCTGCTCTCGATGCACCTCGGGCCCAAGGCCGTGGTCGTGGCGCTCAAGGTCGAGCTGAAGCGGGATCTCGATCTCGAGCACGTGGAGGGCGCGATCGATCGGATCGAGGCGGCCATCCGAAGCAAGCTCCCGCACATGCGCTACATCTTCATCGAGCCGGACGCGCACTACACGGTCGAGCGCGACAGCGGCGCGCCGATCGTGACGGCGAAGACCGAGGGTCGTTGATCACGGCGACCGCGCCGAAGATGCGATGATCGCGGCGCGTTGCATGACGCACGCCGACCTCGCGCGTGTGGTCGAGATCGCGCAGGCCTCGCTCCCCGAGGCGTGGACCGCGGACGGCTTCGCGAGCGAGCTCGACAAGGCGACGAGCGTCTGCCTCGTGTCGGGCGACCCCGTGATGGCGTTCGCGCTCGCGTCGATCGTGTCGGACGAGCTGGAGGTTCTGTCCATCGCCGTCGACGCGCACACCCGTCGTTCGGGCACGGGTCGTGCGCTCCTCGCTGCGCTCCTCGACCTCGGACGCGCGCGAGGAGTGAGCCGGTGTTTCCTCGAGGTACGCGCGAACAACCACGCGGCCATCGCGCTCTACGCGGGTGCGGGCTTCGCTCGATCCGGACTGCGCGCCCGCTACTACGCAGACGGAGAGGACGCGCTGCTCATGGCATCGGCGCTGGCGACATGAGCACGGCCGCGACGAGCGCGAGGAACAACGACAGGAGCACGCCCGCCGCGATCCCGAGCGGACGGAACATGCGCTCGCCGCCGCGATCCGCGAGGGCCATCCCGCCGAACGCGCCCAGCACGAAGAGTACGAACGTCGTCGGTACGACCGGGTAACCGCCTCCGGTCTCGTCGGCGAACGCCAAGAAGAGAACGTAGTTCACCAGCATGCCGGCCGAGCCGCCCGCGACCCAGCCGAGCGCGGTCGTCATGCGCGCACGCGTCGACGGCGTGCTCGCGTCGGTCTTCTCGGTGGCGGCCGACTCGGTCATTCGCGCCCGCTTAGCACACGAATCGCGCGCGGTTCATCCGGGACGCGCGTTCGTCTCGGGCCACCCTTGCTCGCCCACGAGCGGCACGAAGCGCACGTCGCCCAGCGACTCGGTCCGGAAGCGATCGCCATCGCGCGTCACGCAGACGAGCTGCTGCTCTTGCCGCGTCGCGCCGACCGGCATCACCAGACGAGCTCCCGGCTTCAGCTGCGCGAGCAGAGCCTCGGGCACACGCGGCCCGCCGGCGGCGACGACGATGGCATCGAAGGGCGCGTGCATCGGTGCTCCGAGCGAGCCGTCCCCCGAGAGCACGATCACGTTGGTGACGCCGAGCCGCGCGAGCCGCTCCCGCGCTTCGTCGGCCAGCGAGGCGTGCCGCTCGATGGTGATCACCTCGCGCGCGAGCCGAGCGAGGATCGCCGCCGCGTAGCCCGAGCCCGTCCCGACCTCGAGCACCCGCTCCGGGCCGACGAGATGCAGCGCCTCCACCATCGCCGCCACGATGTAGGGCTGCGAGATCGTCTGTTCTTCACCGATGGGCAGCGGCGCGTCGTCGAGCGCGAGCGGTGCGAACGCGGCAGGCACGAATTCGACGCGCGGGACCTCGCGGAATGCGCGCAGCACCCGCGGATCGCAGACGCCGCGGCGCGCGATCTGGAGCTCCACCATCCTCGCTTGGGCCTCGGCCTCGTTCGTCATCGCTGCGCCTCACTCTGCGAAAAGGTCACTGCCGACAATGCACCGGTCAGGCGGGTCCGTCGCCGCCCATGTCGATCCCCGCGCGCCGCGCGAGCTCGTTCTCGATCAGCTCGTGCAGAGCACCGGCGACCTCGTGTCGGACGCGCTTCACCGTCGCGAGGTCGTCCGCGGTCTCGGGCGGGGGCGGTGGGATGGCCTCGCCGACGACGAACCTGAGCCGCGCGAGATGAGGGATCGGCAGAAAGTGAGAGGGAAACGGGATCGGCACCCGATGGCCGGTCCACTTCATCCCGCGTCGATACGCATCGCCCACGAAGTCGAAGAGCTCGTCGGGGCCGATCGATGCGACCGGAACGATGGGCGCTTGATGCCGGATGGCGGCGCGCACGAAGCCATAGCGACGTCCCCAGAGCAGTTGGTAGCGCAGCGTGGCGGGCTTGACGGCTTCGCGCATCCCACCCGGGAGTACGAGCACTTGTTGCTCGCGCGCGAGCAGGCGATCGACGTTGGCTTGCGTCCCGTCCACCGTTCCGACCGCGGCAGCCAACCGACGCACGAACGGAATGCGCCACCAGAGGTGCTCTCCCAGCGCCCAGAGTGGCTGACGTCGTTCTCGCCAGAGGGCGGCCATCAAGAACACGACGTCCCAGCCGAACGCGTGGTTCGCCACCAACACGGCGCGGCCGCGCGGAACGTTCTCGAGGCCGACCACCTCGAGGCCGAGCGCCCGACCGATCCGCTCGACCCGGCCG
>JAYVCF010000466.1:0-6664 GCA_043750095.1 Deltaproteobacteria bacterium
CCACTCGTACACGAGAAAGCCGACGTTGTCGGAGTGGAGCAGGATCTCGGACCCGACCTGCGTCGCGCTCGCCACATCGCCACCACCACTCCAGATCGAGACGCCAGGCGTGTGCGTCTCGCTCCACGTGTCGGCGCTCGGGTCGTAGAGCTCGGCGGGAGGTCGCTCGTCTCCGCCGGACGTGACGCCACCTACGACGAGCACCATGCCTGTCGACAACGCGATCGCGAAGTGGCCCTCGCGTGCTGCGTGCATCTCGGCGGCCGGCACGAAGCCGGTGAGGCCCGCGAACGATCGGAGCACGTCATGCGCGTCGACCACGAGCAGCGAGCCGTCGCTCAGCGGGGTCGCGGTCTGGTTCCCGGAGATCGTCTCGATCCACGGACCGTCGTGCCAGGCATCTCGGAAAGGGTCGTAGATCTCCACGCTCGAGGTGATCGCCCGCGAGGCATCGACTCCGCCGATGACCGCGATCCTCCCGTTGTCGAGCAGGCTCGCGGTGTGTCCCGCCCGCGCCGTGTGCATCGGGGCTGCGGCGTGCCACGTGCCGTTGCTCGGGTCGAAGATCTCGACGCTCGCGGTCGGCTCGCCCGGTAGCGCGCTCGTGTGGCCGCCGGCGACGAGCACGCGACCGTCGGCGAGCAGAGTGGCCGTGTGCGACGCGCGAGGCGTCGTCATGTCGGACGCAGGCGAGAACGTCTCGCCGTCGGGATCGAAGAGCACGGTGGAAGGGCTGATGACCGACGACGGGCCGAAGCTCGCGCCGCCGACGATCAGGACGCGGCCGTCGGGGAGGAGCGTCACCGTGCTTCGGATGCGCGTGGGCGCGGCATCGGGCAGCAAGCGCCACGTCTGCGTATCGGGCGAGAAGACGAACGCAGAGAGCAGGATCGGCGGATGCGCGTCCGGATCGTGGCAGTTGCCGAGCACGAGCACGCTGGCGCCGCGCATCGTCGCCATCGCGACGTCGAAGCACGCGGGCGCGCCGCTGAGCGTCGTCCACCTCCCGCAGCGCCCCAGCGCGTCTGGCTCGAAGCCGTCCTCGCACACGAACGGCGCGCTGGCGTCTTCGCCCCGCGGCGCGCTCGCGTCGGGTGCGCTCGCGTCGGGCGCGCTCGCGTCCGACACGCTCGCGGGCCTTGCCTCGGCGCTGCACCCCATCCCCACGACCACGACCCCAAGCGCAAGCAGATGTCTCGTTGGTCTCATGTTCTTTTCGCCTCGTGCGACGAACATGAGCGCGAGCACTCATGACCACAATTGAATGATGGTGATGCCATTCGTTCCTGTCGCGACACATTGCGCGAACCCTGCTTTTGCTAGACGCCCCTCGTGCGCCCTCGATCCTCTTCGCGAGCCTGAACGCGCGCCGCAAGCACCAGCAGCGCGCGCATCGACGCCGCGCGGCGCGCGGGCACAACCTCACGATCACGGCCTCCGGTCGCTCCGCTTGCGCCTCGGCCCGAAACCCGAGAGCCTGGATCGCGACGTGGCCCACTCGTTACGCGGCAGCGCCCTCGCGAGCGCGTGGTTGGCGCTCTCGGCGTGCGCCGGGCCCGACGCGGCGCATGACGCCGCACCCGACGCCGCACACGACGCGGGCCCGAGCACGTACGCCTACGTCGTCGGCCGCGTGCTCACGACGCCGCCTGACCCGAGCACGGCGTACGGCTTCGACCTCGACGGGAGGATGGGCGGGCCCGTCGGCACGTGCGCCGGCGCGATGGACTTCACATCGCCGATCACCGGCGCGACAGCGGTCGACGCCCAGCTCGACACGCTCTTCTCGACGATCGACGCGGCCGTCGGAGGCGATGGCCTTGCGGGGCGGGTGCGCGAACAGATCGAGCAGGGCGCGTGGCTCGTCGTGCTCGTGCTGGACCACGTCGACGATCTCACGGCCGACGCGGACGTCTCGCTGCGTGTCGTCCTCGCGCGGGCTGCGGCGGGCACGCCGGAGCTCAGCCCCACCTGCGCGGCGCACGCCGACGCGGCCACGTGTTCGAGTGACGGTGCGAGCGCGTGCGTCTGGTCGGCGGTGACCTCGTCGTGCTCCGGCATCGCGGCCGGTCAGGTGCTCGAGCCTACGATCGAGCTCGGGACGACGCGCGCCCACATCACGCGGGGGCGCCTCGAGGGCACCATCGACGCGCTGCCGATCCCGCTCGGGGAGTCATCGGGCCAGCCGGTCTCCTTGGTGCTGCACGACGTGCGCATCGCCGGGACGATCGACGCGAGCCACCTGACGGGCGGCGAGCTCGGCGGCGCGTACCTAGTGAGCGACTACCTGATGGCGAGCTGTCCCGAGACCGGCCCGCGAAGCATGGCCGGCTGCGACGCGGCCGCGCGGATCCTCTCGCTCGCGGATCTCCAGCCAGACGCGACCGGTCAGACGTGCGGTGCGTTCTCGGTCGGGCTGGGCATCGACGCCGTGGGGGCTCGCCTCGCGCCGTGAGCGCGTCAGACGGACATCGCTTCATCCTGCTCCGCATCGCGCGGTTCGATCTCAGAACGCGTAGCAGCGCAACGGACCACCGAGGGCTCGGTACGCCGCGACGCAGGAACCGACGACCCATGCGTCTGTCGCCGCCGCGTCGAACGAGACGCTGCCCGCATCCATGCCGTCGCCGACACCGAACCCCCCAAACCAACCGCTGGGTTCGTCCTCGGGTTGTTGAACAACGGAAGATCAACCTCCGGGTTCGTCCGGGGTTGTTGAACAACGGAAGATCAACCTCCGGGTTCGTCTGGGGGTTGTTGAACAACGGAAGATCAACCGCCGGGTTCGTGGTGGGGTTGTTGAACAACGGAAGAACAACCACACGGTAGCGGGTCGTTGTTCAACAACCCCGATCCAACCTCACGGTTGCCGAACGGCTTCGTCGAAACGCCTGGCCGCCATCCGATCATTTTTCGAATTCTTTGCAAGAGATTCCGGGACTGACCGACCTCTCTTTCATGAGGCAGCGACCGAAGTGGTCGCCCTCCGCGAAAGAAAGAGAGTCGTCCCATGGCCCGCCGCAGTCCCGCTCATCACGTCGATGCCGAAGCTCCCGCGCTCAAGACCGCGCTGGACGAACGGCGTCCCGCCCTCCTCGCGATGCCCGATCACGGCGTCGATCGACAGCCCAAGGTCGATGCGTCCGTCGCCGCCGAGATCGTCATCGGCTCCGCGCCGCAGATCGCGCACCATCGCGACGAGATCGTCGCGCAGTTCGGCGCTCCGGCCGGCAAGATGGTCGACGAGCTCCCGGTCGTCGCGCTCGCCACCAAGCAAGCAGACGTCGAGCTCAGCGCCGCCGCCGTGAACGGCGACCTCGGGCCGATGGAGGCCGACCTCCGCGCGGAGCACACGCTCCTTTTCACCGACGCGCAGTCGCTCGCGAACCGCAAGCTCCTCGATCCCCAGCGGCTCGACGCGGCGCGCGGCACGGTGAGCTATCGCCAGCTCATCCACGCCACGCTCGTCCTCGTCGCGCTCCTGCGCGAGCACTGGGCCACGATCGCCGATCACACGCCGATCACCGCGGCCGATCTCGACCGCACCGAAGAGAAGGCCACCCGCATGCTCACCACGCTCGGCGAGCGTGAGCAGGGCGCGACCCGCGTGCCCGCGGCCGAGGTGCGCCTGCGCGCGCTGACGGATCTGGTCGCTCGCTACGACGAGGTGCGCCGGATGCTGTCCTACCTCCGATGGCACCAGGGCGATGCCGACGAGATCGCGCCGTCGCTCTACGCGCGTCGATCGGGCCGTCGTACACAAGACGGAACCACCGAGCCGACGCCGGTGCAGTCGACGCCGGTGGCGACGACGGTCACGCCGCACACGGCCCCCGTCGCACCCGCCGTGTCGCCGAACGGCGCGCCAGCCTCTCCGTTCGTCTCGTGACCGCGGCCCGGTCCCTCTCCCATTCGTGGGAGAGCCATTCCTGGGAGAGGGAGCCCCGCGAGAGAGAAGGTGCGCGATGAGTGTCCTCGAGCTCGGCCTGCGCCTGACCATCGACGGCAAGTCGCCATCGGCGTACCAGCTTCCGTCGGACCATCTGCTCACACACGGCGTCATCGTCGGGATGACCGGGAGCGGCAAGACCGGCCTCGTCACCGTCCTCATCGAGGAAGCGCTGAGCGCCGGGATTCCCGTGCTCGCGATCGACGTGAAAGGAGATCTACCGAACCTGCTGCTCTCGTTCGGCTCGTTCGACCCCAGAGCGATGACGCCCTGGGTCGAGGCCGCGCCGGGTGACGAGGACGGCATCGCCGATCCTCCGCTCGTGCGAGATGCGATCGAGAAGAGGCGCAAGGGGCTCGTCGGCGCCGGCATCGGCGAGCGCGAGCTCGCAGAGTTCGCACGAGCGACGCACGTGCGCGTCGTGACACCGGGCTCCGATGCAGGGGAGCCCCTGCACCTGCTCTCGGCGCTCGAGCGGCGTTCGGCCCGCTGGGAGCACGACGAGGAAGGCGCGCGCGCGACGCTCGCTGCGGCGGTCTCGATGGTGCTGCGCCTGATCGGCCGCGAGGGCGATCCCGGCAAGAGCCGTGAGCACGCGTTTCTGTGCGTGCTGGCGGAGGCTCGTCTGAAGCGCGGGAGCGCGGCGTCGCTCGATGCCCTCTTGCCCGAGCTCATCGAGCCACCCTGCGAGAGCATCGGCGCGCTGAGCGTCGAAGACTTCATCGGCCTGCGTCAGCGGCGTGAGCTCGCCGCCGATCTCAACACGCTGATCGCCTCGCCCTCGTTCCACGCGTGGCGTCAGGGACAAGACCTCGACGTCGGCAAGTGGATGGAGCCGGTGGACGGCAAGACGCCCGCCACCGTGATCAGCGTCGCGCACCTCGACGACGACGAGCGGATGCTCGTGCTCGGCGTGATCCTCGAAGAGGCCCTCACGTGGGTGCGCAGCCTTCCGGGGAGCTCACGGCTGCGCGGCCTCATCGTGCTCGACGAGGCGCACGGCTTTCTGCCGCCGCACCCGCTGAGCCCACCGACCAAGCGACCGCTCGTCGCGCTCATGAAGCAGGCGCGTGCGTACGGCGTCGGCTGCGTGCTCGCCACGCAGAACCCGATGGACCTCGACTACCGCGCGCTCAGCAACGCGGGCTTCTGGGCGCTCGGACGCCTGCAGACCGACGCCGATCGCGCGCGTGTGATGGAAGGCCTCGGCGAGGACAAGAAGAAGAGCGAGCTCGGCGCGATCGTGAAGAAGCTCGCACAGCGCTGGTTCGTGGTGCGCGACGCGCGCGAGAGCACGCTCGCCCTCTTGCAGCCGCGATGGGCGATGTCGTACCTGCGCGGCCCGATGACGCGCACCGAGATCCAGCGAGCGAGGCAGAGCCACCACGTTCCGGCCGCCGAGTAGCGTGATATCGTCGTGCTCGTCGTGGACGGACCCGACGAAGTCACTGCGGATCGCGCGCTCGTCGAGCGCATCGCGAACGAGGTCATCTCCGAGTTCGGAGCGCGCTCCGAGAAGGAAGACCTCCTGCAGTCGGGCTTCACGGGCCTGCTGGAGGCCCGGGCGAGGTTCGACGCGAGCCGGGCGATCCCGTTCGCGGGCTTCGCGTACCGTCGGATCCACGGCGCGATGGTCGAGACGCTGCGCAAGAGCAAGCTCCTCTCGCGGCGCGCGAAGGAGCGATGCGAGAGGGCGACGCGCCTCGAGCAGGTGCTCGAGCAGGCGACCGAGGACGTGGCGCAGCGACCTCCGACGGGCGACCTCGAGGCGACGGCCTCGATCAGTGCGCTCATGGGCCTCGTCGCCGCGGCGTACACCGCCGACGTGGTCGCGAGCGTGGAGCGGCACGGCACCGAAGAGGGGCTCGTCACGCAGCTCGACGCCGCCAAGGTCCGTACGGCGATAGAGCGGCTTCCGGATCCGCCGCATCGAGGCGTGATCCTGTCGCACTACTTCGAGGAGCAGCGTCTCGCCGAGATCGGCGCGCGCCACGGCAAGTCCGAGAGCTGGGCGAGCCGGGCGCACACGGAAGCGCTCGGCATGCTGCGGGAGGCGCTCTCGTGAGTACGGTGGTCGGAAAGGCGGCGAGCCGTGGCCGCTAAGAGGAAGATCGGCCCGACTGCGTCGGGCACTCCTGCCGAGGACGAGGACGCTTCGCACGAGCAGCAGAAGCGCGCGGTGCCCGACCGCGTGCAGCTCTACGTCGCGGAGTTCCGCCGTCGCTCCGCGGGCCTGACGGGCGAGGAGCACGAGGCGGAGATCGCGCGGCTGATGGATCGCATCATCGAGCGCCAACTCGCGGTGGCGCCGGAGGGCGTGCGGCCGGAGCTGCGCGAGACGCTGCTGCGGCTCTTGAAGAACGACCCGGCGTTCGCGCCGATGCTCGCCGAGCTGCGGGGCTCGGCCGGCAAGTAGCCGCGTGGACGCTCCGTTCGGTCCGTTCCGCGTGCTCGCGCGCATCGCCCGAGGCGGGATGGGCGAGACCTTCATCGCCGAGCGCGCGGGGCCCGCGGGCGTGGTCCATCGCGAGTGCCTCAAGCGCATCCTCGCTCAGGACTCCGATCGCGCCGACTGGATCGCGCTCTTCCAGAACGAGGCGCGCATCGCCGCGAGCCTCAGCCACCAGAACATCGTCTCGCTCCGCGACTTCGGGCAGGACCGGGGCATCTGGTGGCAGAGCCTCGAGCTCATCGAGGGAACGGATCTCCGCACGG
>JAYVCF010000467.1:0-5202 GCA_043750095.1 Deltaproteobacteria bacterium
CCGCGCAGCGAGCCCAGTACACCCCGGCCCCGCGCCCGACGATCCCCACGATCCCACCCGCGCCCACGGCCACGCGCGGCTCCGTCACTCCCGCGATCACCACCGCATCCCCGATCGCTCCGTCCGCACCGACCACGCGCATGCGCGTCTCGTGCGGTGCGCTGGCATCCGCCGCGCTCGGCGCCTCCATCACGAACAAGCCCGCGGTACCGAGCCGTGCTGCGTCGATCATCAGCGCGCCGCCGTAGCCGAGGCCGGGGACCAGCGCTTGTGCACGGTCGGAGGATCCCATCGTGACGACACCGACCGCGCGGGCCGCGCCGTTCCCGACGGCCGCGTAGCCGAGGTGCGTCCCGACGACGGCGAACGAGGGCGGCTCGGCGGTGAGGTTCAGGGGCTGCGCGACCGTCGTCGGACTCGGTACGCCGTCGGATCCGAACCTCGTGCGATGCGCCACCGAGACGCCCGCGCGCGCATCGATCGCGTAGAGCACGCCCTCTGCATCGAACACGGGAGCTGCGGCGGTTCCGGCCTCGGCCGTGACGTCGTGCGTCGCGCTGATCGCGCCGGTGGCATCGACGAGGGCGACCCGCACGTGCGCCGTCGTCCCGACCGCTTCGGTCCACGCGACGAGCGTTCCCGCATCCACGTGCGCGAGCGCAGGCGCATAGCGAACGTCGGCGCCCGCCGCGGTCACTTGTACGATCGCGATCGTAGGCGCAGGTGCGCCGGCCTCGAAGCGCGCGAGACGGACTCCGCCTCTCGAGTCGATGAGCCCCACACCGATCCTCGCGTCGCCCAGCCGCGCGAGCACCGGGGGCGCCGTTCGCCGTGACGCGTCGACCGATCCGCCGAGCTCGATGCGGCCGAGCGGGCTCGGTGCGCCACCGGGAACGATCTGCGCGAGCGCGACGACCTCGGGTGATCCCGCGACGTATCCGGCCACGACGAACACACTCCCGGCGGCGAGCACGTCGGCGGCGGACGCTCCTTCGAGGGTCGGCTGCGCGGCGTCGGACGCGAGCACACACCCGTGCGGAGGTGCGACGCGATCGGAGAGCGGCCCCGCCGCGATCACGTCGTCGGAGACGGGCGGCGGATCATCGAGACCGACGAGCTCGGTCGGAGGCACCACCGCCACCGACGTCGGAGTTGGACTCGGGTGCGAAGCAGGGCCGCTCGAAGGAGGTGGGGCGATCTCCCCACCGCACGCCCCGACGAGCAACGCCGCGACGAGGGCGACGATGATCAGCAGCGGTCGCCGAAGCACGCGGCGATCTGGCTCGAGCACTGGGTCGTGATGCAGCCGATGCTCGGGCCTCCGGGGCACGAGCCCGAGACGAACGTTCCGATCGCGCAGCTCGTCACGTTGTTGAGGAAGACGCGCGAGCTCGGGCAGGTCGAGGCGCCGCAGTCCGAGATGCAGCCGATGTCGAACGCCGGGATCCCGCCGCCGCCGCCGAAGCTGAAGCAGCCGAACAGACACGTGAGCGCCTCCGCGCACGAGTGGAGCACGCACGCGCCGCAGTCTTGCGCGCAGTTCGAGCATGTCTCCGACGCCGCCATCTCGCAGCGCATGTTTCCGCAGAACGCGCACGAGCCGCAGTCCGCCGAGCAGCTCGCGCACGTCTCGGTGCCGCGGCAGCGGCCGTCGCCACACGAGGGGCAGTTCCCGCAGTCACCCGGGCACGTGAAGCACGTCTCGCCCGCCGCGGCGTTGCACGTGTGATCACCGCAGGTCGGGCAAGCGCCGCAGTCGGGCGCGCACGTCTCGCACGTCTCGCCCATCGCGGGCTCGCAGAAGCCGTTCATACAGGTGCTGCAGATGCGGCAGTCCGCTGGACAGCTCGCGCAGTTCTCGGTCGGCTGACAGGTGTGGTCGCCGCACGAAGCGCAGAGGCCGCAGTCCTGTCCGCATGTCGCGCAGCTCTCGGTCGCCTGACAGATGCGGTCTCCGCAGGTCGTGCAGACGCCGCAGTCCATCGGGCACGACGAGCAGCTCTCCGAAGCCTGACAGGTGCGGTCGCCACACGTCATGCAGGCGCCGCAGTCGGCCACGCAGGTCGTGCATGTCTCGCCCAGGCTCGCTTCGCACATCCCGTTGCCGCACGTGACGCACGCACCGCAGTCGCGCGCACACGAGGTGCAGTCTTCGCCCACGCCGCACATTCCGTCGCCGCAGCGCACACAGGCGCCGCAGTCGCCAGGGCAGCTCGTGCAGTTCTCCGACGCCTGACAGGTGTGATCGCCGCACGTCGTGCACGCGCCGCAGTCGCGCGGACAGTTCGTGCACGTCTCGCCCTGCGCCGGCTCGCACATGGTGTTGCCGCAGGTGACGCACGCGCCGCAGTCACCGGGGCAGGTCATGCAGGTCTCGCCGAGCCCCGCTTCGCACATCGTGTCGCCGCACGTGTGGCACATGCCGCAGTCCATCGGACAGGACGTGCAGCTCTCCATCAGGTTGCAGAGGCGGTCGCCGCAGAACGCTGCGGGCGCGTCGTGACCAACGTCGGGCACGGGACCCACGTCGTGGAGCGGGCCCGAGTCCGGCCGCGGGCCGGCGTCCATCATCTCCGGCGGAACGTCACGCAGCTGCGAGCGACCACATCCGAGTGCGAACATGCTCAGCGCGAGCGAAGCGAGGACGACGCAAGAGGTACGCGACATGACGAGCTCCGGTGCGCAAAGAAGACGGAGAAGAAGCATGGAGCGCTTGCTCCAGCAGGGCACGATAGAGAACAACCCGACAAAAGGCCACATGACGAGCAGGGGTTCCCTCACGAATCCAGCGGGATGTCACTCCGCGGGATCGACGGGCGTCCGGTATCGCGGCCCCTGCCAGCGCGGGAGGCTCGTCGCGACGAGCGCTCGGAAGTCCAGGCCCACGAGCAGCACCCAATCGGTGGTTCCACCGCGCGGCGCAGCCTGATCCAGCGCCGAGGCCGTCACGTAGCGAGCACCGAGCCGCAGGAACACGCCTCCACTGGTCCGCTCGGGTAGGAAGAGCGGGACGTCGAGCCCGAAGCCGATCGCGAGCGCGACCCCCGCGTTGCGGTCGAAGGGACCCATGGCCGCCCCGAGATCGAGCCCGATGGAGTCGATCAGCAGATCGACCCACTGCGAGCCCGTCGCGAGGTTCAGGACGAAGCGCGGCAGGAAGAACGGGCGCAGGTCGACCCCGACGATCGCGCGCGAGTCGCCCTCGGGACGCCACTCGCCGATCGCGAAGAGCCCGCCCGAGTCGAGGATGCGCGCGCGCAGCTCCAGCGAGACGGATCCGGTCCACGCCGGGTGGACGCGATCGTCGACCACGGCGCCGCCCGAGACGCCGGCCGAGAGCGCGAGGTCTCCATCGAAGCGCCCGTACACGCCGTCGCCACGCTCCTGCGCGCTCGCGAGGGCGGGCCAGAACGCGACGAGCGCGATAGCGAGAGCGGCGCGCAGCATCAGCGCGTGAACGGCATCTGCATCTGGATCGGCGCGGTGCCCTCGGGCGGCGGCGGCAGCTGCCAGCCGTTCACTTCGTTGCGCAGGCACGTGGCGAGCGGGTCCACGCCCGTGGTGTTGCGATCGATGGTCGCGCCCTGCGCGTGGCCGCGCGCGTCGATGTCGAAGCCGATGGCGACCGTGCCGCGCACGGGATCGCGCTGGATCGCCGACGCGTGCTCGAAGCACGAGGTGGCGCGCGGCAGCAGATACTGACGGATGAAGCGTCGCACCTGCGTGCTGTACATCTGCATCTGGTAGTCGGGTGAGGAGTCGGGGTCGATCGTCTGGCCCATCGCGTCCCAGTCGACCGACGACGCGGGAGGCGTTCCGCTTCCCGAACCCGTGGTCGGTGTCGTGGTGGGAGGCGGATCCGTGGGATCGGGCGGGGTGGTGGTGCCCGTCGTGTGCGTCGGTGGCGTGGTCGATCCCGTCGTGTGCGTCGTGACGGTGGTGTGCGGAGGCGGCGTGACCCGACCGGTCGTCCCGGTGCCCGTCGCGGCCGTCGTTCCGGTCGTGTCCGTGTGCGCCGCGCTCGTCGTCGTCGTCGGCGGCGCCGTGCCGTCGGTCGAGGCCGACGCACCGCGCTTCACGACGCGCGCTCCGCTCGTCATCACGAAGTCCCCGTCGGGCACGTCCACGCCCGCGGGCAGCGCGTCGCCGCTCGAGTCGCCCCCGCCACCGGTCGTGTCGGCCGACGCGGTCGGAGCGCCGCCACCCGAGTGCATCCCGAAGTACGCGAGCCCGGCGCCGAGCGCGAGGAAGGCCAACGCGCCGACGGCGAGCACCGCGTACGTTCTGCTCGGCGACTGGATGCCGATGCCCGCGAGCGTGATGCTGCCGCTCGTGTTGGTGGGCGCGGGGCCCGATGCAGACGCAGGGCCCGCCGACGCGCCTGCCGCGCCGATCGCGGCGCCGCACTTGTTGCAGAAGCGCGCATCGTCGGTGTTTTGCACGCCGCAGCGAGGACAGAAGCTCATGGCCCGCGGAGTTTACACGAGGGACCGCGAGGAGCTTGGGCTCTCGTCTCGCGCGCTCGTCTCGCGCCCTCGCTCAGCCTCGCTCACACTCGCCCGATGTCCGCGCGCTGCGGGTTCTGCTCGGCCACTCTCGCCGAGGCGCCTCCCGGCGTCGCGGTTCGCTGCGCTGCCTGCGGCAATGTCACGATTCCGTCGGCGAGCTCGGCCGGGCTTCCGTTCTCGCGCGTCGACGGACCGAAGGTGGGCGCATCACCTCCGCCGACGATCGTGTTGCCCTCGCGCGCGGGCGGCGTCGACGAGCTGATCGGCGGCGGGATCACCATCCTCGGGATCGGACTCGTGAAGTTCCTGCTCCTGAGCGGCGGCGGCCTCGCGCTCTTTTGCATCTTGGGGATGCTCGGCTACGCCTTTCATTGCTGAGGTACGCAGATGATCACGATTCGACGTTCCGAGGATCGCGGTGCCGCCGACCACGGCTGGCTCGACTCGAAGCACACCTTCTCCTTCGCGGGCTATCACGACCCGAAGCACATGGGCTTTCGCTCGCTGCGCGTGCTCAACGAGGACCGCGTCGCCGCAGGTGGTGGCTTTCCGACGCATGGGCATCGCGAGATGGAGATCCTCTCCTACGTGATCGAGGGCGCGCTCTCGCACAAGGACTCGCTGGGCACGGGCTCGACGCTCCGCCCGGGCGACGTGCAGCGCATGACGGCGGGCACGGGCGTGCGGCACTCCG
>JAYVCF010000468.1:0-7344 GCA_043750095.1 Deltaproteobacteria bacterium
GCACGAGCCACCAGCGTCCGTCGCGACGCAGCGCCATCGACGTGGTGCAGACGGAGGTCGGCGGGCAGAGCGGGCCTTCGGCGAGGAAGGGCGCCACTCGGGGCTCGGCGGCGAGGGTGGTCACCATCACGGACCGCCTCTCGGGCGCACTCTCGTCGTTCCAGCGGAGGACGACCAGCTCGAGTACTCCGTCCACCCACGCAGCGCCGAGCACGGAGTCGGGCAGCTCGCGAGCGGCAGGCGCATCGTCGATCGCGATCGGCGCCCGCTCCCAGCCGTCCGGCCCGGCGACCGCGAGCGCGAGGAGGCCGTTGACGACCGAGTGGCGATACACGATCCCGAGCGCACCGTCCGCGCGCGGAACGATGGCGACCGTGTGCGAGAGCGCGAGCTCGGGAGGAAAGGCCCAGCGCATGCGGCCCTCGCCCGAAGACGGATCGATGCGCGCGAGCGCGGTGAGCCCCGCGCGATCATCGGGCCCACACGTCGTCCAGAGCGCGCCGCCGTGCACGAGACCGGTCACGCCGATGTCCCCGGTGCATCCATCGAACGGATAAAGAACGCCGGGCGACTCACGTGGGATCGCCTCACCGCTCGCCCCGTACCAGGTCACGACGCGCGCTCCCGTTCGCCCCGGCTCGAGACGCGACACCATCGCGATCGCGATCGCAGGTGGAATCAGCGCGAGCGCGCCGAGCACCGCCCATGTGGCTCTGCCACTCACGGTGCTTCGCTCACGGTGCGGACTCTAGCTCGACCCGCAGGCGTACGAGCGGAGCCGCGTGCCGCCCTTCGCCTGCCACTGTCGATCGTTGCCGCGGGAGGCAGTATCTGCACCTCGACGATGCTCACGACGCGCGCCGAGATCGGCGGCGCCACCAGAGCGCGAGCGCCAGACACGCAAGCAGGTGCGGCGGCTCGCTCGATCCGACCCGACAGCCACACGCGCCACCCGCCGAGGGCCCGCTGCGCATGGCGTCGGGCAGCGGCCCTTGATCGACGCATCGATCCGCGAACACGCAGGGCACACCCTCGCAGTCCGCGTTGGAGCTGCACTCGCGCAGGGCGACGACCTGATGAACCATGTGGCTGCCGCCGCCCGCGTGCGGGGAGATCGACTCCTCGAAGTCGGTCTCGCTCACGCAGAGCCCCGCGCGACGGCAGGGGCCCGTGCCGCACTCGGAGTCGTTCGCGCAGGTGACCGGCGTGCAGTACGTCGCGCCTCCATGCGAGCGCGTCATGCTGGTGGCGCCGTGAGGGCAGTCGACGAACGTCATGCCCACCACGTCGGCGCGCGCGACCGCGGCGGTGACCAGGAGCGCACCGAGCGTGAGCAAGAACGATCGAAGCCGCGGTCGCATGCGATCGATGGCGAGTGTCTCACGCAAACGTGTGGAACGAGCTGCGCTTTCGATCGCGGCGAGGCCCAACATGGCATCCGTTCCGCACTATCTCCGGTTCGCCCGCGCCGTCGCGCTCGTCTCCGCCTCGTCTGCGATGCGGTGCTCACGGAGACCGCCCACTTCCTCGGCGACTCGACCGCCCTCTGCGCGGCGTAGCGCGCGGGCGAAACCATCGATCGCGGGGAGACCCTGTCGGAAGCGCTTCGCCGCTCCGCCCTCGCCCTCGCGTCCAGCACGCCCCAGCGCGACAGCGCCACGCGTCTGCGTGCCGAGCTCGCGCCGCACGACCCCGAGCTCCGGCGCAAGGCGCTGGAGATCGACGCGCGCGTGATCGGGCGGATCGCGGCCGAGATCGGGAACCTGCTCGAGATCGATCCGAGCGAGGACCCGCGGGCCTTCCTCGTCGCGTCCTGCGCGATGGCTGCCGTGCGCAGCGCTCAACACGTGCTCGGTCACTCGCGTCGCAAGACACGGTCCTTTCGGAAGGCCGTGAACGAGGCGTTCGACGCGCTCGACGGTCTCGACGCCACGCTGTCGCGAGCCGTGCCGCGCGAGACGGCCGACCGCACGGGCACCTGAGGACGCGCTACGGTCGACCGATGGACGGGGGCCTCGATGCGTGGCGCACGCCGTGTGACCGCGCCGTTCTCGCGGGCCTCTGCGTGGCGACCGTGCTCGTGGTCGCTGCCGGATGCAGCGCGAGCCATCGATGAACGCAGCCGATGTCGGCACGACGACGCCCGACGTCCGCGCACGACGGTGCGGTCGCCGATGCGAGCATCGCGCTCGACGCCCGCTCCTCGCCACCGACGGTCACCGCCGCTGTCGCTGCGCGTCGTCGCGCGCTGGATCGAAGCGCACGTGCGCGCGACTCGCGCACATCGACTCCGCCGGCGACGTCGTCACGCGCGAGATGGGCTGCCGCTGACGCATGCCCCTACTCGGCGCCGCCCTCGCGTTCGTCGCGCTCCGACACGGAGGCTCCGGGGGACGCAGCGCGCGCACGCTCGGCGCGCTCGATCTCGGCCATCGTGTCCGCGTACGCGCCGGGCCGATCCGGCGGGATTCGGTCGATCGCCTCTTGGGTCAGGCGCCGTGCGTCGTCGAGCTCGCCGAGCGCCAGATACGCGGTGCCCGCGCGCCACCGAAGCGCAGCTCCCCACGGCGTGCCACCGCCGAGCGCGGGCCCGAACGCATCGCCCGCGGCGAACTCGGCCTCGAGCTGCGCGACCGCCGCACGCTCTCGGTGCGTCGCAGTGAGCTGCGCCGCGGAGTCGAACACCACGCGCAGCCGCGCATCCTCCGTGCGGCGCGCCGTCTCCGCGGCTGCCGCAGCCGCGATCGCATCGTCGATCGCACGCGCCCCCGCGAGGTCTCCGCGCGCTCGCGCGATCTGTGCACGCAGCGGCGCGATCGCGCGCCCGCAGCCCGAGCCCGAGCACGACCCCTCGTAGCTGCGCTCCGCTTCGTCGAGCTCCTCCGTCGCTTCGTCGAGCTCGCCACGCGCGAACCGGTACGCAGCCCGCTGTTCCCGGAGCTGCCCGACGTGATAGCGCCGGCTCGCCAGCGCCCGCATCGCATCCTCGGTCAGCGCGAGCGTCAGCTCGGGGTGAGCTTGGCCGAGGACCGCGACGGCGCTGACGATCTCGAGGCCGCGATCGAGGCCGGGATCCGGCGTCGAGAGGAGACCGCCGATCCGCGCGCGATAGAGGCGGGCAGCGCGTCCCGGTGTCAGATCCGACGGCATGCGGAAGACGCCTCCGAGCACGGGGCCGAGCTCGGGGTGCTCCATCGCCATCTCGACCAGGCGCTCGCTCGCCGCGCCATGGGCGCGTAGAGCGCCGCGCCCGTACTGGACCCGCAGGTAGTCATCCGTCCGCTCCGAGAGCGGCAACCGTGGCAGCAGTCGGGCGACGGCGGCCCGCGTTACGCGCTCGACGACGAGATCCAGCTCCGGACTGTTCGCGCGACCGATCGCGTCTGCAGCCCCCAGCGACAGAAGCACGAGTCGGGAGGTCAACCACGGCTCGGCGAACCCGACGCATCGACGATATTCGCCCGCACCGCCGAGGTGGTCGATCGCCGGGGGCGGCGGCCCCGTGCCACAGAGGGAGACGTCTGCGGGCAGGGCCGGCTCGAGGCTGCACGCGCCCGCATCGTAGGTCACGGGCGGGAGCGGCACGCCATCGCGGCCCCACAGCTCCCACGTACCAATCGGGCGGTCTGCGGCGTAGTCCCCCTCCTCGAGAAGCTGGCCGTCCGCACGCCAGCGCTGCCACGTGCCCTCGCGACGCCCGTCGCGCATCGCTCCTTCCGCGACGAGATGCCCGTCGTCGTCGCGCACGCGCCAGATGCCATCGCGAGGTGGGACCGCGGCGGCGAGCGGGATGTCCTGACCCGCAAGCTCCGCGAGCGCCTGGGCGAGTTGGCTCGGTTCGACGGGCGCGAGCGCGACGTCCGGCGCGGGCCGGGCCGGTGTCGCGGCCGGGTCGTCGCAGCTCGCACAGCATGCGAGCACGCAGCACGCGAGCGCGCAGGCTCGCTCGCGCATTCCCCTCACGAGGGTACGCTACCAGGCTCAGACCCGCGTCCGAGAATAATGCTTGCCCCCTCCCACGCCCCCATCGTTCTGGGGATGCTCGTGTGCTGCGTCGTCACGGCGGGGTGCGACGCGTCGCACGAGCGCGGCCTGGACGCGGACGAGCGGGATGCCGGATCGCGCGATGCCGTCGTTGCGACTCCGGATGCGATAGGCCTCGACGCCTCGGCGCCACGCGACGCGTCCCCGTCGCCCGACGTCTTCGTGACGCGCGACGCGTTCGTCGCTCCCGACTTGGGCACGGCGGACGCGGGCGTGACGCCGGACGTCGCCACGTCGGACGCGAGCTGGGACGATGCGCACGTCGAGCGCGCATGCCCCGCGGACGCGGGGCCGCAACCCGATGCGATGGTCAGCGCATCGACGATCGACGCGATCGAGATGTCGGGATACGCCGACTTCCAATTTGGCGCGCTCGACACGACCTCGAGCGTTCCGGGCCTCTACCGTCTCTCCGACGGCAGCACGTGGGACGCCGGGGCTGGCACTGGGAGGGCCGGGCGGCTGCGCGTGGTGGGCTTCGAGGCGGCGGGCGTCGAGCTACGCGTGCACGTGACCACGTCAGATCCGATGTACGTGCGCACTGACTACGACGGAGGCTCCCACTCGGCGAACTTCGAGCTCGATCCCTACGACGACATCGTGCTCTCGGGTGAGCGCGGCGCGCGGACGTTCACGTTCGCGACCTATGTGCGCGTCGCGCTCGATCAGCCCGCCAACTACGCGGACGCGAGATTCAATCACCTGTCGGCGCCGATCTGCGCGGTCGTGCCGTTCACGACCACGTACACGATCGTGACGGGCGCTCGCACGTTCGACGAGCACTTGTTCGACGCGGACTTCGAGGCGACCGTCGCCACGCGCATCGACCTGCGCGTCACACGCCCCTGACGAGGCTCGTCGACGCGCGACGGTCCCGAGGCCGAGCTCCGCGCGAGCCGGCCTCGCGCGATCGCGCGACGGGCCGCGCTCGAAAAGGGAGGGTGGAGGATGGGCGAGATGTGCCCACCGCAGAGCCTGGACAAGTGACGGATCCCGCGGCGCGCGAGGTGTACGCTGGACGCGTGGCTCTTCGGGCTCTCGGCGCGCTCACGTTCTGTCTCCTCGTGGCCACGCCGAGCGCCGCACGCGCAGTGCGAAGCGGGGGGGCCATGCTCGTCGGCACGTTCGTTGCGATGAGGCGTGCGTCCGCCGACGTCGGCGCGACGAACACCGGATGGAGCGATCGAGATGACCTACGAATCGAAAGTTGGATGCGGCTGGGCTCGCGCGAGGCTCGTCGGCGCGCTCGCTCTGTCCATGGTGTTCTTGGCGGGCTGCCCTGAACATCGTGGGCCGCTCGAGCAAGCAGGCCACGACGTGGATCAGGCAGCACAACAGGTCGGCGACGGCATCGACCACGCAGTCCAGGACGTCCAGCAACCAGGACACTGACGCGCATCCGTCTCACCTCCTCCAGCAGGAGCGACCGTGGATGCCCCTCGACACCACGGATCGTCGCGCTCACTCCATCGCTCGAGATCGACCGTCGAGCTACGACGCCGCGATGTTCGGCTTCGTCGCGACGTGCCTGTGCGAGCACGCGCGCTCGCCGCTGACGGACCACGCGCTTCGCGCGAGAACCTCGCGGCGCACACGGAGCGCATGCGGAAAGCGTGGTTTCCCGAGTACTCCTCGTGGATCGGTAGCCGTCGCGGGGACCGCGTCCGAGCGCTCGCTGCCTAGCCGACCCGCCGCCGCACTCGAGTTGACGCCGAGCAGCTTCGCCGACTTCGGGATCGCCTGGCCGTACTTCAGACGGCGGAACTCCAGCAGGCGCCGTACCTCTTCTCTGCCGTGCAGCACGGCGACGAATCGGAGGGGCGCGTCGCATCGCGGCGCCTTCGGCGGCTCCGCCGCATGATGCACGGGACCGACGAGCTCGGCCTGAAACTAGGCTACGGTACCGCCGATGCTCGTGAGCTGTCCGACCTGTGGCGTCGGGATTCCCTCCCGCGACGTCGACGCCGACACGATGGTGGGCGAGTGCACCGCGTGCGACGCGATGCGCAACGTCGAGACCCCCAGCGCGCCGCTGGCCGAGGACCGCATCGCGATGTTCCCGCAGCCGGCTTCGATCGAGAGGCGCTTCGACGACGCCACGGCCCCGAGCGCCGAGCCGAGGGGGATCGAAGGCGTGACCGGGACGCTCACGCTCGCACGCAAGTGGCGCCGGGACGACGCCGTGGGACGGCTCTTGGTCGCCATGCTCCCCATCACGGGTCTGGCACTCTTCGGGTGGTTCGGCGGGGTGTTCGTCGCGGATCTCGGGCCCTCGTTGCCGGTCTTCGCCGGCCTGATCGTCGCGTTCGGCCTATGGATGCTGTACGGGGCTCTGGCGAGCTTCGCGAACAAGACCACGATCACCGTGACCGCGCAGCGGCTCGTCGTGAAGGACGGACCGCTTCCCGCACGCACGGGTCGCCGTATGCTCGAGCTCGACTCTCGGGCCATCACGCAGCTCTACCCTCGCCTGCGTAGTCGTCTCGGGAGGGTGTCGTATGGGCTCGATCGCACGTCGCGGCGAACCTCTTTCAGCCCGACTGCTCGCAGTTCGCCGGCGTCGGCGCGCACTACGACGCGCAACAGCCTCAGCCGAGGCCGCCGAGCGCGTACTCGGGATGCTCGTCGACCGGCGTGGCCGGGTGCTGATGCCGATGGTGCGTGTGGTCCGCGGCGTTGTGGCTCGCGTCGGTCGAGTGATCGATCTCATCGGTGGCCGTGCTCGGAGGCGGAGCGATGCTCGTCGGTGGCGCGCCGAGATCGGTCGCGGGCGCGGCTGCGACCACCGACGTGGGCGGCGCGGCGATGCTCGGCTCGGGCTGCGTGGTCGGCGGGGCGGGCTCGGGGATCACGGACGCGCTCGGTGGATCGCACGCCGCGAGCGCCAGACCGATCGCAGCGCTCATCGCGGCCAGACCACGCGCAGGAGGCTCCGGTCGAAATCGGATCTCACCGCTCGGCCAGAGGCGCACGCGAGCACAGACGCGTCCTGCGTTCGCACGCATCAGCGCACGGACCTCCGACTGCGTCGCCTCGCTCAGGTCGTGAGTCGTCTCGGAGCAGTGAAGACAGAAGCGCGCGCCATCGCGCTCCTCGAACGCGGCGCTTCGTTCGACCGGACAGGGGCGCCTGAGCGTGATGGGTTTCGGCATCTCGTTCGCCATCGTGACCTCCGCACCATCCTATCGTGGGCGAGCCATCCCTCGATCGCGCTTTCGACGCGCACCCTGCCGACGCGTATCGTCCGCGGATCGTGCGTGATGAACGGCCTCTGTTCGAGCGTCTCGCGGACGTTCCGGG
>JAYVCF010000469.1:0-11502 GCA_043750095.1 Deltaproteobacteria bacterium
GACGACGCCCATCCCGCCGCGACCGAGCTCGGCACCACCCACGTAGCGATCGGGCACTGCGATCTCGGGCGCCGTCGGCTTTCCGCCCACGTCGCTCAGCGGCGTGCTGGGACCCACGACGGTCGATGCTTGCGCCGCGTCGATCGGGTCCTCGCGGGTGATGTCGGAGCGTGGCACCGAAAGCGCGGTGATCGATCGTTCGCTCGTGTCGCTCGCGGCGCCCGTTCGCGGCTCGGTCGGAGTCGGCATCCGCTAGAGGCCGTCGAGGTCGCCGAGCGGATCCTCGCCTGCCGGCGGGTAGTAGGCGCGCGCGCCGCCGTGTCGCTGACCGATGGGCGGGTGCCTGTGCCAGTGGTGAGCGTGATCGTTGGGATCGGTGCTCAGGTCGGTGCTGTGGTCGGCTTGCTCGGATGCGCTGGCGACGACGTCCGGGCGCGGATCCGCGGGGTGCGGGGGCGGATCCGAGACACGGGTCTCGGGCGGTGTCGTCGTCGTCGTCGTCGTCGTCGTGGTCGTCGTTGTCGTCGCCGCTGGCGGTGTATCGATCGGTGGCGGGACCAGCGTCGCCTCGGGGCTCACGGTCGCGCTCGTCTCCGGCGCATCACACGCGGCGAGCGTGAGCGCGAGGAGCGCGCCGCGTACGGCGTGCGGACCGCGTGATGGAGCCTCGGGTCGAAAGCGGAGCTCGCCGCTGGGCCCCGACAGAAACTTTCCGCAGAGTCGCCCGCCGTTCGCGGCGAAGAGCGCGAGCGCCTCGCGCTCCGTCGCGCGCGTGAGGTCGTGCTGAGGCGCGTTGCACGTGAGGCACATGCGTACGCCCTCGCGCTCTTCGAACGTGACGCCGGGCTTGATGCAAGGATCGTCCAGCTCGATCTTCATCCTGCGCTTCATGCGAGCCTCGCCATGTCGGCGGCGTCGAGGGTGATCGATGCGGCGCGTGCGCTCGAGATCGCGCTCTCGGGCCTGCTCGCGCCGGGGATCGGAAAGCACACGCTCGAGACCTGCGCGCACCAGGCGATGGCGACCTCGGGCGCCGTCGCGCCGTGCTTCTTGGCGATCGCCGAGAGCGCTTCGTCACCGGCGATCTTGGCCTTGCCGCGCCCGCCGCCGACGGGGCTGTACGGCAAGAACGCGATGCCGTTCGTCTCGCAGTGCGAGAGAACGCCGTTCGTGATCGAGCGCTTGTCGTGGGGATTCATCCGGTTCTGCACGCTCACGATGGGCACGATCTTTCGCGCGCGCTCGATCTCGCCCACGTCCACGTTCGAGAGGCCGACGTGCTCGATCTTTCCTTCGCTCTTGAGCTTTCCGAGCTCGCCCACGCTGTCCTCGAGCGGGGCGTCGGGATCGGGTGCGTGGAGCTGGTAGAGCCAGAGGAGATCCCTGCCGAGCGCGAGCAGGCTCTTCTCGCACGCCTCGCGCAGCGCCTTGGGTCGTGCCGACGAGCGCCAGGCGCCACCGGGGCGCACGAGCCCGCCCTTGGTGGCGACGTGGATCGAGCGGCGGTCGCCCGACCACGACTTGATCGCCTTGGCGATGAGCCGCTCGTTGTGGCCGATGTCCTCGTCGTCGAGGCAGTAGACGTTGGCGGTGTCCACCAGCGTCATGCCCGCGTCGAGCGCCGCGTGGATGGTGCGAACGCTCTGCGCCTCGTCGGGCCGCCCTTGAATCGACATCGGCATCCCGCCCAGGCCGATCACCGAGAGCGTGAGACCGGTGGAGCCGAACGTTCGTGTCTTCATGGAGAGAACGGTACCATCACGAGATGCGCGCATCCTCGACTTCGCTCGCCGCGATCGTTCTCCTTCTTTCCTCGGCCGGCGCGTGCACGGGTCCCTCGGCACCGCGTGACGCGGGGTCGGCCGATGCGCTCTCGCCCGACACCGGCGCCAGCGTCGATGCTTCGCGTGACGCGCCGCGGAGCGACGCAGGCGGCGACGTTCCGACGTGGGTCGGCACGGCGCACGGCACGATCAAGTTTCGTCCCTCGGCGACGCTACCGACGTCGCGGGTGGTGACGATCGAAGCCGCCCGCAACGAGTGGGAGCCCTACCAGATCGTGTTCAGCGGTGGCCTCGACGGCCGAACGATCACGGGCCTCAGCGCCAGCGCTCTCTCCGGACCCGGCGGCGCGCCCATCCCGGCGACGCAGTCGTTCGTCTACCTCGAGCCGTTCATCCGCGTGCCGATGCCCTCCAGCATCGAGGGCGCATCCGGGCTCTGGCCCGACCCGCTGGTGCCGCTCCGCGATCTGATCTTCGACGAGGCGCGCACGGTCCTGCCGCTGACGATCCCGATGTTCGAGGTGCGCGTGGCCTGGATCGACGTGCTCGTCCCCGACGATGCCGCGCCCGGCGACTACACGGGCTTGATTCGCGTCACCAGCAGCGACGGCGACTTCGACGTGCCCGTGCAGCTCCACGTGTTCGACTTCGGCCTTCCGTCCACGCCGACGCTCCGCACGATGTTCGGCGGCGTCGGTGACGCGCCCTGCGTCGCCCATCACCGCGGCGCGTGGACCGGAGGCGCGTGGGACGCCTGCGCCGACACGGACCCGGCGGGCGACGGCGATCGACTCACCGAACAGTACCGGCAGGAGTACATGCAGCTCGCGCTCGAGTACCGCATCAGCCTCGGCGGCAGCACGTACGTCGGCCCGCACGACGCGACACAGCTCGCCCACTTCGACACCGTCTACGCGGGCCTCCTCGACGGAACCGCGACGCACCACTTGCACGGCTCGCACCTGACGACGCTGCAGGTGCAGTACAACCGAACGCCCATCGCCACCGACACGGCGCGGACGCAGCTGCTCGTCGATCACGTGACGGCGCGGGGCTGGGACGCGATCGTGTTCGACTACACGGAGGACGAGCCCGAATCGAACGGCATCTGTCCCGGGACGGGATCGTGTCCGACGATCACCGACCGCGCCGCCATCGTCACCGCGGGCGGCGCGCGCTCGCTCGTGACGGCGCAGTTTCGGTATGCGCAGCCGCATGGGTTCGCGAGCGCCGTGCAGATCCTCGTCCCCATCCTCAACGACACGCGCGCGACGAGCGCATCGTTCCCGAGCTACCAGCCGGTGAGCGAGTACGCGAGCTGGCTCGCCTCAAGCTCGCGCGATCTGCTCTGGTGGTACCAGTCGTGTGAGTCGCACGGCTGCGGACCGACCCCCGACTGCGGGAGCGCGACCGAAGACGTGCGCGGCTATCCCTCGTACGTGATCGACGTCGACGCGGTGCGCGCGCGCGGGATGGAGTGGCTCACGTTCACGCACGGCCTCACCGGCGAGCTCTACTTCGACACGGCGTTCGCGCTCGATCGCGCCTGGGACAACCCCTGCTCGTTCGGCGGCGCAGGCGACGGCACCATGTTCTACCCGGGCCGCACCGATCGCATCGGCGGCACGCACGACGTACCCCTCGCGTCGATCCGCATGGCGCTCGTGCGGGAGGGCCTCGAGGACTACGAGTACCTCCACTTGCTGGCGATGCGCGGGGACATGGCCGACGCGCAACGGATCGCGAGCGCGCTGGTCGCCGAGGTGGACGGCCTCCGTGATCGCACGGGCGACGACGTGATGGCCGCCCGCCACGAGCTCGCGCTCGCGATCGAGGCGCATCCCTAGCTCAGACCTCGACCAGGCGCGGTATCCTCGCTCGCATATGCGCGCCATCCTCCCCTTGGCCTTCGGTCTCGTCGCGCTCGCCTCGCTGGCCCTCGGCTGCGAGTGCTCCTCGGTGCCAGCGCGACCCACGTGCCACGCCACGAGCGAGTGCACGGCGGGCCACGTCTGCGTCGACGGCCATTGCTCGGTGCCGATGGACGCGGCGATCGATGCGCCCATGTCCACGACCGATGCGAACCTGCCTGACGCGCCCGTGACCGCGCACGACACGGGCTCGCGGCTCGACGCCAATTGCATCCCCGTCACGTGCAGCGCGACCGAGTCCTGCTTCAACGGCATCGACGACGACTGCGACAGCATGGTGGACGAGAGCTGCAGCTGCATCCCCGGCTCGACCGCGCGCTGCCTCGCCGGCCGACCCGATCCGAGCACGCCGCGCTGCTCGTGGGGACAGATGACGTGCACGGGCGCGAGCGAGTTCGGCGCCTGGGGCGCATGCAGCGGCGGCGGTGGCGGCGACGGCGGCACCACGCTCTACGGCTGTCGCCGCATCGGCATCATGGGCGCGCCCGGCGCGCTCGCCTCGTCCAACTTCCAGGCGTGGCTCGAGATGCAGGGCGCGATCGTCACGCGCTTCCACACCACCGCGGCGGCCACGGTGCTGCACATCGAGGAGCTCAACACGTTCGACCTCGTGATCATCGACTGGCTCCAGCGCGACTACACGATGGCCGAGGCCGACGTGCTCACGACGTGGGTGAACGCGGGCGGCGGCCTCATCGCGATGACGGGCCACGACTCGGGCGCGACCGCCGATCGACAGATCTCGCTCTTGATGACGCTCGGACCCAACTACGATCTCGCGTTCGGTCCCATCAACGGCCCCGCGATGTTGCTCCCGCACCCGACCACGCTCGACGTCGACGGCGTGAGCACGCTGCCGCCGGTCACCTTCAACGGCGGCCTGCGCGTGACGATCCCCGCCTCGATGACGAGCACGTTCCTCCCCATGGCGATGATCGGCAGCAACGTGGTGGGCGCCGCGGGACCGATCGGCATGGGCCACGCATTGTTGTTCGGCGACGAGTGGATCGAGTTCGACAGCGAGTGGTCGACCATGACGGCGATCCCGCGCTTCTGGCGGAACTCGGTGCAGTGGACCTCGCCCGACCCGATGGTGCTGCCGGCCTGTCCTTGAGCGGAGCTCAGAACTGGAAGTCGATCCCACCGAGCAGCTGGTAGGCCGCGCTCGCGTACCAGTCGTGCATCGGGTTGTGGTCCCACCAGACGATGAAGTCGAACGCGACGGGGCGGACCCAGAGCGCGATGAGCTCGTCGGCGATCACGAATCGCACGTCGAACGCGGGCTGGATGACCAGCTGGCCGAAGGGGCCGTGGCCGTCGCCGTCGAAGTCGCGGGCGCCGAAGCCGATCAGGCCGCTCGGGCGCAGCAGCACCGCGAAGTGCGTGTCGTGGTGGACCTCGATGTCGCCGCCGAGCCGCACGCCCGCGGTGAACATCCAGTAGTCGGGGCCGAGCGTGGCGATGGCGTCGAGCTCGAGGAAGAAGCCCGTGTCGTTGCCGCTGAAGTGCCAGCCGATCTCGCCCTGCAGGCGGCCGTGGATGTGGCAGCAGTCGAGGTCGTTGTAGAGGCCCGCGCCACCGCCCACGTACCAGCTGTGATCGGCGCGCGCCGTCGAGGGCGCGCTGAGCGAGGCGAGAGCGAGCGTCAGGAATGCGAGCGCGGTGATGGACGTGCGTTGCATGCGCGCGATCGTACCAGGGCTCGTTGCAAGCCGGGCGTCAGCGAAGCGCCGTCCAGTCGACGCCAGGGACCACCTCGAGGTGGACGTGGTTCGCGTGCGCGTCGTCGTGATGCGGCGTCACGATCACCTCGAACAACTCCGCCGCCGCGCCGGCGCAGATGGCCTCACGCAGAGCGCGCGCCTCGGCGGGCTCGTCGTAGCTCGCGCAGGGGTCGGCGCCGCGCGCGCGCGCGACCCAGTCGTGCAGCACCGAGAACGTGGTGCCGTCCGGGCGCACGAAGAGAAGCGCGTCGATGGCGAGCCCGTGCGAGTGGCCGCTCGGATGTCCGCTGCTCGCGACGCGCGCACCCGGTCGGAACACCGAGACGTGCTCGATGCCGACGAAGCCGGCCGCGCGCAGCGTCGGTCCCCACGCGTAGAGCGCCACGACGAGACGACAGTCGAGGATGGCGTGGATCGATCGCGGGTCGCCTCCGTGCGGGCGAACGGTGAGGCCGCCGACAGGGCCGTGCAGGCGAACGGGCTGCTCGACCGCGGCGACCGGACCGCCCTCGGCGCTCGCGTCCTCGACCTCGACCCCGAGCCCGTCGAGCACGGCGCGGCACTCGCTCGGTGTGAGTGCACTGACGGCGCGGCCGTGCGGAAGTGCAGCGGCGGGCGCGACGCTCTGGCTCGATGACGGAGCGCTGCGCGCGCGAGTCGGCGTGGGCGTGACGCGCTCGTCGCGATCCAGCGGAAGATGGCCGCAGTCCTCGTCGATGACGGCCGCGCCGACGCCGGGCGGCTCGTCCACCACGCGCGCCTCATCCGCGCGGGCGGAGGTGGCGATTCCCAGCAGGACTGCCAGGCCCGCGGCCACCGACGTGAAGTGACGAGGCATCTCGTGAATTGTGCGAGGCGTCGCGCCGGCCCGTCCAAGAAGCGTCCAGACCAGGTACCGATGTCCAGCGGTCTGGGCGACAATGGCCCGGGGTGGCACGGGAACGGGCTTTGCTGAGAACACCCGATGGCGACGCCGCGAACGTGATCGCGGCCTCGCGCATCGGTAACCTTGCCATCGTGGGTGCGCGCGTCTGCACCTCTTTTCTACCGTTGCTGATTCTTTCTTCGATTCTCTCCTTCTCGGGGTGCCGGACATGTCCCAACTCTCGCTGCGCTCTCTGCCGCTCTTCGTCGTCGCCTCGGCGATCGGTCTCATCGCGGGCTGCGGCCGCACGGGCCTGAACGACTTCCGCGACGGCGAGCCGATGCGCCTCGACGGCGGCCACCCGGCGGACGCGGGAGATGGCGGCCGAGATGCAGGCGACGCGGGCGACGGCAGCATCCGTCCGGACGCGGGCGACGCCTCGATCGGATGTCGCAGCGACGCGGAGTGCGACAACGGCCTGTTCTGCGACGGCCGGGAGACGTGCGTGGCCGGCCGCTGCGTGTTCGGCACCAACGTCGTGTGCAACGACCGCATCGACTGCACCAACGATCGCTGCCTCGAGGCCACGCGTGCTTGCGCGTTCGTCCCCGACAACTCGCGCTGCCCCGGCGGCACCTGCAACCCGATGACCGGCTGCTCGACGCGCGTCTGCGACACCGACGCGCAGTGCGACGACCGCATCTTCTGCAACGGCATGGAGCGCTGCCGCGGCGGGGTCTGCGCGGCTGGCACGATGGTCGTCTGCAACGACGGCATCGACTGCACGCTCGACGAGTGCACCGAGGCCGCGCGCGCGTGCACCGCGACTCCGCTCGACTCCCGCTGCAACGATGGCCGCTTCTGCAACGGCACCGAGGTCTGCTCGGCCATGCGCGGCTGCAGCGCCGGCCGGCCCGTCGCGTGCGACGACATGAACGTCTGCACGAGCGACGCGTGCGACGAGCGCTCGCGCATGTGCGTCTTCTTCCAGCGTGATCAGGACGCCGACGGCGTGATCGCGCAGGCCTGCGGCGGCGGCGACTGCGACGACATGAACGCGCTCATCCATCCCGGCGCGACCGAGCTCTGCACGGACGGCCGCGACAACGACTGCAACGGGCTCACGGACTGCGTCGATCCCGTCTGCGCGATGCGGCCTGCCTGCATGGGCTGCCGTCCCGAGATCTGCGGCAACGGCATCGACGACGACTGCGACATGCGCATCGACTGCGCCGACCCGGACTGTGTCGCAGCGCCCGGCTGCACCATGTGCACGACGAACGAGATCGGCCGCTGCACCAACATGAGGGACGACGACTGCGACCGCCTCACCGACTGCAACGACCGCGACTGCTTCAGCGACCCGGCCTGCACCGTCTGCCTGCCGCACGAGACGGGCCTCTGCAGCAACGGCCGCGACGACGACTGCGACCGCCAGCTCGACTGCGCCGACAGCGACTGCACGAGCGATCCCGCGTGCAGGATGTGCTTGCCGAGCGAGGTCGGACGCTGCACCGGTGGCATCGACGACGACTGCGACATGCAGATCGACTGCGCCGACAGCGACTGCCGGATGGATCCCGCGTGTCGCATGTGCAGCCCGCGCGAGGTGTTCTGCAGCGACCTGCGCGACGACGACTGCGATGGCGCCATCGACTGTGCGGACTCCGACTGCGCCGGGAGCGCGCTCTGCTGCACCCCGACGGGCGTCGAGATCTGCAGCGACATGCGCGACAACGACTGCGACGGCCGCATCGACTGCGTCGATCCCGACTGCACGGCGAGCCCGCTCTGCTGCGTGCCCACGCGCGAGATCTGCACCGACGGCCGCGACAACGATTGCGATGGCCTCACCGACTGCAGCGACACGGTGAGCTGCGGGCGGGATCCCGCGTGCATCATGTGCTTCCCCGAGGTCTGCAACGATCGCGTGGACGACGACTGCGACGGGCTCGTCGACTGCTTGGACTCGGACTGCTTCCGCGATCCCCTCTGCATGATCTGCTCGCCGAGGCCCGAGATCTGCACCGGCAACATCGACGAAGACTGCGACATGCTGCGCGACTGCGCGGATCCCGACTGCTTCGGAACGCCCGCGTGCACGATGTGCGTGCCCGTGCCGGAGATCTGCTTCGACGGGGTCGACAACGACTGCGATCGCATCATCGACTGCGCGGACAGCGACTGCCGGCTCGATCCCGCGTGTCGCGTGTGCACGACCGAGATCTGCACGGGCGGACTCGACGAGGACTGCGACGGCCGCACGGACTGCTCGGACAGCGACTGCGCGTTCGATGCCGCGTGCCGCACGTGCACGCCGGAGACCTGCACCAACCGACGCGACGACGACTGCGATGGCCTCGTGGACTGCGCGGACTCGGACTGCGCGCGCAATCCCGCGTGCGAGATGTGCGCGCCCTCGGAGATCTGCCGCAACGGCAAGGACGACGACTGCGACGGTATCGTGGACTGTGCGGACTCGGACTGCGCCGGGAGCCCCGCGTGCCAGATCTGCCTGCCCTTCGAGATCTGCTCGACCAGCATCGACGACGACTGCAACGGCCTGGTCAACTGTGCCGACCCGGCGTGCACGGGGAACCCGGTGTGCATGCCCGGCTGCCTGCCGAACGAGAGCTCGGGCTGCCGCGACGGGATCGACAACGACTGCGACGGACGGATCGACTGCAACGACTCGGACTGCACCGCCAACCCGCTCTGCCGCATCTGTCTCGCCGAGATCTGCAACACGGGCTTCGACGAAGACTGTGACGGCCTCATCGACTGCGACGACCCGGACTGCCAGTTCGATCCGATCTGTGGCGCCTGTCAGCCCAACGAGTTCCTCTGCCAGAACCGATTCGACGACGACTGCGACGGCCGGACCGACTGCGCCGATCCCGACTGCCAATTCGATCCGCTCTGCTGCATCGCGACCGGCCCCGAGCAGTGCACCAACGGGCTCGACGACGACTGCGATCAGCTCTTCGACTGCGGCGATCCCGACTGCGCGTCGACACCGGCGTGCTGCTTCCCGACGGGCCCGGAGTTCTGCGGGGACGGCGTGGACAACGACTGCAACGGGGCGATCGACTGCGCGGACATGGCGTGCACCGGTCAACCCCTCTGCTGCGTGCCCACCTCGCGGACCGAGATCTGCGGCAACGGCGTGGACGACAACTGCGACGGACTCACCGACTGCGCGGACCCGGTCTGTCGGATGGGCCCGACCTGCATGACGTGCGTGCCGAGCGAGCAGACGATCGCGCAGTGCACCAACGGCCGTGACGACGACTGTGACGGCACGATCGACTGCGCCGACCCCTCGTGCGCACCGTTCCAGGCTCAGGTGATGGAGTGCTGCAACGGTCGCGACGACAACGGCAACACGCTGATCGACGAGTTCGGATGCACGTGCACGACCTCCACCGACTGCGTCGGGCCGGACTCGACCGTCTGCTACACGCTCCTGCGCGCGTGCGCACCGCGCTGCCAGACGCTGGGCGGCAATGCGTTCTGCTCGCAGATCGGGATGGGCGTGACCTGCCGCGCGAACGGCGAGTGTCGCTGAACGCCTCTCCGCCACATGGCCTCTGGACCTCGGGAGGAGCCTGGGGAGACACTGAGGGCGGAGGGGTCCCATGCACACTTTCTTCTTCGTCGCTTCACGCGGTACTCGCGCTGTCATCGCCGCAACGCTCACGGTCGGGCTCGCGTTGCTCGTCCCCGCCTGCGACTGCGCCGGCAACACGAGCAACTCGGGTGCGGATGCAGGTGACGCCGGCGACTCCGGGCCGCGCTCCGACGGAGGCGATGGAGGGCGCGACGGGGGGGCCGACTCGAACGTCGATGCGAACGTGGTGCGCAACGACTCTGGCGTCGATGGCTGCGTGAGCAGCGCGGAGACCTGCAACGGGATCGACGACGACTGCGACGGAACGACCGACGAGAGCGTCACGCAGACCTGCGGGATGACGGCCGGCCTCTGCCGCGCCGGCACGCGGGCCTGCACCGGTGGCACGTTCGGCTCGTGCACGGGTGCGGTCGATCCCGTCGTGGAGGTGTGCAGCAACGGGCTCGACGAGGACTGCGACGAGATGATCGACGAAGGCTGCACCTGCTCGAACGGCGCGACGCAGCTCTGCGGCAGCGGCGTGGGCGAGTGTCGACGCGGCATGCAGACGTGCGCCACGTCGATGTGGGGCGCGTGCGTCGGTGAGGTCACGCCTGCTGCCGAGACGTGCGACGGCCTCGACAACGACTGCGACGGCATGGTCGACGAGGGATGTATGTGCACGAACGGCGCGACCCAGTCGTGCGGCTCGACGGTCGGCGCGTGCATGGCGGGGATGCAGACGTGCTCGAGCGGCACGTGGGGCGCGTGCAGCGGTGGCGTCACGCCGATGGCGGAGATGTGCAACGGCGCGGACGACGACTGCAACGGCATGATCGACGATGGCAACCCCGGCGGCGGCGCGAGCTGCGGCAGCTCCATGGGCATCTGCACGCTCGGGATGCAGGTATGCATGAGCGGCTCGCTCATGTGCGTGGGCGGCGCGAGGCCCGGCGTCGAGACCTGCAACGGCATGGACGACAACTGCAACGGCACCACCGACGAGGGCTTCATGGTCGGCGTGGCGTGCGACGGCCCGGACACGGACCTCTGCACCGAGGGCACGAACATGTGCAACGTGTTGGGCGGCGCGACGTGCAGCGACATGACGGGCGACTCGGTCGAAGTGTGCAACGGGATGGACGACGACTGCGACGGAACGATCGATGAGGGCAACCCGGGCGGCGGCGTCATCTGCGCAGGCGCGATGGACGTGGGCGCATGCATCTCGCGCACGGCTTGCGTCGCGGGCGCGCTCATCTGCCGCGGCACCTTCGTCGCCGCACCGGGCGCAGGCGGAACGACGACGAACCCCGGCTCCTCGAACGCACCGCTCTCCACGATCGCCCTCGCGCAGGCGAACGCTGCGATCCTCGGCGGCGGCGCGGACGTGTGCGTGTGTGACCCGGCAGGCGGTGCCGCATCGACGTTCCCCGAGAACGTCGTGATGGTCGAAGGCACGAGCGTTCTGGGCAACTACGACTGCGCGACGTGGACGCGCGTGGGCGGCGCGGCGACCATCATCGCCGACGTCGACATCGACGGCTTGAACTTCCCTTCCGGCATCACGAGCGCGACCTCGCTCGAG
>JAYVCF010000470.1:0-7025 GCA_043750095.1 Deltaproteobacteria bacterium
CATTCTCTGAGCCTGTGTCTGGGCGGGCAGCACCCCGGCGTAGTAGGTGATCGCGACGTTGCCCGCGGCGTCGACGGCCAGAGCGGGCTGCGCGACTCCGGCGACGGCTGGCGTCCGGAAGCTGCGGTTCCACAGGAACCCCGACGAGACGCTGTGTAGGACCGTCATGGTGTTGGCGGACTCGTGAACGACCGCCCACAAGCTTCCGTCGGGCGCCACGTCGAACCCGAAATCGCGGATGCCACCGACGAGGAGTCCGCCCGCGAGACAATCCTGGTAGGTGTTGGTCGCGGCGACGGGCCGGCTTGGGCCCCAGCTGACGCCGCGGTCGCTGGAGCTAGTGATATACCAGGTCACGGGCCGCGCCGTACACGCGGCGGGTGGCGCGCCGAGGCCGGCCGACGCGTTACCGGAGTACATCAGATAAAGCATCCCGGCGGGCGATGCGCGCACGATCACCCCGCCCGCGCCGCTGCCCAGGGTCGGCACCAAGAACGAACGGGCGCCCACGATGGCCGTACGGGAAACCGGATCGACTTCGATGCTGCGCACACAGAGCGACCCGCCGCCACGCCACGCGATCCAGAAGACAGAGGGTCCACTCGGTACGAGGTCGCTCGATGGGTCGAACGCGATGGATTCCTGGTCGGCTTGTCCGCCGGTCTCGATGTCGCACGCGTTGAATCCGAAGTTGTTGCCCACGTTGAGCATGTAAGACTGCTGCCAGGTCTGACCACCGTCATACGAAACGACCGCGACGATAGCGTCGAGGAGATTGGGAGCCTGGACGAGAGTGGAGATGGCGAGGTTGGCGGCGACCACGACACCGCTGCCCGCCGTGCCGGTCGGTGCCGTTGCGCCTGCGACGGCCGGGTCACTTCCGAAGTTCCCGACGGTGCCCGTCGGGGCCAACGCCTGAAATGCCGCAGGAGGAATCGGCCCACCGTTCACGCCGCACGTGCGTCGTGTGCATGTTGACCACGCGCCCGGGCCGATCGACCGACTGATGGCGAAGTTCTCGACCCCGTCGTTCCAGCCCGCGATGATGGCCGGCGGGCTCGCGATGCTTCCCGATACGAACGAGACCGCCACCTCGAGCGCGGCGTTCGGAGGCGCCCCCATCCCGGGCGGCGGCGTCCGCGGGGACACTTGCTCAGGGTTGGCGACGGTCGGTTGCACCACGCAACCCAGCAGCCACGTGGCGATCAACGAGGATACGAAGTGCTTGCTTGCTTGCTTGCTTGCTCGTGGCCATGCCTTGACGACAACACATCGTAACCTCGAGATCAACGGCGGGGTTGCGGTGCGGCAACGAGCTCGCTCCGATGCTCTACCGCGCGCAGGTCTACACGTTCTTCGGCACCAAGAACCGCGGCCTGGCGCGCCGCGCGATGGTGGCGCTCGCGATGGTGGATCCCAACCATCTGGCGGCGTTCCTCGCCAAGGGCTCGAGCACCGAGATGCAGGCGATGGCGCGCGAGGTGCTCACCGAGCTCAACTACGCGACGCGACCGAAGCAGAAGGTCCAGCGCTCCTAGCGCTTCCTACGAGACGGCGAAGCGTGGCAACGACCCGCCGTCGCGCGGTGTGATGTCCTCGTCGGCAGTGATCCCACGATCGGCCGAGCACGGGCTCGCGCGCGAGGTGGCGCGCATCGCGTGGCCGGCCATCGCGCAGTCGCTGCTCCAGACGGCGGTGTTCCTCGTCGATCGCGCGATGCTCGGGCACCACGGGTCCGTCTCGCTCGCGTCGATGCAGATCAGCGGGCCCTACGTGTGGACGCTGACGGGCGTGATGGGGGCGCTCCAGATCGGCGCGGTCGCCGTCGTCGGTCGCGAGGTCGGGCGCGCGCGAGAGAGCCCGGCGCTCTCGGACGCTCCGGCGGCAGCGCGGGGTGCGATCCTCGCGGCGCTCGGGCTCGGCGTGCTCGGGGCCGTGCTCGCCGTCGTGACCCTGGAGTCGGTGCTCGGTGCGTTCGCGCATGCGGGGCCCGCCGTCGTCGATGCCGCGCGCAGCTACCTCGGCGTCACGCTGCCGGCGCTGCCGCTGTTCTTGATCGCGAGCATGGCCGCGTCGGTTCACCAGGCCGCGGGCGACACGCGGACGCCGCTCGTGGTCACGGCGTTCATCAACGTGATCCATCTCGGCCTCGGCGCGGTGCTGGTGTTCGGCTACCTCGGCATGCCGTCGCTGGGCGCGCGTGGCGCGGCCATCGCGAGCGTGGTGTCGATCGCGATCGAGGCCGTGCTGCTGCTCGGAGCGTTGATGCGCCGGGACCGCGCGATCTCGATCCGTGGTCGCGGGCGAGAGCTCACGGCGCTCGCGCGGATGGCGAGAGTCGCATCGCCCGTCGTGCTCGAGCGCGTGGCGATTCACGCGGGCTACTTCGGCTACGTCTGGATGATCGCGACGCTCGGCGGGCTCGCGATGGCGGGGAACCAGGCGCTCGTGAGCATCGAGTCGGTCTGCTTTCTCTCGGCCGATGGGTTCGGGATCGCGGCCGCGGCCATCGTCGCGCAGCGCCTCGGCGCCGGGCACCCGAGCGAGGCGCGCAGCGCGGCCATCCTCGCCATGCGGATGTCGATCGCGCTGCTCTCGTCGGCCGGGATCGTGTTCGCGCTCGCGCCCGACCTGCTCACCCGCCTCTTCTCGTCCGATCCGGCGGTCGCGGCGGTCGCGGCGCCCGCGCTCGTGGTCACGGCGTGCGCCCAGCCCTTCATGGCGAGCGCGACCGTGCTCGGCGAGGCGATGCGCGGAGCGGGCGCGACGCGATCCACGTTGGCGGTCTCGCTCGTGTGCGGCGTCGGCGTTCGGCTCGCGGTGACGGCGTTCGCTGCCTTCACGCTCGACCTCGGCCTCACCGGCGTCTGGATCGGATCGACGGTCGACTGGATGGCGCGCACCGTTCTGTTCGCGCTCCTGTTCCTTCGCGGTCGGTGGCAGCACGAACGAGTCTGAGCTACGCCCACGCCGCCCGACGAACGAGCAACGATTTTTTGACCGCGTTTCCGCGCACGCGTAATCGAGTGTCATGCAGTGCTCGACGACGTGTCGGTAAGGACACTCGGCGGAGCGCGAATGCCGGGTAAACGCTCGATTCTCGCTTGGTCCATCGTTCGCGATGTCCCTCGAAGGGGCGAGCGACGATGTGTTCCCGCCTCCATGGAGGAGAAGTCATGACTCAGTCGACGTCGATGGAGAGCCGCAAGAACACCCTCGCCGGGAAGACGATCGGGGTGCTCCTCGGCGGTATCGGGCCCGAGCGGGAGATCTCGCTCAAGACCGGTGAAGCGATCGCCACTGCGCTGGAAAGCCGTGGCCACAAGGTCGTTCGCGTCTACGTCGATCGCGACATCGATCGCGTGCTTCGTCAGACGCCGATCGACATCGCCTTCATCGCTCTGCACGGCACGTACGGCGAGGACGGGTGCGTTCAGGGGCTGCTCGAGATCATGGGCATCCCGTACACGGGCTCGAACGTGCTCGCGAGCGCGCTCGCGATGGACAAGCTCAAGGCCAAGGAGCTCTTCCGCCTCTACAACGTGCCGACGCCTCCGTACTACTGCGTCGACGCCGACGAGATCGAGAAGCTCGAGGAGATGCACGGGTCGTTCGGGTTCCCGGCGTTCGTGAAGCCGCGCCGCTCGGGATCCAGCGTCGGTGCGGGCAAGGCGAACGACATGGCCGAGCTGCGGTTGCGCTGCGAAGAAGCCGCCCAGTACGACCGGTCCGTTCTCGTCGAGCGCTTCGTCGCCGCCAAGGAGATCGCCGTCGGTGTGCTCGATGGCCGCGCGCTCGGCGCGGTGGAGATCGTCCCGAAGGGCCAGTTCTTCGACTACAAGTCGAAGTACCAGAAGGGCCAGAGCGAGTTTCACTTCCCCGCGCGCCTGCCGCCCACTCGCTACAAGGGCGTGCTCACGCTCGCGGAGCGTGCGCATCGTGCGCTCGGATGCAGCGGCGCCACGCGCGTCGATCTCCTCGTGACCGAGGGCGAGAACGAGTACGTGCTCGAGGTGAACACCATCCCCGGCATGACGCCGACCTCGCTGCTCCCGCAGATCGCCGCGGGCTCGGGCTACGACTTCCCCGGCCTCTGCGAGGCGATCCTGCTGCGCTCCTCGCTCGGCGCGCCGGGCACGCACCTCGAAGACGCGAGCGACGCGATGGGCACGAACGAAGACCTGCACGCCGCCGCGGAGTGATCGCGTCTTCGACGCCTCTTGTCGGCGGAGTGATCGATCGCCACGGGGTCGCGGCGCGGGTGCGACCCTTCGCCCCGCGCTGCGGCGAGCAAACGACGGCTCGCCTGGATGCGGGTCGAAGCCTCGCACCCACGCCGCTCAGGTGGTTGCGGACTCCCTTTTGAAAATGCTGTGCCCTCCTTCGGGGCAAAACGGAAGCAGCCGGGATCATCCCCGCGCGCGGCAAATGCTTCCCAGGCGGGGACCGTCTCTCGTACCAGGGTTGGCATGGGACAGGTCTTCGCAACATCGGCCTGTCGCTGGGGGCCGCCGTCTACTCCCCGTCGCGACTCGCCGGGGGTGCGTTGTAGTGGGTGTCTGGCACTGGGTGCGCGGCGCTCGCCGTTCGCCGTCTCGGTCGTCCACGCGTGATGCGTGCGCGCACCGTAGAGCGGTGTTGGGCACTCGCGCGAGACGGTCCCTGATTTGCTCCGTGCTACGGTTCTCAGCATGCGACGCATGATCCGAGGCAAGCCGTTGCTCTTCGTCGTCGCGGTCGGGAGTGCCGCTGGCTGCAGCGCTCCGGGGACCACGCTCGACGCGACCATCGATGCCTCGGGCGCGTGCGACGTGTGCGGCAACCTCGACACCAGCCGCGACACGGGGCCGCTCCCCATCGACGCGAACTTCCCGACCGATGTGCCGGGCAACCTCGACACGGGCGGTGACGCGGGCCCGCTCCCCATCGACGCAGCGCTCCCAACCGACGCGCCAGACACTGGATCCGACGACACGGGCGTGGCCCCGCAAGACAGTGCGCCCGCGGATGCCGATGCCGGCGGGTGAGCGTTTCGAGCTCTCGCTCTACGGCGAAGGAGTCGAGCGCCGCTACCGCAAGATGCGCCCTGAAGTCGAGCAGATGCCCTGGGGCACGTTCGACCGCAGCCGTCTCTCGCCACGTGCGCTGACGGCCGCTCGGGTCGCGTGGACGAGCGCAGCGTTCCAGGAGCATCGCACGGGCGTAGCGTGCGCGATGGCGCTGCGCGCGATGATGGAGGCGCGCGTACCGCTCGACTTGATTGCGCTCGCGACGCGCTTCCCGCTCGACGAGATGGTGCACGTCGAACTCGCGGCGCGCATGGCCATGGAGCTCGGTGGCGCGGCCGACCTTCGCCACGATCCCGACGACATGATCGTGGAGCCGCCCGAGGGCCTGCCTGTGCTCACGCGCGCGGCCGACATGGTCGTGCGCTTCTTCTGCGTCGGCGAGTCGCTGTCCATCCCTCTGCTGCGGGGCACCTGGCACGCCGCAGAGCAGCCGCTGCCGAAGGCCATCCTCGGTCGGATCGTCAAGGACGAGGCCGCGCATGGTCAGTTCGGCTTCATGTTCTTCGACTGGGCCGTTTCCAGGATGGACGACGTTGCCATCGCAGCTGTCACGCGCGCCGCCGACCGTGGCATCGCTTCTGTGAAGGCTCGGTGGGCTGCAAGCCGCGCGAGCCGCCCGGTCGATCAAGACACCAGCGGCGACACGCTAGGCTGGATGCGATCCGACGCGTACTTCGTAGCCGCGGAGCGCGCGATGGAAGAGAAGGTGCGCGCGCCACTGCGCGAGCGCGGCTTCGACGTGCGCGAGTAGCTCCGGCCCTCGTCAGTTGGACACCGGGGCGAAGGAATCTGCTGGCGCACGGTATCTCGACAAATTCGTACCGTGCCCGGACGACCGATCCACACGAGTCGTCGCTGCATCCGACGGGCCGGACGAAATAGTCGGTCGCGCCCCACGCGAGCATCCTTTCATCATCGGGTCGGTCGCGAGGCCATCGAAATCGCCGCGCTCCCCAGGCGTCTAGTAAGATGCTCCCTGTTCTATTCGACGAGAGCTGCCGTGAGCCAATGCTGGCCAATCCCCGGGGCGTGCCCCTTGCATCGCGTGAAGGCATGAGATCCGCGAGCGCCACACTGTGGATGCTGTTCGTCGCGCTCCTCTCGGTTGCGGGATGCGCGCCAGGGAGCACCGAGCTCGCTACCGTCGAGTTTGCTCAACTCTGCTCGCTTCGCACCACGTTGATGGGCTTCGAGGTCTGGGTGCGCGGTCCGATCGACACGGGCGCGCCCATCGCTTACGGCGACAACGACTTCGGCGACGCGCCCACCCTGCACGCCTGCGACGGCACGGCGTGCTGCGGCGCCACGCAGTTCCTCTACACGGTCGATTGCGGCCTCGCGACCATCGCCATCGCGCCCGCGCACCTAGGCGATCACACGACCGAGGTCGATCCCGACGTGGTGGAGCGCGCCACCGTCTGCCACGCATTCTGGGACGGCACGCAGGCCAGCGCGGGATGTCGCGCGGAGTGTCCCGAGCCCGGCGTCGAGGGCGACGCACAAGACGTGGTCCGCATGCGCGGCGTGCTCTCGATCGTACCGACCGCACGCCTTCCCAGCGGCGCGCCGGGCCGCCCGCTCTACGTCTTCTCCGTGCGCGAGGTCGTGCTCCCATCGCGGTTCACCGACACCGGCCCGCCGCGGCCGGTCGACGCAGGGCCTCCCATGGACGTGGGCCCGAGGCCCGACGCCAGGCCGGACGTGGGGCAAAACGAGTTCCCTGACGGTTCGTGCTGGTCGACCGGCTTCTGTCCGGGAGACGCCGGCCAGGACGCGGCCGTGATCGACGCTGGCCAGGACGCGGCCGTGATCGACGCTGGCCAGGACGCGGCCGTGATCGACGACGCCGCCTCGGACGACGCAGGCTGAGCGCGTGACGCGGCGGCGGCCGTACCGCCCCGCGGGCGGCTCGCGCGGTACCGCTTCGCGCTACGCTTCTGCCACCGTCATGCGCCC
>JAYVCF010000471.1:0-7457 GCA_043750095.1 Deltaproteobacteria bacterium
TCGGCGGGAGCCGCCGGCAGCGTCAGCTCGACCGACGGGAGCACGGCCGGCAGCACGGCGGACGGCGGCGCCTCGTCGGGGGCAGGCGCGGGGACCTCCAGCAGCGGCGCCTCGTCCGTCACCGTGGTCGCGTGCGGCGCAGGCGCTTCGCCGTCGTCGTGCGTCGTGCCGTGCTCGCCATCGGTGGCGGCACCACCCTCGAGCGCCTCTTCGAGCTCGTCGTGGTTCTCTCGCTCGCGCGCGTGGATCGCGTCTTCGAGCGCGGTGTCACCGCTGGTCGAGAGCCAAGCCAGCGTGGCCGACAGGATCATGAAGAGCGCCGCGCTGATCGTGGTCAGCCGCGTGAGCAGGTTCCCCGCGCCCGAGCCGCCGAACACCGTCTGGCTCCCGCCGCCGAGCGCCCCCATTCCGCCGCCGCGCCCCTGCTGGAGCAGCACGACCATGATGAGGAACGAGCAGACGAGGACGTAGACGACGGAGAGAAACGTGTACATGGCGCTCTCGGTTGAAACGGGGCCCGGCTGATCGGGGGCCGGACCCTAGCAGGGGCCCGGACGTTTTCCACCAACCAGAGCGAGGCTGGTTTCATGCCCATCGCGGAGCGAATCCGCCGCCATTTCGAGCTCGACGCGGCCCGGCGAGCGCGCCATCGCGCTAGACCGTGGTCCTGACCCAGCCGCCCATGTCGTCCTCCAAGACTCTCCGGTGCGTGTGCTTGGCGGCGACGACCATCATCGGTCCACCGCGGCGGATGGGGCGTCGGTCGAAGCATCCAACGGCACGCCACCATCGGATGTGCCGGGCGAGAGGACCAACGACAATCGGACCGTCATCGGGTGATCGCAGCGAACGGGGATGCGTTCGTCCACCGTCACGGACCGGGATGTGACGCTGCCGCGCCACGTGATCCGCAGAGCGTACAACCCGGGCCGATCCCCACAGTTGTATCGGCCCGGCGAGATCACCAAGACCGGCGTCGGCAGAGGGTCTGCCGTCATCTGGCAGGCCATCTCGGCACCGCCGACCGGGACACCGCTCGAGTCTGTGAGCGCGATCGCGATGGCAGGTTCTCCGCTAACACTTCCGCCTCCTCCAAGACCCTCGCAGCCGCCGCACGACGCGAGAAGCGCTGCGGACGCCGCGGAGGCGACCAAGGTCACTAAATTTAGCTCGCGCGCACGCGGGCGCGGTGCCGACTGCGTCTGCTGACGTTGCATCGGCTCATCCGCGACGCTCAGCGCGGCAGGGATCGACGAGCTGGGATCGGCGGCTGTCACCGTTGGCTCAGAACGCGTTCTCGGCGATCCGGACGGGATCGCTCACCTCGATGGCGTCGGTGTCGCCGAGCATCCCCGTCGCGCCGTGCCCCGAGCCGTCGAGCACCGCCTGTCCGGCTTCGTCGAACGTGTAGTAGGCCGCGAGGTTCGGATCGCCCGCGGTGAGCGTCACGCGCATGTTGGCTCGGATCTCGGACTGCGTACGGGCGACCCGCCAGATGCGCACCTCGTCGAGGTCTGCATCGAGCGAGCATAGGTGGAGTGCGGAGTGCATGGCGACGCGCCGGTAGTTGGCGACCGGCGTGCCCGCGAGGTCCGTGAACGACGCGAGGAGCTCCCCGTCGACGAGCAGCGCCACCAAGAGCGTGCCGTCCGACGCAGCATCCATCACGAAGGCGATGTGGTGCCACGCGCCCACGAGGCTGCTCGTGGAATCGAAGGTCTCGATCAGCTCGAAGCCGCGCCCGCCAGGACCGCTCGGATCGATCCAGGTCGTGACGGTCAGCGTCCCGTCGTCTGCGCCGAGGAACTGCATCAGGAGCCGCGCCGCCGATGCGGGGTCGCCCACGGCGCTGATGACCCCAGGCCCGCGCGGGCGGATCCAGAGCTCGATCGTGGTAGGGACGGCGGGCTCGATCGACGGACTGTCGGGAATCGTGACGTGCGTGGTCGAGAGGCACCGGAGGGAGCGCGAGATCGGCCCTGCGTCGGGGTGCCACGCGTCGACGAAGGGGATGTAGGCATCAGCGATCGGCGTGGCCGCGTCGAACGGCGCGGCGTCGAGCCGTCGGTCCGCGCCCGCATCGGGCGTCCCCATGTCGGGTAACGGGTGGAGCATCTCGCATCGTCCGAGCGCCGAGTACTCGACCGGACACAGGACGCCGTCACCGCTCGGGCACGTCGATTGGGCCGCCACGCACGCCAGCCACCCGTCGTACTCGTTCGCGCAGCTCGCACCGGGCCGACGCAGGGTCATGGCCTGCTCGCAGGCCATCTCGCCCATCCAGGCGACGGTGCATGGTTGGATGCGCGCGAGGTTCTCGCAGGCGGTACGCTCGCGGGCCGTCGGATCGTAGCCAGACGCCTCGCACGCCGCGCACGCGGCGAGAGCCACGAGCGTCAGCGGCCAAGCGCGCCGTTGCACTCGCGGCGCCGCGCATCTCTGTCGAGCTCCTCGGCTCGTCGCTCCGACTCTCATGGCTGCACCCCCGCGAGCGATACCCTCGTGCCGACTGCCACGCTCCGCCGACATCGTCGCATGCGAATGCCTCAGTCCCGGTTGCCCGCGGCGTCCGTTGAGCCGCCGTCATCGGGAGCGCGTACTGCCGCATCGCCCGACGTTCCCGCGTCCGCGGGCGGGGCGGATAGGCTGAGCGCGAGATGGACGGTCTCGGCCCCCCCGCATCTGCCGGCCTCCGGCACGCTCACCATCCTCGACACAAGGAGGCGGCCGCGCCAAGAGACCTCCAGTGAGTAGGTCCCCGCCGGACCATCGCAGTCGTACCTACCTGGGGCTGGCGACGTCACCCGCTGCGGAAGAGATTGGCCGGTGAGAACGCAGACAACATTGGCATCCTCGATCGGCGCGCGGGAGGTGTCGCTGCTCAGGGCGAGTTCGATCGCCTGCTCCGCGCCGCTCCCCCCCGCGCATATCTCGCAGGACGCCAACAGCGTTGCTACCGCGATCACCATTCGCTGAAGTGTTTGGTGCATGCCTTCACGCCGTCGTACGTGGTGAGCGCGCTCGGGCCCCCGACGCTCAGCGCGGCGGGGATCGACGAGCTGGGGTCGGCGCCGTCGACGCATCCGGCGATCGAAGCCATGAGGAGCGCGCCGAGAAGCGGGGTAGAGCGTGCGTCTCTCATGCGAACCTCTTCGGGTGAACCCGAGCGCCATCGACAGAACCAGCGTCTGCCCACGCCGAAGCAGGGTCAACGCCGAACCTCGCGCGCCGGCCGATCGGACCTACCCGGACGCACACACGCGCCGCGATCCGGCGTCCTGGCCGCGCGCATGCGCCGTCGCGCTTGACAGCATGCCCCGCCGATAAGAATCTCGCCGCGCTCATCCACCCAAGGAGATCTCGATCATGCTCGCACCGCCAGACTCCACGCTCCCCACGATGATCGCCGCCGTCGCCACCACGCTGAACGCGCTCGATGCAGCATCCGAGATCGACGTCGATCGCGAGAAGGACGACAAGAAATTCTTCGCGGCGCAGCGCAAGCTCCTCGCTGCCTATCTGCCGAAGCTCATCGCTGCCAATCGCGCGATCGAGGACTACGACCTCGGCGAGGGCTCGCGCCTCCAGGCGCGCGTGGAGATCGGCGACGTCGTGCTCGATCGCGGCATCAGCGTCGGCCGCAAGCGCACCGCGCTCGCGCTCGTCAGCAAGACGGGCCTCGGCGTCGAGCATGCGTTCGGCCGGACGCTCGCGACGCTCACCAAAGAGAAGATCGCGATCGAGCCCCACAAGACGCTGCAGGCGGTCGATCGCATGGACCAGCTGCCCGCGTTCCCCGAGCGCGCCGCGATCGCCAAGGACCTCACCGGGCGCGCGAACACGCAGCAGGGCTGCCTCGATGACCGCGACGCGGGCGATCAGAAGCGCGCCAAGCTGGTGAGCAACGGGCTCAAGGTCGTCAACGATGCCGCGCACCAGCTCGCGAGCATTCAGGGCGCGCTCGCCGGGCGCTTCACGCGACAGCGCGACTACGTCGCGGCGTTCTTCCTCGACGTCCGTCGGCCGAGCGCGGGCGGAGCGGCGGCGGTGGGCGCCAGTACGCCAGCCGCGCCGGCCGCGACGCCCCCAGCGAACTGATCCACGCGCGCGCTGCGCGACGGGTGTCCCGCACGATCCGCGCAGTCGCCGAGGCTGCCGGCGCCGAGTCCGGCCGGAGAGGACGGTGCGCGTGGCTCGGGTGACGCGAGGCCCGTCGTCGGCCCGCGATGCCCGACGCAGGGCGCCTCGCGTCCCGCGGCCTGCGCGCGATCGTGCTACGTTGTGGACGTGGAAAGCCGGGAGCTCGAGCGTCTCGAGAACATCATGTCGCGTGGCTTCGACACGCTGGCGGATCTCCAGCGCGAGACCAACGCGCGGCTCGATCAGACCAACGCGCGGCTCGGCAGCCTGGAGTCGAAGGTCGACGTGCTTACCGAGCGCGTCGGCGCCATCGAGCACGTGCTGGTCGATCTCGCCGGACAGCTGGTCGCGCACGGGCGCGTCATGCGGCTCATCGCGGACAAGCACGACGCGATGCTCGACGAGCTGAGGCGGCGACTCGAGCTGGTCGAGAAGCGACTCGGGCCCGACCCGCACTGACCGACTACGGCCGGACCGCCGCGCGTACGATCGCTGCGAACCCCTTGGCGTCGAGTGACGCCCCGCCAACCAGCGCGCCGTCGATGTCCGGCTCGGCCATCAGGTCGGGCGCGTTGTCGGGCCGCACGCTGCCGCCGTAGAGGATGCGCATGGCGGCGGCGGCCTTGTCGCCGAACTTCGCAGCGAGGCGGCCGCGAATCGCGACGTGCATCGCCTGTGCGTCTTCCGGCTGCGCGACCTTGCCGGTGCCGATGGCCCAGACGGGCTCGTAGGCGATCACGCAGCGCGCGAGCGACGCGGCGTCGGCGCCGTCGAAGCTTGCGTCGATGTGACGCAGCACGACCTCGATCGCGCGGCCTGCTTCACGATCGGCGAGGTGCTCGCCGACGCAGACGATGGGCCGTAGGCCGCGGCCGAGCAGCGCCTCGCGCTTCTTGCTCACGCCTGCGTCCGTCTCACCGAAGAACTGACGACGCTCCGAGTGGCCGATGATGCAGAGGCCGCAGCCGGCATCGAGCAGCATCGCGGGCGCGACCTCGCCCGTGAACGCACCCTGCTCGTGCGCGCACGTGTCTTGCGCGGCGAGCGCGACGCTCGTACCTGCGAGCACGCGCGAGACGGCAGCGAGCGCAGTGAACACCGGCGCGACGGCGACCTCGACGCCGAGGGGCGACGCGCTCTCCGGCGAGCGCAGCATCGCGATCACCTCGCGCGCGAGCGCCTCGGACGCGGCGATCGTCGCGGGGTGCAGCTTCCAGTTGCCGCAGACCAGCGGCGTACGATCCCGAGAGGTCACGTCGGCGCCGCGATGCGCAGGGCCTCGACGCCCGGGAGCTTTCGTCCCTCGATCAGCTCGAGCGAGGCGCCGCCGCCCGTCGAGACGTGACTGAACGAGGCCGCGAGGCCGGCTTGCTGCACGGCTGCGACGCTGTCGCCACCACCGACCACCGTGAACGCGCCCTTCAGCTCCGCGAGCGCCTTCGCGACGCCGTTCGTGCCGGCCGCGAACGCGCTCTTCTCGAACAAGCCCATCGGTCCGTTCCAGAACACCGTGCGCGCGCCGCGGAAGCCGTCGGTGAAGTGCGCGACCGACGCGGGCCCGATGTCGAGCGCCATCATGTCGGCGGGGATCTCGCTCGCGAGGACCACGCGCCCAACCGTCGCATCGAGCGAGCCCGCGACCACCACATCGCTCGGCAGGAGCACGCGGACCTTCTTGTCCTCGGCGCGCGCCAGGATCGTGCGCGCGAGCGCGAGCTTGTCCTCCTCGACGAGGCTCTTGCCCACGCTCATGCCCTTGGCCGCGAGGAACGTGTTGGCCATCGCGCCTCCGATCGCGAGCACGTCCACCTTCAGGAGCAGCGCATCGAGCACCGCGATCTTGTCGGAGACCTTCGCGCCACCCAGCACCGCCACGTACGGTCGCGGCGGCTCGCCGCGGAGCTTGCCCAGCGCGTCGAGCTCGGCGCGCATCAGCATCCCGACGCCGCGATCACGGATCAGCTTCGGCAGCGCCGCGACCGACGCGTGTGCGCGATGCGCCGTTCCGAACGCGTCGTTCACGTACACGTCGCAGAGCTTGGCGAGCTCGCGCGCGAAGCCGTCGTCGTTGGCCTCTTCTTCGGCGTGGAAGCGCAGGTTCTCGAGGCACGCGAGCTGGCCCTCGCGCAGGTCGGTCACGACCTTCTTCGGCCCGTCGCCGATGCAGTCGTCCGCGAGCAACACCTCGATGCTCATCAGCTCGGCGAGCCGATGCGCGGCGGGCTCCATCGAGTACTTGGGATCCGCGCCGCCCCCGGCTCCCGCGGAAGGCCGTGGCCGACCGAGGTGGGAGGCGACGACCACGCGCGCGCCGTGCTCGAGCGCGAACTTCAGCGTGGGGATCGCGGCGCGGATGCGCGTGTCGTCGGTGACCGTGGTCCCGTCGAGCGGGACGTTGAAGTCCACGCGGATGAACACGCGCTTGCCCTGAAGCGGCAGCTCCTCGATCGACGCGATGCCTTCCAGCATCGGGTTGGACGACATTTCAGGCGTTCTCCGAGCGGCCGACGTGCTCTGCGAGATCCACCATCCGCTGCGAGAAGCCCCACTCGTTGTCGTACCAGCTCTGCACCTCGACGAGGTCGCCTCCGACCACCGCGGTCTGCGCCGCGTCCACGATCGAGCTGCGCGGGTCACCGATGAAGTCGCTCGACACGAGCGGCGCCGTCTCGAAGCCGAGGATGCCTCTCAGCGCCCCGTTCGCGGCGGCTTCGAGCGCCGCGTTCACCTCGGCCACCGTCGTCGATTTCGCCACCTGCACCGTCATGCACGTGATCGAGACGTCCGCCGTAGGAACGCGGATCGACGTGCCGTCGAGCTTGCCCTTGAGCTCCGGCAGCACGAGGCCGATGGCCTTCGCCGCGCCGGTCGTGGACGGAATCATCGAGAGCGCCGCCGCGCGCGCGCGCCGCAGATCCTTGTGCGGCAGATCGAGGATGTTCTGGTCGTTCGTGTACGAGTGCACGGTGACCATGTGGCCCTTGAGGATCCCGAACGAGTCGTGGACGACCTTGGCGATCGGGGCGAGGCAGTTGGTGGTGCACGAGGCGTTCGACACGATGAAGTGCTTGGCCGGGTCGTAGCTCCGATGGTTGATCCCCATGCAGAACGTGCCGTCGATGTCCTTCTCGCCGGGCGCGCTGATGATCACGCGCTTGGCGCCGGCCGTGCGGTGCTTCTCGCCCCCCGCCTTGTCGCGAAAGTGCCCGGTGCACTCCAGCACCACGTCGACGCCGAGGTCCTTCCACGGAAGCTCGGCCGGATCCCTCTTCGCGAAGATGGGGATCTTCTTGCCGCCCACCGTGATCGCGTCGGCC
>JAYVCF010000472.1:0-7539 GCA_043750095.1 Deltaproteobacteria bacterium
CGGGCGAGGTGGAGCTGCTCGAGCGCACGACCGCGCGCTTCCACACCTCGTTCGACGTCACGCGCTTCCCCTTCGATCGGCAGGCGCTGGCGGTCGAGATCCTCTCCGAGGGCGCGCCGCACGAGCTCGTCTCGCTCGTGGTGCGGCAGCCGGACTTGGACTTCACGCGCATCGGCAGCTCCGTCTCCGCGGTGGGCTGGATCCCGCTCGGCATCGATCTTCATCGCGAGCGCATCGCCGGCTGGCACGGCGAGGTCCACGATCGTGTCCGCGCGACGCAGACGGTGGCCCGGGATGCGGCCCACACGGCGGCTCCGATCTTCATCCCGCTGCTCGCGTCGCTCCTGATCCCGCTCCTGGCGATGTGGCTGAACCGCTACGAGGATGGTGAGTTCAAGATCGAGGCGTTCGAGCTCGCGAGCGTGATCGTGGGCGGCCTCTTCGCGATCATCGCGCTGAACTTCACGGTCAGCTCGGAGATGAGCGCGCTCGGGGTCGGGGACAACACCGTCTCGCGACTCTTCGCGCTCAACTACGTGACGCTCGCCGCGAGCTTGCTCGTGAACCTCCTGGTGTTCCGCTACCGCATCGTCGGCAGAGCGCTGGGCCGCTATGTCGAGGAGCAGGCCTACCGTTTCCTGACGTGGGCGTTGCCTCTGGTCGCGGTGTCCACTGCGGTCGCGTGTGTGCTCGCCGCCTACGCGTAATTTTCCGGACGGGCGAAGTCGCGCTCGCATCGCGTAGGCTTCGCGGGTGCACACGCTGATCGATCCCCAGCCCGGCGCTGGCGTACCCGGCTGGCTCGGCCCCGGAGTCGAGATCGACAAGCGCTACCGCATCGTCGAGCCGCTCGGCCGCGGCGGCGTCGGGATGGTCTGGATCGCGGAGCACCTCGGGCTGCACCGCTTGGTCGCGCTCAAGGTCTTGCACTCGGAGGTCGCGCACGAGGAGAGCGTGCTCAAGCGCTTCGAGCGCGAGGCGCAGACGCTCGCGTCGCTCTCGCATCCCAACATCGTGGCGCTGAACGACTACGGCATCTGGCACGGCTCGCCCTACCTCGTGATGGAGCTGCTCCAGGGCAAGACGCTCGGAGACCTGCTCGCCAACGGACAGACCCTCGCTCACGAGCGCGCCATCGACATCACGCTGCAGCTGCTTCGCGCGCTCTCGTACGCGCACGCGCGAGGCGTGATCCATCGCGATCTGAAGCCGGCCAACGTGTTCTTGCAGACGCTGCCAGATCACGACGACCACGTGAAGCTGCTCGACTTCGGGTTCGCGAAGTTCGTGGGCCCGGCCACTGGCTCGGCGGTGACCGCGGCCGGCATCGTCGTGGGTACGCCTACGTACATGGCGCCCGAAGCAGGGACCGGCGCCACGCTCGACGCGCGTGCCGACGTATACGCGGCGGGGGTGCTGCTCTTCGAGATGCTCACCGGTGTTCGCCCCTTCGAGGGCGAGCCGCTCGATCTCCTGCGCCGACGCCTGAGCGAGGACGCGCCGACGCTGGCGGCATCGCGGCCGGGCGCGCGGTTTTCGGAGGCGCTCGAGCGCGCCGTGGCGCGAGCGCTCGCGCGCAGTGTCGACGAGCGATGGCAGACCGCGAGCGACTTTGCCGCCGCGGTGTCCCCGAAGACCGCTTCGATCGCGCCCGCGCGTGAAGCGGCGCCGCCCGGGACCAAGTCGATGACTCCGCAGCTCGTACTGATTGGGGTGGTCGCGGCGCTCGCGCTCGGGGGCCTTGGGTGGCAGACGTGGACGAGGGCTGACGGGAGCGAGAGCGAGAGCGGGAGCGAGAGCGAGAGCGGGAGCGAGAGCGAGAGCGAGAGCGAGAGCGAGAGCGAGAGCGAGGCTCCGTCCGACGAGATCGCGCCCGAGGACGTCGTAGTCGTCGAGGACGATCCGCCCGCGACCGAGGTCACGCCGGTCGTCGAGCCCGAGGCCACCGCTGCCCTTGCCGATCCGTGGACGAGCGACATGGCGCCCGAGCTGCGCGCGCTGCGTCGGCTCGTCGATCGGCCGGCTCCGCCCGTGCGTCACGATCTGAACACGATCTCCGCGTACGCGCGCGCACACCGCGACGACCCGCGCCCCGTGTTGCTCCTCGGCCATGCGTTCACGCGCATGCACTGGATGGACGAGGCGCTCGAGCGCTACACGCGCGCGCTCGCGATGTCGCCCGCGAGCCGGAGTGATCCGCAGGTGCTTCCGAACCTCGTCACGCTCGCCGCCTCCGAGAGCACCAGCGCTGCCGCGAGCGAGCTTCTCGTGAGCACCTACGGCGCCGAGGCGCTGCCCGCGCTCGACGCGACGCTCGCGTCGCCCGACCTCCGCGCGGCCGATCGCGATCGGCTCGTGGCCGTGTGGAGCCGCAACGCTGCTCCCCCATGATCGTCATCCCCGTCCGAAGATCTTCGCGAGCTCGTACGCAGGCGTGACCTCCAGCTGATCGTAGCGACAGTCGGCCGGCTGCTTGTCCTTGCGCCAGCGCTGGAACGTGGCCGCGTGGCGGAAGCGCTCGCCCTCGAGGTGGTCGTACTTCACCTCGCAGACGCGCTCGATGCGCAGCGGCTCCCACGAGAGGTCCTTGCCTTGGCTCCAGCGACTCTCGCCACCCGGCATGCGCTGCGGCGAGCTCGCGGACGCGTTACCTCCGGCCCACTCGACCCACGCACGCCAGGGATGCGCTTGCATCGCGCCTTCACGCAGCGGCGCGAGCAGCTCGACCAGCTCGCCGCGCTTCTGCATCGTGAACGACGACGTCACCCCGACGTGGTGCAGCTGTCCCTCGGCGTCGTGGAGGCCGAGCAGGAGCGAGCCGACCCGCTTGCCCTCGCCGTCCTTGTGCCAGCGGAAGCCCGCGACCACGCAGTCGGCCGTGCGCGCGTGCTTGATCTTGAACATCGCGCGCTTGCCGGGCTGGTACGTCGCGGCGTCGGGCTTGGCGATGATGCCGTCGAGGCCCGCGCCTTCGAATCGGCGGAACCATTCCTCGGCGAGCACGGGATCACGCGTGCTCGGCGTCAGATGGATCGGCGCCTTCACATGCGCGAGCGCTGCCTCGAGCCGCTCGCGGCGCTCACGCTGCGGACACGCCCGCAGATCTTCGTCGCCGAGCGCGAGGAGATCGAACGCCACGAACGAGGACGGTGACTCGGCCGCCAGCTTCTGCACGCGCGACGCCGCAGGATGAAGGCGGAGCTGCAGCGCGCCGAAGTCCAGGCCCTCGTTCGTCGCGATCACGATCTCTCCGTCCACGACGATGCTCTCGGGCAGGTTCGCGCGCAGCGCCTCGACGAGCTCCGGGAAGTATCGATCGAGCGGACGGAGATCTCGGCTCTGAACGTAGAGCGACTCGCCGCGGCGGAACACCAGCGCACGAAAACCGTCCCACTTGGGCTCGTAGCTGACGGCGCCGCGCGGGATCGCTTCGCCCTCGGTCGCCTTGCTGAGCATGGGCTCGATCGGTGGATCGATCACGAATCCAGAGGGCGGCGGTGGTGGTGCCTTGGCCCCCACTCGAGCAGTGCGCGCGCGTGCCACGCGCCGAACATACGCTGTTATCATCGTCGCGCTGCATGCGGGTCGTTTCGCGCTCGGTCACCCTGCTCCTCGTCTGGCTCCTCGCCAGCAGTGCGTCCGCGCAGGTCGCAGAAGGACGACGCCAGCTGGAAGCCGCGAGCTTCACGCGGGCGATTCGAGCGTTCGATCGGGCCGAGCGCGGCGCCCACCTCACGCGCGACGATCTCGTGGCGATCTACGAGGGCCGCGCGATGGCGCGTTGGGCCACGGGTGCCGAGCGTCAGGCTCAGCGAGATCTCGCCGCGCTCGCCGAGCTCGATCCGCAGCACGCCTTCCCGCCGGAAGCGCCTCCCGAGCTCGGCGAGGCCTTCGCGGAAGGTGCGCGCGAGGGCGGGCTCGCGATCGAGCTCTCGTTCGCCGACGAGACGGGCGCGACCACGATGAGCGTGGACGTCCATCGCGACGGAATGGGTCTCGTTCACTCGCTGCGCACGCACGTTCGTGTCGCCGACGGCGAGTGGAGCGACTCCGACGCGAGCTCGCTGCACCTCGACGTGCCCGAGCACGCCAGCGTCGAGGCCTGGGTCGAGGCCATCGGACCCGGCGGCGCCATCGTCGCGACGAGCGGCAGCGCAGACGCGCCGATCGTCCACGGCGGCAGACCCGTCCCCGAGCTGGAGGTCCCCACGCCCGCGCCCGCCGCCACCTCGCTCTTCGTCCGCGACACGCCGAACGACTCGCACGACGAAAGCGGCCTCTGGATCGGCCTCGGCGTGGGCATCGGCGCGGCGGTGCTCGTCGCCGTGATCGTCGGCATCGCCGTCGGCGTCAGCTCCGGCCCCTCGGATCACACGCAGCCGGACGTCCCGGTGATACGCTGGTAGATCCGCGATGACCGGAAGTGGCTCGGGAGTAGGAGGGCTGACACCGAGCATCGAGGGCGCGGAGGCGGACCAATTCGTCCCGGTCGAAGAGGACGAGCGCCAGTTCGGCCGCTACCACCTTCGCTACGAGATCGCGTCCGGCGGCATGGCGAGCGTCTACCTCGCGCGCAGCAAGGGACCCGCGGGCTTCGATCGCGCGCTCGCGGTGAAGCGGATTCATCCGCACCTCGCCAAGAAGAAGGAGTTCGTCGAGATGTTCCTCGACGAGGCGCGGCTCTCGGCGCGCATCACGCATCCGAACGTGTGCAGCGTCTTCGACTTCGGCGAGGTCGACGGCACGTACTACATGGCGATGGAGTACCTGGTCGGACAGCCGCTCAGCTCGCTCCTTCGCGCGCTCAACGCGCAGCCGGCGATCGCGACGTCACCGAGGTGGCGCGCGCTCGCCGCGAAGATCATCGCCGATGCCTGCGAGGGCCTGCACGCCGCGCACGAACTGACGGACGAGCGCGGCAAGAAGCTCGGCGTGATCCATCGCGACTGCTCGCCGCACAACATCTTCGTGACGTACGACGGCGCGGTGAAGGTCGTCGACTTCGGCGTCGCGTTCGCCGAGGGGCGTCTTCATCACACGCAGACGGGCAACCTCAAGGGAAAGCTCGGCTACATGTCGCCCGAGCAGGTCCGCGGAAAGTCGATCGACCGGCGCCTGGACGTCTGGGCGCTGGGCGTCTGCCTCTGGGAGCTGCTCGCGGTGAAGCGCCTCTTCGGAAAGCGCCAAGAGGTCGAGCTCATCTCGGCGGTCGCGAACGAGCCGATCATGCCGCCCTCGAGCGTGCGCGCGGGTGTCCCGCCGGAGCTCGATCGGATCGTGATGAAGGCGCTCGAGCGCGATCTCGATCAGCGCTACACGACCACGCGTGCGATGGCGCGCGAGCTCAATGCGTTCGTGAGCTCGAGCGGCGTCGCGGCCGGGCTCGGCGATCTCAGCGAGCTGATGGAAGAGCTCTTCGCCAAGGAGCGGCAGGCGAAGCTGGGTGTGGTCGCGAGCGTTCTGCAGACGGGAAGCGACGCGCTCGTCGTCGGAAGCAAGAGTGGCCAGCGCATGATGGCCGACGTGACCGCGGCGCCCTTGCACGCGCCCGCGCCGACGCGCGCCGAAGCGATCGTGCCCACGGCGATTCATGCCGTCGCCGACAGCGCTCCTCTGCCGGCGACGTCCGCATCCGTCGGCGCCAGTGCCGCCAGCTCGGGCGCGTTCGCGGCAGCACCCCCAGCGGAGACACCCCGCGCGGGCATGCCGCCCTGGATCTGGCCCGCGGCACTCGGGGGCGTTCTCTTCGTCGCGCTGATCGGAGTCGTCATCGTCGCGACGACGAGCCCGCCCGCGCCGGAAGCGACGCCGCTGCCGCTGCTCGCATCCTCGGCGACTTCCGGTGCGGTCCCCACGACGTCGGTCATCGCGCCTCTGATGGCGCCGCCGCCCACGACGCTCGTCACCGCGGCGCCCGCGACCGTCGTCGAGGCACCACCGCCGACCGCAGCCACCGCGACGGTCGCTGATACCCTGCCCCCCGCGGCTCGCGCACCGCGCACGGGACCGGGGACGATCGCGATCAGCGTCTCGGGCGGCTGGGCCGACATCTACGTCGACGGCGAGCTGCGTGGTCGGACCCCGCGACAGCTGCAAGTGCCTTCCGGGCGACACGACGTCGAGCTGCGACCGAACGGAAGCGGCACCGGGCAGCACCAGACCGTGAACGTGCGGCCGGGCGCGACCTCGCGCGTGACCGCGCACCTCGGTGGCTGAGTCCCCGTGACTCCGGAAGAGACTCCCGCTCGCGCCTCGACGTCGACCACCGGCATCGTCACGCCTTCGGCGCGTCCCGCCGCGATCAAGCATGCGGTCCACGGCCGCGAGCACCTGGGTGATCTCCGCCGATCGCGCCCGGTCCTCTTGTTCGCGTGCATCGTCTGGCCCCTCTTCGTCGTGATCGACATCGCGCACGTCGTGGCGCGCGACGTCTGGGCCGATCTTCCGCTGCTGATCGCACTTCGCGCGCTGCCGATGCCCTGGTTCCTGATCGCGCTCCATCGCGTGCAGCGGCGGCCCACCATCTCGATCGGCGAGTTCATGTTCCTGCTCTACGGGACCATCTACCTGCTGATGCTGACGCTCACGCTCGAAGCCTCCGTCACGGGCGGGCTGACGAGCTCGTTCGCCGAGTCGATCCTGGCGGTGCTCGCGGGGACCACGATCGTTCCGCGGCCGGCGAGCAAGCACGCGTGGCCGATGATCGGCGCGAGCGCGATCTATCCGCTGGGCATGGTGATCGGCGCGCTCTTGTATCCGCCGATGCGCGGGCAGCTCACCGACATGGACGCGCTCTATCCCTTCGTCGCGCACCTGAGCTTGATCGTGACCACGACCGCGATCGTGATCATCGCGAGCAATCGGCTCTTCCAGCTGCGACGGTCCATCACCGAAGCACGGAGCATCGGCCGCTACGCGCTGCGCCGTCGCATCGGAAAGGGCGGCATGGGCGAGGTCTGGGCCGCCTGGCATCGCGGGCTCGAGCGCGAGGTGGCGCTGAAGATCCTCCGCTTGTCGGAGGAGACGGATGAGCTCGCCGCGGCCCGATTCGAGCGCGAGGTACGGCTCTCGTCGGGCCTCACGCACCCCAACACCGTGCGCGTGTTCGACTCCGGAACCACCGACGATGGCCTCCTCTACTACGCGATGGAGCTGCTCGAGGGAATGAGCCTCGGCGAGCTCGTGAAAGAACGGGGGGCGATGCCCGCGGCGCGCGCGGTGTACATGGTCACGCAGGCGGCGCGCGCGCTCGCCGAGGCGCACGACGCGGGCATCGTGCATCGCGACGTGAAGCCCGAGAACCTCTTCGTCACGAGCGCGGGTGGCGAAGGCGACTTCGTGAAGGTGCTCGACTTCGGGATCGCGCGCGCGGCGAGCGAGGGCGCACATCAACTGACGCAGACAGGCGCCGTCGCCGGCACGCCCGCCACGATGAGCCCGGAGGTGATCATCGGCGGCGAGGCCACGCCCGCGAGCGACGTCTACGGTCTCGGGGCCGTCCTCTACTTCACGCTGACCGGGCGGCACCCGTTCAAGGGC
>JAYVCF010000473.1:0-19835 GCA_043750095.1 Deltaproteobacteria bacterium
CTCGCCACGTTCGAGCGCGTCCCAGCCGATGCCCGAGAGCACCTTCGGATTGGGCGCCGCGTGCGCCGGCTGTCCGGCTTCCACGAGCGGACCGATCAAGCGACGGTCGCCGAGCGCCGCCGCGACGACGCGTGCCACTTCGAAGTAAGCCCGATCTCGTGGGCGAGACGAGCGTGCGACGAGGACGTGTGCGACCTGTCGGACCAGCGCATCGCGCGTGAGCGCAGCGAGCGTGTGACCCGGCAGGAGGATGGGAAGCGCGCGGAGATCGAAGAGCGGATCGTCGACGCGAGAGACGTCGCGCCGCACGATCGCGTCGATGATCGCGCCAGCGCGTCGATCGCGTGCAACGCACGCGACGGCGTCCGGCGGTCCGTCGTAGTGGCACAACGCGTCGAGCAGCGCATCGACGGCGCGTGGATCGGCGATGACAGCGAGCGCGCTCATGGCGGCTGCGCGCACACGAGTGTCGGGATCGTGCAGCGCAGGAGCGAGCGCGACGATCGGATCGAGGACGGAATGCGCGAGCGCTTCGACCGCTTCGCGTCGCACCTCCTCGCTCGCGTCGCGCAGCGCCTCGGTCAGGGCCGTGCAGCCGGTGGCGGTGCGCGCGAGCGCGTTCATCACCGGTCGACGTGACGCGGGGGTGACCTGCATGAGCACGCGATCGCGCACGGCACGCGCCGGATCGATCGCGACGCAAGCGGCCGCGCAGTCGTCCGTCACGCCGACGCGGGAGCGCAACGCGTCGTAGGCACCGATCGCGGCGGGTCCGAGCGTGCCGAGCGTGTGCGCAGCGGCACGGGCGAGGCCCTTCGGAGCTTCGACCTCGAGCGCGGCGATCAGGCGCTCGATCGCGGGCTCGCCGAATGCCACGAGCGAGCCGGACGCCTGGGCCAGCGCTTCGAAGAGCGGCGTCGACGAGAGAAGCTCAGAATCGAACTCGTCGATCGAGCGGACTCGGTGGACGAAGAGCGCGAACGCTGCGTCGAGTGTGTGCGGGGGTGAGTGGGCGGGCGCGGGTGCGGGCGCCGGCGCGCGTGACGCGACGGGTGACCGCGCGCGTGAGAGCGTGGGCGAGAACGCAGACCGAGGCTGGACCGGACGCGGAGACGAAGACGATGGCAACGCAGATCGTGGGGCGAGGTCGGGCAGCGGTTTCCAAACCAACGCTCGCTCGTCGATCTCCGCGGCGAACAGGCGCTCGTTGCGACGCAGCACGAGCGTTGTGCCGTCAGCGCTCGCGGTTTCGAGCTTCGCGTACTCGGGGTCGAGTTCGGTGGACGCGTTGCGAACGAAGTCCACCAGGACGAGCGGCTCGCGATCGACCACCCAGCGATGCGGGCCTGCCCACGGCGCGCGCGGCTCGAGGTGCGGCATGAACGACGGCTCGATCATCGCGATCGGCCGCTCCGTGCCAGCCGTGCGCACACGCCATCCACCGAGGCCGCAGCTCACGCGCACACTGCCGTCGCTCGACGTCCACCACGGTGCGCGTTGACCGTCGAGCGACACCATCGGGCCTGCACAGCGCCAGAATCGATAGCGCGCACTGAAGCTGCCGGGCTCGTGGTCCATGAAAACGATGCCGTCCGCGTCCCACGAGAACGGATCGCTGTCGGCGATCGCGCCCGCAATCGGTGTCGCCTCGCCGGTGTCGACGGCAATCAACGTCGCACCGCGCACGCCGAGCGGCAGCGCGATGCGCCCGCCGTCCGGGGAGAAGACGAAGGACGCGGACGCGAGAACGTCGGCGACGAGCTTTCGCGCGGTGCCGCTCGTCACGTCGAACGCCCAGAGTTCGCGGCTCGTCGTCGTCAGCGCGACCTCGGCTCGACCCGGGCGAGCGAGCAAGTACGTGATCACGCCCGTCGGGGCCGACCACGCGCGCTCGGGCGACGACGTATCGCGCCACACGAGCAGATCTCCGCCGCTCGCTCCGACGAGCACTCGGCCTGCGAAACAGACTGGCGGGCGTGGGTCGCGTGGCGCTCCCACGATCGGACGCGCGTTGCGAAGCGCTGCGGCCACCGAGCGAGCAATACCATGGACGCGCAGCGCGGTGTGCCGTCGGTGTCGAGCACGACGAACATGTTGGGCCGCGAAAGTCGTTCGGTAGCGACTGCAGCTCCGAGTAGTAGACGAATGTTGCCGCTCACGTCAGGACATCGTCGTCTGCTCCATCGCGCCGACGCTCGCGTGCGCGGCCCTGGACCTCGAGCACCACACCGTCGTCGCGGTGGACCACGACAGCGACCACGACAGCGACCACGCGCTCCCTGCGGGCCTCGTGGGCACGCACGACCTCGCCGCGTTCCTCCTTCTGTCGCCGCTCGCGCCGCTCTGATCGACTCGGCGCCGCTCTTCACTCCCCGACGCGGGCGAAGAACTCCTGGTGGTCCTTCGCGAACTTCAGGTAGCCCTCGCGTACCTTCGCCTCGAGCAGCTCGTGCTCGCCAGCGGGCGAGTAGCGGAAGGCCGTGTCGACTCCGCGCAGCGCCCAGGCGAAGTGTTCCTCCTCCGCGCCGCCCCCGTGCGCCGAGTGGATGCGGATCCACTGGTAACAAGGATGTGCTTGGCCCGCGAGCGTCACCGTCCGGGACATCAAGCTCTCGACGAGCGCCGCGTGGCGCTCGCGGAGCTGCGCGTCGATCGTCGTGAACTCGCGATCCGCGAGGAGCTCCGAGCCCAGGTGGAAGCCGATCGCCTCGAAAATCGCGGGACGATCGTCGGGTGTCCCGTGACCGTAGCCGACGGCCACGCGGTCGCGCAGCGCCTCCAGCCAAGCCGGCTCGGCGAGCGTCTGCTCGAGGCGGTCGCGGGATCCGAGCTCAGGGAAGCCGTTCTCCACTGCGTGCTCGATCATCCCGGCGAGCGTCGCCTGGGCGAGGCAACGGTGCGTGTCGCGGTACGGCGTGTCGTGGTCGTCGAACTCGTCGCGGGCCGCATCGAAGAACCAGCTCGCGAGCAGCACGCTGCGGTCCGAGAGGGGCCGCGGGAAGCCCTCCTCGTGGAAGAGCGAGCGGCTCCGGCCGATCTTCGACGAGAGCCCCGCGACCGCGGAGCCGAAGACGCCGTTCCAGCCCGCGTAGCGCGCGACGAACTTCACCGCTCCGGGAAGCGAGCCGAAGCAGCCCGCGAGCGCGACGCCCACGGTCCTGCCGGCCTCACGCGCGTCGTACCAGGCGAGCAGCTTCTCCCGCGTGACCCTCAAGAGCCGCCCTCGCTGCGCCCGCTCGCGGACGAGCTATTGCCGAGCAGCGCCTCGACCTCGCCATAGAGCACGTGATCGAGCTCCTCCTCCACGTCGAGCCGGTCGACCGCCGAGCGGAGCTCCGCCTGCACCACGTCCTCCGAGGTCGGGTTGGCCATCACTCGCTGATAGACCTCGTCGAACGTGTCGGACATGGAGAGCATCGTCGCCTCGGCCGCCGCGTCACGCGTGTGCATCTCCTGGCGCCGCTTCACGAGCCCCACCAGATCGGAGCGCGCCTTGATCAGCCGACGCTTGTTCTCCGGATGCTCCGTCGCCTCGATCTCTGCCGCGAGCTGCTCGATGCGCGCCAGGAGCGCGGGCTCCGAGAACGCCTGGTTGCGCTCGTAGATCGCCACACGCCCGAGCCAGAGCCCGAGGTAGTCGACGGTCGCGTCGTCGAGCCGGTCGACGTCCTGGTCGGTGATCGCGTTCTCGCGCAGCGCGGCCGCCGCCCGCAGGGCGTCCCGACGCTCGATCATCCGGCTGTAGACACCCCAGTTGTGGTGCTCGTCGCCGACGCGCTTCTTGATCTCGCCGATCGACTGGCTGCGCGCTGCCTCGCGTGCCTCGCCTCTCTTCCGACGATCGACGGCCTCCCGGAACTTGGCCGACCCCGGGACGAAGAGCGCGGCGATCGTCGTGCTCGCGCCGTACGCGAGCAGAGGGATCAGCGCCGGGCCGATGCCGAGCGGGATCGCGAGCACCGAGGCGGCTGCCGCGGATCCCAGCGCACCGTAGAGGCTGTACTGGTGCGCGAGCATCTCGCGGAGATACGACGTCTTCTTCGTGCTCTGGCTCCAGCGCGACACGGCGTCCTCGTCAGAAGGATACTCGAACCTGTCCGTGTCCCTTGCTCTCGTGCAGGCGGGCGAGGATCCGGTCCTTCATCTGTACGATCGGCGAGCTCATCACCCACGCGTTGGAGCGGGGCCGCGCCTCGGTGATGGGAAAGTCGTCCACCACGGTCGCCGGGCTGCCCGACATCACGATGACGCGGTCGCCGAGCAGGATCGCCTCGGACACGTCGTGCGTGACGAACACGACGAGACACGGCTGCGACTCGAGCAAGCTCACGAGGAGCCGCTGCATCTCTTCTCGGGTCTGCGCGTCGAGCGCGCCGAACGGCTCGTCCATGAGGAGGATCTTGGGACGCAGTACGAGCGCGCGCGCGAGCGCCACGCGCTGGTTCTGCCCGCCTGAGAGCTGAGCGGGGCGAAGCTCCTTCTTGTCGGCCAGCCCGACCGCCGTCAGGATCTCGTCGACTCGCTTCGTCCACGTCGCGCGATCGACCTTGCGCTTCCAGAGCTTGAAGCGGAACGGGAGGGCCACGTTGTCCCAGACGCTCAGGTCCGGGCGGTTCGCGTAGCGCTGGAAGACCATCACCGCGTCCTCGTGCGCGTCCTCGCACGGCACGCCCCCGATCAACACCTTGCCCTGGGTCGGGGTCGTGGCGCCGATCGGTCGCACGCCCCCCATCATGCGCAGCACCGTGGACTTGCCGCAGCCCGAAGGCCCGAGGAGCATGTTGATGCCCGGTCGATCGAACGTGAGGTCGACGTTCTCGAGGACACGGTGCGGCGGCTTGCCATCCCCTGCGGGGTACTCCTGCACGATGCCGGAGAGCTCGACCGAGGTGAACGCCGGCGTCTCGTCCTTCGCTGCAGGCGTCTCGGCTTTCGGGGTCTCGGTCACTCGGTCTCCCACGGATAGAGGCGCTTCTTGATCGCGACCATCGCGAAGTACGTGACCAGCGCGAGCCCGATGATGGTGAAGATCCCCACGAAGAGCTGATCCATCGCGGAGACGCGCCGCGCGTTCGCGATCAGCTGCCCGAGGCCCCGCTCGGCGTTCACGTACTCGGCCACGGTGATGTAGGTCCACATGACCGAGACTGCGACGGTGATCGCGTCCGCGATGCGCGGTCGTGCCATCGGGATCACCGAGACCCTGACTGCCTCCCACGGCGTCGCCCCGAGATCGCGCGCCGAGATCCAGTGCTGCTGCGGTACCGCGAGGATCGCGTCCCGCACCATCGGAATGAGAAAGACGACGGCGCCGACGAACAGGAACGCGACCTTCATCAGCTCCCCGATGCCGAGCCACATCACGAGGATGGGCAGGAACGCGACCACCGGCGCGGAGCGGAACGGATCCACCAACGGCGAGAGCGCAGCGTTCAGGCGAGGGGACGCGCCCATCAGGATCCCGATCGGAACGCCGACCACGATGACGAGCACGCCCGCGACGAGCACGCGACTCACCGAGGCGAGCGTCGCATCGAAGAGCCGACTCTCACCGCGAGCCGGATCCCACGCGAGCCGCGAGAGGGCGCTGAGCACCGCCAGCGGCGCCGGCAGACGCGCCGGGCTCACGAGCGAGAACCCCGCCAGCGCCGCCCAGATCCCGAGGATGGTCAGGACCGAAGAGAGCCCGAGCGCCCGACGCGTGCCGGCGGCGATCGGCTCGTAGGGGTTCCACATGGGATCACCTCGCGGCGGGCGGCGCCGCCGGGACTTCGCGAGCGAGCACGGCAGCGCGCGTCGTGCGGTTGCGCTCCTGACACTGCTCGAGGGTCATGCCCTCTTCGGGCGCGTGCTCGTCGCAGAGCGGGTGCTCCGAGCCGTTGCCGGTGACGACGAAGCGCTCGCGCGGGAACTCCCACTGCGTCACGAGGTAGTCGACCACCGCCTGCGCGCGCTGGAGCGAGAGGCGCTGGTTCACGCTGCGCGTCCCCGTCGCGTCGGTGTTCCCCGAGACCTCGATGTAGGCCGAGCCGTGGCTCTCGATCAGCGGGACCATCTCGGTGTCGATGGTCTGCTGCGAGCGACGGGTGAGCTCTGCCGAGCCGGTGGCGAAGTGCACGTCCACGGGTCGCGTCACCTCCGGCGTCGCCTCGGCGACGGTCGTGCGCTCGGCCTCGGTGAACACGAACTGCGGCCGCTGCGCCTCCACGCGAACGGCGGGCGTCGCGTCGACGAGCGCGCGCACGTAGCGGTAGTCGAACGAGTCCGACGCAGCGATCACCGGAGACGCGGGGTTCGCGAGCGCGCCGGCCTCACGGTAGATGCGGTCGAAGCGGCGGTAGACGCTCTCGTAGATGTTGGTTCCGCCCGCGAGCCCGAGGATGCGCGCGTTGTCGTCGAGCCCCGTCCAGACGAGGTTGTCGAAGAGCCCCGTGACGAAGGCATTGCCCTGCTCGTGCGCGAGCAGCTCGAAGAACTGCTCTGTCTGCACGAGCGCATCGAGCGCCGCGGCATGATCGGCCTCTGCCGCGGTCACACCATCGAGCCAGCCGTGCACGAACGCCTGGATGGCGTGCTGGTTCGCGGCGTCGTCGAGCACGCGCTGGTCGCAGACGATCATGTCGTAGATGAGGTTGGTCGCCGAGCGCGTCGAGTAGATGACGTGGGCGCCAGGCGTCGCGTTGATGGCGAGCGAGAGATCCGGATCCCAGATCACGGCGGCGTCCACTTGCCCCGAGTTGAACGCAGCGCGCACGCCGGCCGTGCCCTCGTCCGCGTTGATGAAGACCATCTGGATCTGCGTCCGCTGACGCGCGGTCAGGCTCGAGTTCTCGATCGCGTCCACGAGCATGCCGTGCGACGGCGTGTACTGCAGGAGCGCGATCCGCTTGCCGACGAGGTCTTCGATGCGCTGGATGCTGGCGTCCCGAGCGATCACGGCGTCCGCGCCCTGCGTGTTGTCGACGATCACGACGCCGCGCGCGTCCAGGCCCGCGTTGCGAAGGTTCGGCTGCTCCTGCGCCCAGAAGTCGCTGGTGCGCCATGCGCAGTGCGCGGCACCGGACTCGAAGATCGTCGCGAGCGTGGGCAGGTCGTCCTGGATGACGAACTCGACGTGGACGCCGCCGCGATCGAAGATCGAGCCCGGCTGCGTCGTCAGCGATCGACCGTTGGCGAGGAGCGCAGGCGCGTAGCCGTGGAAGCTGACCAGCGACACCTTGAGCGGGTTCGCGGCGGTACCGACCGCGCCGGTCGCCGAGCCCGTCGTCGTCGTCGGAGGATCGGCCCCGGGGACGGTCGCGGTCCCGTCGCCGCCCGCTCCATCGCCGGCCACCTCGCCACCGGCGCCGCCCGCGAAGAGCTGGCGCAGGCCGAGGTACCACGCCGCCGTCGCGGTGAGGCCGAGGATGATCACGGCGATCAGGATCTTCGCGAACGGGGTCAGTCGTGCTTGGGCCATGGGTCTTCCTCTATCTCTGCAACAGGCGTCGGCGCGTCAGCGGCCACCGCGCTCGATCACGAACGTGTTGGGGATCTCGGCGAGCCTCTGCTGCTCGGCTCCCAGCCGCGCGCTCTCGCGCTGGAACGCGCCCTGCGCCGCCTCGACGTGGGCGTCGAGCTGGGCCTTCTGCGCGGCGATGTCGGCGATCTCCGTCTGGAGCGTGTGCTCCAGCTCGTCGATCTTCTTGCGGATGGTCGCGGTGGCGGCCGCGAGGTACTGGTCGCGCGCCTCCTTCTGCTGACGCGCGTGGTCGACGATGGTCGTCAGCTGCGCCGCCAGGGTCGCCGTGGTCTTGCCGAGCGTCTGCGTCTTGCGCTGCGCGTCGAGGACCACGTCCGCGATCGTCCAGTTGTCGTCGGCGGCATCCATCGCGAGCACCGCCGACTTGCGTGTGTTCACGTCCATCGCGCGCAGGCCGTCGAGGAGCCGCAGAAGCTTCTCGGCTGAATACGGCGACGGCGGCACGGCGTCCGCCTCGTAGTACGCCTCGAACGGCGTCCCCTCGGTGATCTCTCCGCCCCCGCTGCTCGGCTTGCCACCGCCGCTCGGCGCGGGCGGGGTCGTGGGCGTCCTCTTCGCCTGCGCGGACGGCGCGGGCGAGGACGGTGCTCGCTTCTTCGTCGTCGCGGGCGGCGTCTGGGCGCGCTCGGCCTCGGCGACCATCCGCTGGATCTCGGGGTCATCGGCCGGATCGGGCTCGGCGGCGGCCATCTTGCGCGCTTCCGCGTCGTCCAGCTGCACCAGCCCGACCTTCGCAAGCCCCCTCAGAAATCCGTTCGCCATCTCGCCCCTCACGCTCCGTCGTTCGGACTCGATCTCGAGAACCGCAGCGGCGCAGAGTTTGTTTCAGAAAGGGCCTCGGCCACAAGGCCTCATGCGATGCGGGGCCACGCCGCGTGCTCGTGAGCGGTGACCAGGAACGCGGAGTACGCCCTCAGGCCTTCGGCTTCTTCTTGGGAGGCTTCGACTGATTGAGGGCGACCGCCTGGCGAACGAGCGCCTTGAAGGCGACGGCGTCGATCTTCGCTCCTTCCGGGATGTCGATCGCGCGGCGGACGTTTCCATCGAGGCTCGAGTTGAAGAGACGCTTCGGATCCTTCAGCGCCGCGCCCTTGGCGAAGGTGAGCTTCACGACCTTCTTGTAGGACTCGCCCGTGCAGATGATGCCGTCGTGCGACCAGATCGGCGTGCCCATCCACTTCCACTCCTCGACGGCCTCCGGGTCGGCTTCCTTGATGAGCTTGCGCATCTTGCTCAGCGTCTCGCCACGCCAGTCCCCGAGATCCGCGATCCGCTTCGAGATGAGCTCCGATGCCGACTGGCCCCCGCCTGCCTCCGCCTTCTTCATCTTCTCATCGTAGAGGAACGATCGGGATTCGTGTACGCGCGAATCACGCGTCGCGACCCTTGACCCGGCGACCCGGATGCCCGGAGTCTGTGGGCTTGCGGCCGCTCGCGCTCACCTCGTGCCTCTTGCTCCTCGCGTGTCAGGCGAGCAGCGCGATCGGTGCCCGATGCGCGACGAGCTCCGAGTGCGCATCGCCGCTCGTCTGCCGGAGCGGACGCTGCCGGACCGAGTGCGTCGCCAACCGCGACTGTCCGATCGGCGCGCGCTGCCTGCTCATCGCCGGGACCGGCACGTGCGCGCTCGACGACGACGTCTGCAGCGGCGCGAGCACGTGCGGCGGCGGCCTGATCTGCGTCGCGGGCGAGTGCGTGAACGCGTGCGCGACGCTCGTGGAGTGCCCGCCCGATTCGACCTGCGACAGCTCGGGCTCCGTCGCGCACTGCGTGCCGGGTGCACCGCTCGACGGTGCGATCGGCGACGGGGGCGCAGGCGGCGTCACCATCGTGGCCGTCACCTACGCGGTCGCTGCCCCGTCGGGGGGCAACGTCATCGTCGTGCCGCCTGAGGCTGCACGCCCGGGTGATCGCGTGCTGTTGCTGCTCGATCGGTACGCGACCGCGAGCCCCATCGCAGACACCATCGGCCAGGGCTGGATGCGCCTCGCGAGCCAGAACATCGTCGGCGACGCGCAGGAGGCCGCGGTGCGCGTCGCGGCCGCGGACGAGGGCACGAACGCCGCGCGCTACACGTTTCCTGCGACGGACTCCGCCGACTGGATGCTCATCGTGCTGCGCGGCGCGAGCGCAGTCCGCTCGCTCCGCTCGAACGCCGGCACCAGTCCCTACGTGTACTCCGCTGCCTCCGCTGCGGCCGGGGCGCTGGTCATCGACGCCGTCGCGACGGACGTCGCGACCCCGTGCTCGCCGACGCCGACGAGCGCGGCGTACGCCGAGGGCGACCTCTGGCACCTCCTTCCGATCCCGATCGACGCGAGCCTGAGCGCCGCGAGCGCGACGTTGACGTGCCACCCGCTCGTCGGTGCGATGTTCCAGCTCGTCGCCGACCCCTGACGAGTCCCCGGACGCGGACGCGCACCAACCGGTCCCATAGAGACGAGAGCGTTCCCCGACCGCTACACTCGCAGCGTGGGCGAAAGTAGCGTTCATCCGGACCAGGCCCAGCACGGGCCGCGGCGCAGCGCTCGTGACGCCGCTCCTCCCGAGCGTGATCGCACGACGTCGTCGTTCTCCGTCTCGCGCGCGCGGATGGGTCGTGGAGCGAGCGCGAGCTTGTTCGCCGCCCTGCTCGCTTGCGCCTGCACGGGCTCGATCGATGGCGGCGCCGACGGCGGGACGTCGGCCCACGACGCGTTCACCGCTACACCCGACACGAACGTTCCGCCGCCCGGCCTGACGACGTTCACCGAGCGCGTGCAGCCGGCGCTCGCCGCGCGCTGCGCGCCCTGTCACGTCGGCCATCGCTTTGCGTTCGCGAGCCTCGAGCGTGCGGGCGCCGCGTTCACTGCCGACGAGACGCGCCGCAACTACGAGGCGTTCCTCGACATGATCTCGCTCGACGCGCCCGACGAGAGCCGACTCTTGCAGAAAGGGCTCGGCCTCGACCACGGCGGCATCTCGCACGCAGGCGGCTCGCTGCTCGACGCGAGCGACGCGACCTACGCCACGTTCCACGGCTGGATCGACGAGGAGCGCGCGGCGCGCTGCCCGACCTGCGGCCTCGCGTCGCCGACGCAGTACGTGGCGTATGTGGAGCAACCGCGAAATTTCTGGGCGCTCGACGCGGATCCGCAGGTGCTCAACTTCGGGGACCGCACGCGCTCGCGGATCATGGTGCAGCCGGTCGATCCGGGAACGCTCGCGCCGCGTGGCGCTGCCTTCGCGTTCTTGCCCGACACCTTTTGCGGCACGGATGGCCACTGCGATTTCCAGAACCTCTCGGTGAGCCACACGGGCGATCGCCTGGTGTTCGAGTGCCGGCTCTCGCTCGAGGGCGCGGACTTTCTCCACAACGTCCGCTGGAACGTCTGCCTCGCCGAGATCGGTCCCGATGGCCACGCGCAGAATCCACGATTCCTCCTGCCCGCGGGGCAGCGCCATCACGGTCGCGTCATCGCGCGCACCGATCCGATCGGGCTCACGCATCCCGACGGGTGGCCGCTCCAGGGCGAGTACGACGTGCACTACCTCGTGCGTCGTCGCGGCGATCACGGGCCGACGTTCTCGCCCGACGACTCGCGCATCTACTACTCGTCGCGCGGGCCCACGCCGCACGATGGCCTCGAGACCTACCAGACCTATCACGGCTTCGACGTGCTCGATCACATCCTGGCCGTGCGTCCCGACGGAACCGATCGGCGCACCATCTATCAGAACGAGGGCGGCGTCGCGGAGCTCCCGTTCTTCCTCCACGACGGCACGCTCGCCTTCCACACGTGGAACCTCGAGCGCATGGACCGACACATGTACACGCGCGCCGAGCCCGACGGCGTGACGGAGCTGCCCATCCTCGGTGGCAACGTGCAGGGCCCCAACATGTGGGGCCGCGCCGTCTCGCTCGCGAACGGCATCGTGGTCGGGATCACCGGGCGTCGCCGCTCGTCGGTCGAGAACTACACACCCTTCGCGCTCGACCACACGCTCGGCACCGGCCTCGAGCCCACGCTCGGTGGCTTTCGCATGCTCGACCGGACGCAGTTCGAGCAGATCACCGACTTCCCGAACGGCTACTGCGAGGGCGCGGCGCCGCCCGATGGACAGAACTGCGTGATGGATCGCTTCTACGCGGACCCGAGCTTCTCGCCCGACGGCCGCGCGCTCATCGCGTACAGCCCCGATCGCGTGCACGTGCCCGTCGGGACCGGCATGCAGGTGAGCTACCCGCGCACCGGCAGCACGCCCGAAGAAAACCTCGCGGCGCTCGACCCGTACTTTCCGCGGACGCTCGGCATCTCGCTCATGGACGAGAACGGCGCGGTCACGCGGCTGCTCGAGCCCGTCGACGGAACGATGATGCGCTTCCCCGTCTGGATCGGTCGACGCGGCCCGGAGCGCGTTCGCCCGTGGACCACCGACGACGCCGTGACGACCGTCGATCTCCACATCGCCGATGTGCCGCTCTGGATGTCGTTTCGCGACTCGCGCGGCACCGAGCACGCGGTCGATCAGGCGGATCTCGATCGCATCGTCGCGCTCCGCGTGCTCGTGAAAGAGACCGCGCGAACCAGCTGCTTGAGCGACGCCCTTCCCTATCGCTACAACGTGCTCGGCCCGCTGAGCGACCACCCGACCTACCTCGGCCTGAACAACGCGAGCGGCTTCTCGCGACTCTTCGTGCCGGCGAGCGCAGGCGGCGATGCGTGGGGCGACGTGCCGCTCCGGGCCGATCGATCGGTGTACGTGCGCGTTCCCGCGCGGCGCTTGTTGCTCGTCCAAGGCATCGACGCCGACGGGAGCGTCGTTCGCCAACACGCGCGCGTCTTCGCGCTCCCCGGCGGCCACGACCTCGACGGATCGATCACACGCGCCGCGTATCCCTCGCAGTGCGGCACCTGCCACGGCAACATCGACGGCGCCGACACGTTCCATGGCCTCACCGAGGTCGGCACGATCCCGTTCGTACCTCTCTCCTATGCGACGCAGGCGCGCGCGCAGCCGATCGTCGATCTCACGGCGCCGGGCATCGAGCCGCGCCTCTCGACCTTCCTGCATCGCGTGCGGCCGCTCCTCGATCGCGCGTGTGTCAGCTGCCACTCGGGCGCGGCGCCGGCGGGCGAGCTCAGCCTGGGCGCGACGTACTCGACGACCGGGAACTACCCGGCGGGCCGCTGGGCCAGCGATCCCGAGGCGTCGCCGCCGGGCTATCTCGCGTTCGTGCCCGTGGCCGATCGCGTACCTGCGTACGACTACTCCGTCTCGTGGGCCTGGTTCTTCCGGCGCGAAGACACGCCCTATCGCGTCTCGAGCGACTGGTCGTCGTTGATCTCGAGCTACGCGCCCCTCGCCGATCTCGCGCCCTGGGATCCCGGCTACCAGAACCTTTTCGCGCCGCACGGAGTCGATCGGCTCCGCTACCTCGGCGGCTTCCGCAACACGAACTTCGGCCGCGGTGATCGAGAGGGCGGAAACTCGCGCGACGCCTGGCTCGTCGAGATCCTCACCGGCCGCGACGTGGACCCCTCGCTCAGCTTCACAGGTCCCGACCACAGGGCGTTCCTGACGCCGCTCGAGATCCGCGAGCTGATGGGCGTGATCGACCTGGGCTTGCCGTTCATGGCGCACTGCGACGACCGCACGGTCCCCCACGGTCCGCACGCGGGCGAGCCCTGGGGCGACATCGCGATCACACAGTTCGACGACGCGACGCGCTGATCATCGCGTCCTGTCAGGCGGCGGCCGAGCATGGACGAACGCCATGCTCCTCGACTGCACGCCGAACCCAGCGTTACGCGGAGGCGCGCGAGCGGCTGAACACGAGGCGCAGTGTCGCGTACGTGATCGGGGCAGCGCCGACGAGCAAGAACACGCTGTCCCCGACGACCCGGATCCACTCCAGCGTGTGGAACGTCCCGCCCATCAAGTACTCGAGACGGCGGGCGTGCCAGTAACCATGGGAGAGAACGTCCCATAGCTGAAGGGCGCCAGCCGGGAAGAGATCCAAGAGCACCATCAACGCCAGGCCGATGTTCAGCCCCCAGAAGCCGACACGGATGTACTTCTCGACGCGTTGCCAGACCTCGTCGGCGCTGAGGGCTCGGAGGCAGAAGACGAGCATCGCGAGCGCGAGCATCCCGAACACACCGAACATCGCCGCATGACCATGGTTGGCCGTGAGCGTCGTTCCCATCTCGAAATACGAGACGATGGGGAGGTTGATCAGGAATCCGAACACACCCGCGCCGATGAAGTTCCAGACCCCCACTGCGATGAGGAAGCGGATGGTCCAGATCTGATTGCCGACCAGCGGACGCCCGCAGTCCGAGCAGAGCCTGTCTTTCAGGCGGATGAAGTCATGCGCCTCCAGCGTCAGCAGCGTGAGCGGCACGACCTCGAGCGCGCTGAAGCAGGATGCCAGTCCCATGTTCAGCGTGCTCTGACCCGTGAAGTACCAATGGTGACCCGTGCCTACGATGCCGCCGACGAGGAACAGAATTGCGTCGAGGTAGATGAGGCGCGTGGCCGACTTCATCGTCACGAGGCCGAGCTGGACGAACATCACGCCGACGAGCACCGTGGCGAAGAGCTCGAAGAAGCCCTCGACCCACAGGTGGATGATCCAGAACCGCCAGTTGTCGATGATCGCGTAGTTGGTGTGCGGGCCGTAGAAGAGCGCGGGCAAGTAGAAGAACGGTATCGCTCCAGCCGAGAGGAGGAAGAGCGCGGCGAACTCCCGCTTGCCGGTCTGCCTCAGGGCGGGACGGAGCGCGCGAAACATGAGGAAGAGCCAGAACGACAAGCCAGCAGCGAGCAGCACCTGCCAGAGGCGGCCGAGGTCCAAGTATTCGCTACCTTGATGCCCCCACCAGAACCAGAGGCTGCCCAACGCTCCGCGGATCCCAGCCATCTCGCCGAAGAGACTGCCGAAGACGACGAGCGCCAGCGCCACGAGGAGCACGATCACACCGGCCCGCTGGTGCGGGGGCTCGCTTCCGCCGACCACAGGCGCCAAGAACAGACCGCCGGCCACCCACGCCGTCGCGATCCAGAAGATCGCGGTCTGCAGGTGCCAAGTCCGAGCGAGGTTGTAGGGAAGAATGCTGGAGAGGTCGAATCCGTAGAAGCCTCCGGGCTCGACTCGGTAGTGCGCGAGGACGCCACCCAGCAGCGTTTGGGCGAGGAAAAGGACGGCCACCACGAGGAAGTAGAAGCTCAGAAACTTCTGACTGGGGGTGAGTGTCCAGCCGCTCAAGCTCCCCTCTTGAACGTGGGCCTTCTGGTCCGCACCCCACCCCAAGAACTCGAACCTTCCGAACATCGCGAGGATGAGTCCGAGGCCGGCGAGGAGGACGACGAGGCTCATCGCGCTCCAGAGATAGGCGGACGGCGTAGGCGTGTTCCCCGCTTCTGGGTCGAAGGGCCAGTTGTTCGTGTAGGAGTCGTCCGTTCCCGGACGAAGGGCCGTTGTGGCCCACGCGGCCCATGCGAAGTAGGCGGCGAGCGCCTGCAGCTCTCCTTCATCGTGGATGAAGTCCCGCGGCAGCCCGGCCGCTGGCGTGGCGCCGGCGAAATAGGCGCGCCACTCCGGGCGCTGGGCGCGGAACGACGCTGTCTCGACGGCCGTGAATCGAAGCGTTTCGGTCGCCGGATCGTAACGGTTCTGCTTGAGCTCGTGCCTGACGGCCTCGCCGATCTCGAACCGCCGGGCCTCGCTCAACGCGGCGAAGTCGCTCCCATATGCGGCTCGGGCCAGGGTGTCTCGCCCCACTTGCACGGTGCGATGGAGATACTCGGCGGAGTAATCGGGCCCGAGGTACGCGCCGTGACCCCACAGCGTCCCGTGCTCCATGAGTCCGTACTGGAGGAAGACGTCCTGGCCGCGCTCGATGTCCTCGCGCGTCATCAGGGTGTGTCCCGCGTCGTCGAGGACCCTGGCAGGGATCGGGGGCGCGCCCGCGTAGGTCTCTACGGTCACGAGTGCGAGCAGAGCGAAGCCACCGGCCATCACGAGCGCTGCGGTTCGACGCCACCAAGGCGAGAGCGGAGCTTGGTCGGCGTCGAACGTCGGGTGAGACATGCAAGAGCGCCTACGCACTGCGCGGTCGGACGCAAGCGCGAGGCCTGGTCCTCACATCGACCTCAATCGCTCGCGCATCGGAAACCGAGCAGCGCGTCGTGGTAGTCGGGCGACAAGGCGTTGCGTGCGCTCGAGCGCGAGTGCCACGCGTCGTACGCGCCGCCCCGCGCGATGCGCTCACCAGACGCGCTCCCGCCCGAGTACGCGGCGTAGGGGTCTTCGACCCACTCGTCGACGTTACCGGCCATGTCGCGCACGCCGTAAGGGCTCGCGCCCAGCGGTCGGCCGCCGACGTCCGCCGGCTCGGCCCCGCACGCGCTCGTCCAGGCGCGATCGCAGGTGGGCGGCTCGTCACCCCAGGGATAGATCCGTCCGTCGGTGCCGCGCGCTGCGAGCTCCCACTCCTGCTCGCTCGGCAGTCTCGCGCGTCGCCAAGCGCAGAAGGCGCGTGCCTCGGCCCACGTCACGTCCCCGACCGGACGTCGCGCGCGTGCATCCGGGGCGAGCGCGCTGGGATGCAGCGTACATGCACGGGCCGCGACGCACTCGGCGTAGGCGTGCGCGGTGACCTCGTCACGATCGATCATGAAGCGCGCGACCGAGACGCGATGCGCCGGCTGCTCGGTCGGTGCGCACTGCGGGTCGCGCGAGGGAACACAGCCCATGAGGAGCTCGGCGGCCGGGATCTCGACGGCGTCGGGTCGAGCCGGCACGGGCGGGCGATCGGTCGCGCACGCGAGCGCGAGGAGCACGATCACGAGCGAGCGCGGGAACCTCTGCGCGGCGCGCATGCGCGACTCTACCCAGGAGCCCCGCATCGACAAGGTCGTCGCTCCGACTCGAGCGTGGGGGCGTGCGGACCGTTCAAGCCCCCGACGAAGGCACCGTCTCCGTGCCGCGCGCTCGGAGCCAGAAGTGGCAGAGCAGCGCGCTCATGAACACCGCGCCGATCACGCGCTTGGCGTAGAGATAAGGTGTGCCGTCGAAGAACGTCGCGTCGGTGATCGCAAAGCCCATCCCCGTGATTGCGTACGTGACGAAGAGCGCGCTCATCAGCCGCGGCTGCCGATGGCCGAGCGCCGCCCAGACGATGGTGCAAGCGCCCGCGTGCAGCGAGAACGCGCCCATGCGCCGGAACAGCCCCAGCGTTGCGTCGGGCGGAGCGGCGTCGCGGAGCGTCTCGCCGAGCACGAGCCAGCTCGTTCCGGGACCATGGGCCCACCAAGGCACCGCCGAGCCCAGCAAGATCGCGCCGACGATCACGTCGTAGAGACCAACCAGCATCACGGCGCTCGTGACCAGCCGTCGCGCCCACCCGTTGGCTCCCGTCGAGGTCTGCATGCGCGACACATCGCACGTTCCGGGCCTTCGACGCAGCAGCGGGACCCCCCGATCACGCTGGATTCGTGCACGCCTCGGAGTCGCTGACGACGACTGGGGGCCGCGGCGCGACCGCTGAGCCCGGCGACATACTTCTTTATCCCAGCCTTGCGGCGCCGTACGACACGCGCACTATGGTTGCGGCCGTGGACGACCGCCTTCGCTCTCTGGGGATTCCCGCATCGTCGCCCGTGCGGAAGTGGCTCGTGCGCGGCGTGCTCGTGCTGATCGTCGTGGCGTGCGTCGTCGGCGTCACCGCGTACGTGCGCGGACACCGCGACATGGGACCCCAATACGAGACGGCGCGCGTCGAGCGGCAGGAGCTGGTCGCCACCGTCGAGGCGACAGGCACGCTCACGCCGCGACACACCGTGGACGTGGGTCCCGAGATCTCCGGTCGCGTGCGCGACGTGATGGTGGAGGTGAACCAGCCGGTGAGCGTCGGGACCGTGCTGGCCGAGATCGACACCACGCAGATCGACGCGCAGGTCGCCGAGGTGCGCGCACAGCTGCAGCAAGCGCAGGCGAACGCACGGCTCGCGCAGGCGCAGCTCGCAGCTTCGCGCATCACGCTCGGTCGCATCGAGCAGCTGCACGGACGTCAGCTCGCCTCCGATCAGGATCAGGACACGGCGCGCGCGACCGTGGCGCAGGGCGAGGCGCAGGTCGCCGCCGCCAACGCCTCGACGGCCATCGCGCGCGCGGCCCTCGATCGCGCGCAGACGGACCTGCGTCGCGCCCGCATCGTGTCCCCCATCGACGGCATCATCCTGACGCGCAACGTGCAGCCGGGTCAGCCCGTCGCGGCGACGCTGAGCGCGCCGGTGTTCTTCCAGATCGCCGAGGACCTCGCGCAGCTCGAGCTGCACGTGGACGTGGACGAGGCCGACGTGGGCTCGGTGCACGAGCACCAGGACGCGACGTTCGTCGTGGACGCGCACCCGGATCAGACCTTCCACGCGACCATCTCGCGGCTGCACTTCGCGTCGCACACGGTCTCGACGGTGGTGAGCTACGAGGCGGAGCTCGAGGTCGACAACAGCGCCGGCCTCTTGCGTCCCGGGATGACGGCGACCGCCACCATCGTGACCGATCGGCATGCACCCGATCTGCTCGTGCCCAACGCCGCGCTCCGCTTCGTCCCGCAGGTCGAGATGCGCTTCGGCGGCCCGCAGCGCCAGCCCGACCGGCCCGTGGGACCGACGGTGTTCGTCCTTCGCGCCGGCGTGCCCACGCCGATCGCGGTCGAGACGCACGGCACCGACGGTCGCAGCACGGCGATCCGCGGCCCGGGGATCGAAGAAGGCACCGAGGTGATCACGGGGCTCGCGCATCCGGTCGGAGCCGTCCGTTGAGCGAGGACCGATCGATCGGCCCGGCTACGCCGGACACTCCTGTCGTCGCCGAGACGCTCGTCGTCGTGGAAGACGTGCGCAAGGTCTACGGCAAAGGCGAGGCCGAGGTGCGCGCGCTCGATGGCGTCTCGCTCACCATCGAAGAGGGTGACTTCGTCGCGGTGATGGGCCCGAGCGGGTCGGGCAAGAGCACCTTCATGAACTTGCTCGGCTGTCTCGACGTGCCGACGAGCGGGACGTTCCGCCTGCGCGGCGTGGAGATCGGCGCCCTCGACAAGGACACGCTCGCGCTCTTGCGGCGACACCAGCTCGGCTTCGTGTTCCAGGGCTTCAACCTGATCGCGCGCACGACCGCGCTCGAGAACGTCGAGCTTCCGCTGCTCTACCAAGGAATCCCGCGCGCGGAGCGGCGAGCGCGTGCCATGGAGTCGCTGCGACACGTCGGCCTCGAGGATCGCGCGTCGCATCTTCCGAACGAGCTCAGCGGCGGTCAGCAGCAGCGCGTGGCCATCGCGCGCGCGCTCGTGGGGCGGCCCGCGATCATCCTCGCCGACGAGCCGACCGGAAACCTCGACAGCGTGAAGAGCGACGAGATCATGAACCTGCTCGTCGCGCTCAATGCGCGCTCGGGGATCACCATCGTGATGGTCACGCACGAGTCCGACATGGCCGCGTACGCGGGTCGCACGGTCTCGTTCCGAGATGGCAAGGTCGTGGCCGACGAGCGACGACGGCCGCCCTCTCGAGGACGCGCACCGCTCGACACCGCGCTGGAAGCGGCCACGTGATCTTCACGACCATCGTGATGGCGCTGGTCGCCATCCGGCGAAACGCCATGCGATCGATCCTCACGACGCTCGGCGTGGTGATCGGCGTGGCGTCGGTCATCGCGATGGTCACCATCGGCCGCGGCGCGACGGCGAGCGTGACGAGCGACATCAGCTCGCTCGGCAACAACATGCTCATCGCGGTGCCTGGCGCCGATCGCCGCTTCGGCAGCTCGGGCAGCGCGCAGCCCTTCACGCTCGACGACGTGCGATCGATCCGCGAGGAGTGTCACGGCGTCGCCGCCGTCGCGCCCACGTCGGGCGGTGCCGCGCGTGTGGTGTACGGAAACCACAACTGGTCCACGGGCGTGACCGGCGCCGACAACGCGTACTTCGAGGTGCGCAACTGGGAGATCGTGGCGGGCCGCGAGTTCATGGAGAGCGAGATCCGCGCCGGCGCGAGCGTGTGCATCCTCGGCGAGACCGTGCGGCGCGAGCTCTTCGGCTCGGGCGATCCGCTGGGCGAGCACATCCGCGTGGCGAGCGTGCCCTGCGAGGTGATCGGCGTGCTCGAAGAGAAAGGCCACTCGACCTTCGGCGAAGATCAGGACGACTTCCTGGTGATGCCGCTCGTGGCGTTCCAGCGGCGCCTCAGCGGCAACGAGAACATCGGCGCGGTCTTGATCTCGGCGGCCGACGGCACCGACACGCGTGACGTGCAGCTCGAGGTGCAA
>JAYVCF010000474.1:0-14977 GCA_043750095.1 Deltaproteobacteria bacterium
CGGGGGCTCGTCGGGGAGCCGGGGGGCTACTACGCGGCGGGCCCGTCGGCCAGGAAAAAAGCCTTTCCGATCCCCCACACCCCTCATTCCTTGCCGCGCGAGGGGAAACGAGACGAGAATGGGCCGCCCGGAGGGGAAATGGCTTCCGCGAAAGATCAGATCGTCTGCCACGTCTGTGGTTTCAAGAACGCCGCCGACGCCCAACGCTGCGTGTCGTGCGGCGCGAAGATCGACGCCGTTCAATCGGACTACACGGCCGAAGAAGAGGCCGCACGAGAGAACCAGCAAGAAGGTTTCTCGGTGGTCTGGGTGCTCGCCGCGTTCGGCGTCTACCTGGTGCTCCAGGCCGTCGTGCTCGTGCTCTTGCCGCTCGTCATCTCGAGCTTCGATCCCTTCGGCGGATCGTCGGGCGGCGTCGCGGGCCTGGCGATCTCGTGCGTCGTCTGGTTCTTCGGCGGGATCATCGTGGGCTTCATCTCGCCCGGCAAGACGTTCATGGAGCCTGCGGCGGGCGCGTTCCTCGCCTGCGTCCCGACGATCTTGTACACGGTGCACCAGGCGCCCGAAGGTCTCGCGCCCAGCATGCTGGAAGCGGGCGTCCTCGGCGTGATGGGGATCATGATCTCGCTCTTCGGCGCGTTCCTCGGCGAGCGCCTTCAAGCGCGTACGCGCGGCCACACGCCCACGAAGCGTCGTTGACGCTGAGGGACGAGTAGGGGAAACCTCCGCTTCTCGCACGTACCAAGTGCGCGGAACGGGGCGGGCGATGATTCACCTCTACTTGCTCTCGCTCGTCGTGGGCGGGGGCCTCCTGGGCGTCTCGGTCGTGCTCGGCGGGCACGATGCGGGGCACGACGGTCCCAGCGGTGCGCTCGAGCCGGCCGGTCACGAAGGCCCGCTCGGTGGCGCCGAGTCGTACCTCTATTGGCTGGTCTCCGTTCGCTTCTGGACGTTCTTCGTCGCGTTCTTCGGGCTCACCGGCCTGGTGTTCGACGGTCTCGGGCTCGTCAGCTCGCAGCTCGCCACCGTGGTGATCGCGACCGCGACCGGGACGATCGCCGGCGGCGGCGCGATGTTCGTGCTGCGCAGGCTCACCAAGGACGAGTCGAGCAGCGCGGCATCGACGAGCGACTACATCGGCCGCACGGGCCGCGTGCTCGTGGGCTTCGCTGCCGGCGGCGTCGGCAAGGTGCGCTTGGAAGTGAAGGGCTCGAGCATCGATCTGCTCGCGATGCCCGAAGACGATCGAACCTACTCGCCCAACGACGAAGTGATCGTCGTCGAGATGTCGGGGCTGCACGCGAAGGTCTCGCACGTGCGCCCCTCGATCCCACCCGTCTAGGTCCTCGAGGAGAACAGAACGATGCAAGGAGGATATGGCGGCTACCCGCCCTACCAGCAGGCCGTGGACTCGACGCCCTTCGATCCGATGGTGATCTGGCTGCTCGTCATCGCGCTCATCGCCATCGGCGCGTTCGCGCTGATCTTCATCCAGTTCATGCGGAACTTCCTCTACATCGCGCGCCCCAACGAGGCGCTGGTGTTCAGCGGCAAGCGCAGCACGACCGAAGACGGCGCCGAGCTCGGCTACACGATCGTGAAGTCGGGCCATCGCGGCATCCGGATCCCGTTCCTGCAGACGGTCAATCGTCTCGACATGACGACACAGCCGACGGACATCCTCGTCCAGAACGCGTACTCGCGCGGCAACATCGCGCTCGAGATCCACGCGGTCGCCAACGTGAAGATCCACGGCGACGAGCGCTGGCTGCGCAACGCGATCGAGCGCTTCCTGAACCGCAGCCGCAACGAGATCGAGATCGTCGCCAAGCAGACGCTGGAAGGCGCCGTGCGCGAGGTCGTCGCGCAGCTCACGCCCGAAGAGGTGAACCAGGATCGCCTCAAGTTCGCCGAGAAGCTGATCCATGCGGCCGAGGACGATCTCCAGAAGCTCGGTCTTCAGCTCGACACGCTGAAGATCCAGCACGTGAGCGACGCGACGGGCTATCTCGACTCCATCGGGCGGCCCGTGATCGCACGCGCGCTGCGCGACGCCGAGAACGCCGAGAACCAGGCTGGCCAGGAGACGCAGCAGGCGCAGGCCGAAGCCAACCGCCGCGCCGAGGTCGCCCGCGCCACCGCGCAGACCGCGATGCAGAAGAAGCAGAACGAGCTCCGCCAAGTGAAGGCGCAGCTCGAAGGTGACGCGCAGGCCGTCGAGCGCGAGGCCGAGGCCGCCGGAAAGACCGCGCGCGCGATGGCCGAGAAGGAGCTTCAGGGCTACCGCGCCGTGCTCGAGCAGCGGCGCCTCATGGCCGAGATCGTCATCCCTGCCGAGATCCGCCAGCAGGCGCAGTCGATCCTCGCCAAGGGCCAGGCCGCGCCCACGATCGAGAACGGCGCCGCGCAGGTCGAGGTGCTCCGCGCGCTGAGCGAGGCGTGGACCTCGATGGGCACGGACGCGAGAGAGATCTACGTGATCCAGCACCTCGAGCAGATCATCGGCGCGGTCGTGACCAACGTCGAAGGCATCGACGTCGGCGAAGTGCACGTGATCGACCAGGGCGATGGAAGCGCGCTCGCGAGCTACGCGGCCACGTATCCGAAGATGGTCGCGAGCGTGATGAAGGCGCTCAAGGAGTCCACCGGCGTGGATGTCACCGCGATCCTGGCCGGCCCGAGCGCGGGCTCGTCGAGCAAGGAAGGAGGCCGCTGATGGGCAGCTTTCTCATCGCCTGCTTCGCGCTGCTCATCATCCTCGGCATCGCGGGCTTCGCGCTGCTCGGGGTGATCCGCAACATCCTCTACGTCTGTGAGCCGAGCGAGGTGCTGGTGTTCTCGGGTCGCTCGCGCAAGCGCGCCGACGGAAAGACCGTGGGCTACCGCTTCGTCAAGGGTGGCCGCGCGACGCGCGTGCCGCTCTTCGAGACCGTCGATCGCATGGATCTGACGAACATGATCATCGAGCTGCACGTCAAGGGCGCGTACTCGCGCAACGGCATCGCGCTCACCGTGCACGGCGTCGCCAACATCAAGGTCCCGGGCGAAGAGCCGCTCATCGATCAGACGCTCGAGCGCTTCCTCGGCAAGAGCCGACAAGAGATCATGGAGATCGGCCGCGAGACGCTCGAGGGCAACCTCCGCGGTGTGCTCGCCGCGCTCACGCCCGAGCAGGTGAACCAGGACAAGGAAGCGTTCGCCTCGCGCCTCACCGAAGAGGGCGAGCACGATCTCTCGCACCTCGGGCTCGTGCTCGACACGCTGAAGATCCAGAACGTGACCGACGAGTCCGGCTACCTCGACGCGATCGGCCGCGTGACCGGCGCGAGCGTGCGACGAAACGCCGTGATCGCCGAGGCGAACGCCAAGGCCGACGCCGCGGAGCAGAAGTGGCGCAACACCATGAACGCCGAAGTGCAGAAGGTGGAGACGCAGATCCAGGTCGCGCGCGCCGAGAACGATCGGCGGATCGCGGAAGCCACCGCACGACGCGGCGCCGTGATCGCGGAGCAGCAAGCGGAGGTGCAGGCCTCCATCGCGCAGACGCAGGCCGAGGTCACGATGCAGGAGGCGCGCATCGAGCAGGTGAGGCTCCAGCTCCAGGCCGACGTGATCCAGCCCGCCGAGGCCGCTCGTCAGGCCGCAGAACAGAACGCGAAGGCGGACGCCGCGAAGATCGTCGAGCAAGGCCGCGCCACGGCCAACGTGCTCAAGAACCTCGCGGCCACCTATCGCGGCAGCAGCGCCAGCGCGCGCGACGTGCTCCTCATGCAGAAGCTCGTGCCGATGCTCAACCGCATCACGGAGTCGATGGGCAGCGTGAAGATCGATCGCCTCACGGTGATCGGTGCGAGCCCCAACGGAAGCAGCAACCTCGCCGGTCAGCTCGTCTCGACGAGCGAACAGATCAAGGCCGCGACGGGGATCGACGTGCCGCAGATCATCAGGGACCGGTTCGGGGCTCCCGATGCTCCTGCGCAGCGCTCGCTCTCGAGCGGACCGCCGGTGCAGCCGGCTCCGCGTCCGATCACGCAGCGGCCACCTGGAGGCCTTCCGCAGGGCGTGCGGGGTGGTGGCGGTGGTTGACCCACATCGCGCTTCCCTCGCGCGAATTCGCGGCAGCTCGCTGTAACCGATGACGCCATGTCGTGGAGAAAAGCGCGGCGCTCCGTTGGGCCTGCCGCGTTTTTCCGCTAGTTTGACGTGAATTGCCGTGACGACTCCCGTGCCGTCCGCGACGGTCGGCCCGCTCTATCGGTCGCTGCTCGAGGCGCTGGAGAGTGTGGCTGCCCGCGATCAGGTTCGCTCGCTGCTGCGCACGTCGCTCGTGCACGCGCGGCTCGAGGTCGTGCCTGAGCAACCCGAAGCGTTCCGGCGATTCGTGGAAGGAGCGCTGACGATCGGCCTCGAGCAAACCCTCGGCGTCGGCGCCGCGGAGATGCTTCGCGAGCAGCTCAGCCACACGCTGCGCATGGCCGCGCCCGCGGCTCGGCGCCAGGCGACCGGCACCGGCGACGACGAGACCGACGAGCTCTCGGGCGAGCGCACACTCGACGCGCTGCCTGCGACGTCGAGGCCGAGCGGCACCGCGACGGCGACTCTGGCGCTGCACGCGCCGAATCTATTTCCGCCGCGCGCGACGACCCACGAGAGCGGAACGCAGCGCAAGCGCGCCGCCATCGCGCGCGTGTCGAACCCGGGGACGCTCGCGCGAGAGCCGCGCTCGGAGCCCAGCGTCGACGTCGAGGAAATCCGTGGACCGAGATCGGGACCACGCGCGATCGCGACCGACGTGCTCGTCGTCACGCTCGACCCGCGCTTGTCGGCCGAGGTCGAGACTCGCCTGCGTGGACAGAGCCGCGTGGTGACCGTCGTCACTCTCGCCGAGCTCGAGAGAGAGCTGCGCCGGCTGGCCGGCCAGCGTCTCGCGGTCGTGCTCGACACCGGCGTGCCTTCGATCGATCTGCCCACGTTCGCGGGCGTCGCGTCCGCGCTTCCCGCGGGAACCCACGTCGTCCTCTGGGGCACGGACGACCGGCAGAAGCGTCGACTCGAGACGATGTATCCGCAGGCGCGCGCCTGGGTCGCGAGCGGCGCGGCCGTGTCGCCGGCCGACTTGCTGCTCGACGAGTAGCTCGATTCTTGTCGCGCGATTTTGTGCCTGTTTTATTGATGACTTCACAACATCGTTGACAGGAATCACATCGTGACTTCTTGACTTGACAGGCGAAGTCAAGAATCTTCGGGGCAATGACGCAGCGTGGCGTTGGCGTTCGGATCCTCGGCGAGCTCAACGAAGCGCGCCGCGAGATCCTGTCGGCCGACGCGCTCGCGTTCGTGGCCGACCTGGTTCGCGCGTTCCGCCCGCGCATCGAGGAGCGCCTGTTGGCGCGGCGCGAGCGTCACGCGCGCTTCGGCGAGGGCGAGCTGCCGGCGTTCCTGCCCGAGACGAAGAGCGTGCGCGAGGGCAGCTGGAAGTGCGCGCCACAGCCGAGTGCGCTCTCGGATCGCCGCGTCGAGATCACGGGGCCCGTCGATCGCAAGATGATCATCAACGCGCTCGGCTCGGGCGCGAGCGTGTTCATGGCGGACTTCGAGGACGCGAACGCGCCGACCTGGAGCAACTGCATCGACGGGCAGGTTCACCTGCGCGATGCGGTGCGCCGGACGATCAGCTTCACGTCGCCGGAGGGCAAAGTCTATCGACTGACGGAGACCCCGGCGGTGCTCTTCGTTCGTCCGCGCGGCTTTCACCTCGTCGAGAAGCACATCGTGATCGACGGCGCCCCGGCGCCCGGCATGCTGGCGGACTTCGGCCTCTTCTTTTTTCACAACGCGAAGGCGCTGCTCGCGCTCGGTCACGGCCCCTACTTCTATCTGCCGAAGATGGAGAGCCATCTCGAGGCGCGCGTCTGGAACGACGTGTTCGTGCACGCCGAGGATGCGCTCGGCCTGCCGCGCACGACGATCAAGGCGACGTGCTTGATCGAGACGCTGCCGGGCGCGTTCGAGATGGACGAGATTCTCTACGAGCTCCGCGATCACTCGGCGGGCCTGAACTGCGGTCGCTGGGACTACATCTTCTCGTACATCAAGACCTGTGCGAGCGATCGCACGCGCATCCTGCCGGATCGCGGCGAGGTCACCATGACCCAGCCCTTCTTGCGCGCGTACACGCGGCTCGTCATCAAGACGTGTCACCGCCGCGGCGTGAGCGCGATGGGAGGAATGGCCGCGCAGATTCCCGTGAAGGGCGCTGAGTCTTCGGAAGAGAACAGGACACGCAACGCTGCCGCGTTCGAGAAGGTTCGGCAGGACAAGCTGCGTGAGGCCGAGGACGGACACGACGGCACCTGGGTCGCGCACCCCGGCTTGGTTCCCGTCGCGAAGAAGGTCTTCGACGCGGCGATGCCGGGAGCGAATCAGATCGAGTCCGGAAAGCAGATGGATCTGACGGTCACCGCCGCGGATCTTCTCGCCGCACCGACGGGCGCGCGCACGCTGGCGGCGCTGCGTCACAACGTGCGCGTGGGCGTCCAGTACCTCGAGGCTTGGCTGCGCGGCTCGGGCGCGGTGCCGCTCTACGATCTGATGGAGGACGCCGCGACGGCGGAGATCTCGCGCACGCAGATCTGGCAGTGGTGCCACTTCGCGGTGACGCTCGCCGCGTCCTCGGGCGAGGCAGACGTGACCGTCACGCGCGAGCTCGTCCAGAAGACGATCGACGAAGAGACGTCGGCGTTCACCGGTGGGCGCTTCGACGAAGCGCGTCGCTTGTTCTCGGAAGTCGCGACAGCCGAACCGCTCATCGAGTTTCTCACGCTCCCTGCTTACGAGGTCCTGACGGCCTCGGCGTAGCCGCGCCCCGCATCCGAAGGAAGGTCTAGGTCGATCGCAATGCTGCGATCGAGCGGTCCCTCTTTGTCCCGTTCGTCCATCTTCAGCCAGGAGACACAGCCATGAGCACGATGCCCCCGATCGCCAAGGACACCGACTCGTTCAGCCACGAGCGCTGGAAGGGCGTCACGCGTCCGTACACGGAGGCCGACGTCGGCAAGCTCCGCGGGCACCTGCGCATCGAGCACACCATCGCCGACTACGCCTCGCGCCGCCTCTGGAAGTCCATGAAGGACAAGCCGCTCGTCCGCTCGCTCGGTGCGCTCACGGGCGGTCAGGCGGTGCAGATGGTGCGCGCGGGCCTCGAAGCGATCTATTGCTCCGGCTGGCAGGTCGCGGCCGACGCGAACACGGGCGCGCAGACGTATCCCGACCAGTCGCTCTATCCCGTCGACTCGGTGCCGAAGCTCGTCACGCGCATCAACAACGCGCTTCGCCGCGCCGATCAGATCGACTCCGTCGACAGCGTCCAGCGCCGCGACTACTTCGTGCCGATCGTGGCCGACGCCGAGGCCGGCTTCGGCGGGCCGCTCAACGCGTACGAGCTCATGAAGAGCATGATCGAGGCGGGCGCGGCGGGCGTTCACTTCGAGGACCAGCTCGCGTCCGAAAAGAAGTGCGGCCACCTCGGCGGCAAGGTCTTGGTCCCTACCTCGCAGTTCGAGCGCACGCTGATCGCGGCGCGCCTCGCGGCCGACGTCTGCGGCGTGCCCACGGTGCTGATCGCGCGCACCGACGCGGACAGCGCCAAGCTCCTCACGAGCGACGTGGACGAGCGCGACCGCCCGTTCTGCACCGGCAAGCGCACGGCCGAGGGCTACTACTACGTCAACGACGGCCTCGAGAGCTGCATCGCGCGCGGCAACGCGTACGCGAAGTACGCGGACCTCTTGTGGATGGAGACCAGCACGCCCGACCTCGCCGTGGCGAAGAAGTTCGCCGAGGCCGTGCTCAAGAACCACCCCGAGAAGATGCTCGCCTACAACTGCTCGCCCTCGTTCAACTGGAAGAAGAACCTCGACGAGGCGACGATCGCCAAGTTCCAGAAGGAGCTCGGCGCGATGGGCTACAAGTTCCAGTTCGTCACGCTCGCCGGATTCCACATGCTGAACTACGCGAGCTTCATGCTCTCGAGCGACTACAACGAGCGCGGCATGACGGCCTACTCGGAGCTGCAGCAACGCGAGTTCGCGGCAGAGAAGGTCGGCTACACGGCGACGCTGCACCAACACGAGGTCGGCACGGGCTACTTCGACGTCATCTCGGAGCTCGTCTCCTCAGGACAGTCGTCGACGACGGCGCTCAAGGGATCGACCGAGGAAGCGCAGTTCCACTGAGCTAGGAAGTCGGGAGATTGGGCCTCTGAGGAAGGCAGGAATGCAGGAACGGACTCTTTTCCTGCCTTCCTGCCTTCCTCAGCGGCAATTCTCCTTCCGCTTTTCCTCACTCCGCGAGCGTGCGCCGCACCGCCTCGAACTGCTCGCGTGTCACCTCGTAGGGTCGATACGTGATCTCGTGAGGGGCGATCCCGGCGATGCGCGTGGCGAGCGTGGCAGCCGCGATGAACGTGCCGAGCTCACTCGGGTGCGAGCCGTCGTGCGAGTAGAGGTCGCCCTCGGGCAGCACGGAAGCGATGCGACGAAACGTGTCGCCCACGGGCGCGATCGTGGCGCCGGTCTCGGATGCGATCGTGGCGTAGGCGCGATCGATGCGGTCCTGCATGTCGCTCGGGCTCGTGGTCTCGCCGCGTCGGTACACGCGGTTGCCGCTGCGTCGCGCCCAGGTCTCGTAGAGCACGGCCTCGGCGCCCGAGCGCGTGATGAGATCGGAGAAGCGATGCGCGGCGTCCGTCATGCGCAGACGATCGCGATCGCGGAGCGGTGCGAGGCTGTGGCCCTGCAGGACGACGTGCGTGAAGTGCGCGCTCCCGAGCCGACGTCGCGCGATCCCGCTGCGCCAGTGGCGCCAGAGATCCCAGCCGGAGTGCGTGACCTCTTGCGTGTGCACGATCACACCCGGCTCCGCCGACTGGATCACGCGGCGCACCACGTTCCGAAGCTGATGGAAGTGCGTGTAGCTGTTTCCGATGAACAGGATGCGCAGCACGCGCGGATGCGTGGCCGCGCCCGAAGGAGGCGTCGAAGACGCGATCACCTGCGCGTGCGATGGCGTGCTGCCTGCGACGAGCAGCGTCAGCGCGACGAGGCAGGCGAGGATCGAGCGCACCCGATCATGGTACGCGCCTTCGCCGCGTGGCGCTAAATCACGCCGCGACGGAGGTGGTCGCGCGGGTCAGCACCCGATCGAAGATGGCGAGCACGGCGTCGAGCGGATCGGTCGTGTTGAGCTCGCGACGCAGCGCGGCGCTCCCCGGTAGGCCCTTGAGGTAACCAGGATAATAGCGACGCATCGCGCGCACGGCCCGCAGCTCACCGCGCTCGGCGACGGCGAGCGCGAGGTGCTCGCGGCAGAGCGCGACGCGCTCTTCGAGGGTCGGCTCGGACATGGCCGGTCGGCCATCGATCGCCGCGCGCGCCTCGCGGAAGATCCACGGATGCTCGATCGCGTAGCGCCCCACCATCGCGCCGTGGCAGCCGGTCTCTTCGATCGCGCGTCGCGCGTCGTCGCCACTGCGCACGTCGCCGTTGACGATCACGGGCACCGACACGACCTCACGCACGCGCGCGGCCCAGCTCCAGTCGGCGCTTCCGCCGTGGCCCATCTGCGCGGTGCGACAGTGCAGCGTGATCGCGCGAACGCCCGCGTCCTCGAGGCGGCGTGCGAGATCGACGATGGGCATCGTCTCCTCGCCGCCCCAACCGATGCGCGTCTTGACGGTGACCGGTAGCGACACCCGCTGCACGACCATCTTCGCCATCGCGATCATGGACGCGGGCTCGCGCAGCCAGCCGGCGCCAGCGCCGCGACGCGCGATCTTCGGGACCCAGCAGCCACAGTTCACGTCGATCCACGCCGGGCCCGAGCGCTCGGCGACCTCGGCCGCCTCGGCCAGCCGCTCGGCGTCCGAGCCGTAGATCTGGATGGCGGTGGGGTGATCGCCGGGCAGGATCTCGATCTTGTGCGCGGCCATCTTGCAGCCGCGGAGCAGGCCCTCGACGTTCACGAACTCGGTGACGCAGAGGTCTGCGCCGCGCTCACGACAGAGCCGACGGAACACCGCGTCGGATACGTCCTCCATGGGCGCGAGGATCACGGGGCGCGCGCGAAGCGCACGGTCCAGATCGAAAGCACGGTCCAGATCGAAAGCAGAGTCGAGGTCGGACGACATGCGCGGGGGCGAAGGTGTACGGCAATTGGAAAAGGCCGGCCACTCGCGTGACCGGCCTCTGCCGAGAGTCTGCTGGGAGTCAGCGCCCGTGAGTCGAGCGCGCTTTCAGCTCAGTGCGCCGCCAGGTTCGCCGCGATCGCGGCGTAGCCCATGCCGGCCGAGAGCGCCGCACAGGTCGCAGCCGCCGGCGCACCGACACAAGCGCCCGCCGTGAAGGCGCAGCGGTTCGTGTGGTCCGCGGTGCACGACGCCATGTCGGCGTGCGCCGAACAAGCCGCCATGTTGCCGGGCGCGCTGGGCATCATGTCGGGCGCCACGAACGTCGTGATGTCGATCATGAAGCCGAGGTCCATGACCGTCTGCATCAGCTCCGCGATGAGGATCTGCGCGCCGAACTCGCCGTTGGTGATGCCCGTCGCCGTGATGCGGCCGCCGAAGCGAACGCTGTGGAGCGTCAGGGTGATGTTCCGGCCCATCGCCGCGAAGCTGAGCGGGAGCGCGTCGGTCGTGGCCGAGAGCTGGCCGGCCGTGATCGAGCCGCTGACCGTGCCGAGATCCGTGAAGACCGAGAAGGTCTGACCGGCCGCGATGCCCGAGCAGGCGGCAGCCATCGCGCCCCAGCTGCACGCGTTGGCCTGGTCGCCGTCGCAGCTCGGCTGGTCGGCGTGCGCCATACATGCCGCGCTCGGCATGGGCGCCACGCTCGTCGCGCAGCTACCCGCAGCGCCCATCGCGCCCGCGGTGAACGTGCACATGTTGGCCGTGTCGGCGGCGCAGCTCGCCATGTCCGTGTGCGCGCGGCAGGCGGCGCCCGCGGGGCTGACCTGGCCGAGGACCGCGTGGACCATGATCGCCGGGTCGTTCGTGAAGCTGTTGATGTCGCTGACCTCGAGCATCAAGAGGACCTTGCCGGCCGCGATCTGAGCGCGGATGGCGCCGTTGACGCCGTCGCCGCCGAGGAGGCCGTCGAGCGTCGGGGCCAGGCCCGCGAGCTGGTTGTCCACGCCGTGGATCATGGTGACGGGCGAGGTGTAGTCCATCACGTCCTGACAGCCGCCCGCGGGCATGCCCACCGGATTGCCGTCGGCCATGTCGAGGTTGAAGCCGTACGCGTCGTTCGGGTCGTCCGCTTCCGTGTCGATCATGCCGATGACGTAGGTGCGGGTCACCGGCGCTCCGCCGTCATCGACCGGCAGACCCGAGTCGCGGGCAGGCGGACTCGTGCCGCAGCCGACCGTCGCCAGACCCATCATCGAACAACCAAGAGCCAACGTCTTCCAGTTCATCCCGGTGCCTCCTTGAATCAAAAAACGCCCCGGGGCTGTGCTGACTCCCCGAACCTCGCCGCGGCTTGTAACACGGCTCTCGAAAGGCGTTCAAGCAACCGGCAGCGTAGCCGAGCGCGCGCGATTGCGATCGATTACGGGAGGCGATCGCTCACGTGACATCGCTGTCGCGGCCCTCGCCGCACTGCGTCAGAGATCATCTAGCTCCGCTTTGGTGCGGATCAGAGACCTTCGCCGACGGCGACCAGGCCCAGCTCCCCGAGAATCAGCGCACGTCCTGGGCCGATCCATCGGACGGCCCCGATGTAGCCCTGCCCGGCAGTGGGCCAGCGCGCGAGCGTGGCCCCGTCGTGGCTCACCCACACGCTGCCGCGCGCGCCGCCCGCGATCATCGCGCCGTCGGGGCCGATGCTCACGCAGTAGAGATCGTCGAGGCGCCTGCCCGCCGGATCGCCCGCGGGATCGACGACCCGATCGAAGGTGAGCCCGTCGTCGATCGAGCGGAGCACCGTTCCCTCGCCGCCGACCATCCACCACACACCATCGGGTGCGGCCGCGACGTCATCGAGCCGTGCGGCGATGGGGATCACGGCGGGGCCCGCCGCATCGACGCGCACGTACGCGCCCGGTCCGACCGCCAGGACGGTGTGCGTCGTCGGGGACACGGCGACGGCATCGAGTCGCGCGCTCGACGTCACGATCGTCCACGTGGCTCCGCGGTCGCGGCTGACCACCAGCCCGACCGACGAGACGCCGTAGATCGCCGCGCCCGCGTCGGCGAGGCCGACGATCGCGCCGACCTCGCCGCTCGGGAGCGCGGCGTCGCGCGTGAACGCGATCCCGTCGGTGCTCCGTGCGAGCCCGCGCGTGCTCGCGATCAAGGGAGCACCGCTCGCGGCGACGACGCTGACGAGCGGGCCCTCGCCGAGCTCGGCGAGCAGGCCCCACTTGCCCGACGCGTTCGTCCCGAAGACGCGACCGTCGGCCGCTCCCGCGACGAACGTTCCGTCCGGCATCGCGTCGATCGAGAGCAACGAGCTCGGCGACGGAAACATGACGCGCACCCAGGGTGCGGCCGCGGGTCCGTCCTCGGGCCACGCCGCGCGATCGAGCCACGCCCAGAGCTCCGGATAGAGCCACGCGGCCGTGGCTGCGCTGCTGTCGCGCGCGCGGACACGGAGCGAGCTTGCGTCGAAGCCGCCCGCGCCGAGCGCGTCGAGGAGCACGCCCTGCGCGTCGATGCCGACGTCGCGCGCGCCCGTCGAGACCCAGACGCGGGGACGCTGCGCGCCGAAGTCGCGCAAGGGCAGCGCGGCTTCTTCGGCCGACACCTCGTAGTCCACGAGGCCAATCCCGCGCGGGACGAGCGATCCTCGGTGAAGCCACTCTGCCGCGACGCGCGCGCCGCTGCCGCTCCCGATCACGTGGATGCGCGTGGGATCGATGGGCATCGTCCGAGCGAGCGCCGCGACGATCGCCTCGACGTGCTCGCGATCGGCGTGCGAGGGACGCACGAGCACGAACGAGTCGTGCTCCGAGAGAAGATCGAGGGCGGCGAGCTCACCGTCGTCGTACTCCCCGCGGAGCTCGATCACGAGCGGGCTCGCGACGTCGCAGCGGTGGGTCGCGGGAATCCGGAGTGAGAACCCCGCGCCGTCGAGCTCGAGATCCGGGTACACGCCGGGGTCCGAGCACGCGCAGCCCCGCAGGCCGCAGCTCGCGTCGGAAACCGACCCGTCGAGCGCGGGCACGGGCCCGGCGCACGCCGCGAGGATCCCGAGCGTCAGCCCGAACCGGATGCGCATTGCTTCCAACATAGAGCAGGAGCCGCGGGCGCACCGCCGAGTTTTGAGGTAAGGGCGGGCCTTATGTCACGACACAACCGATTCTTGTGCTTGATCGCGGCGACTCTCGTTGCCTGCAACCCCTCCACCCCGGCGGTCGACGGCGGCCCCACGGGCGACACCGGAGCGACCGACACGGGCGCGACCGGCGACGGCAGTCACGACAGCGGAGGCGGCGGCGCCAGCGTCTGCGACTCGGCGATGGCCGTGACGCTCGCGGCCGGCGCGCACTCCGTGATGGGAGACACCACCGGCCAGACGACCGGCGTGGTGGATCTCGGCGCGATGTGCGGAGCGACCGCCGCAGGCGGCACGACCGCGCCGCAGCAGGTGATCGCGATCACGCTGCCGGGCACCGCGACGGACACGGTCGCCGTGAACTTCACGATGCGCAACACCATGACCAACATGATGTTCGACACGACCACGCAGCTCCGCGCGAACTGCACGGACGCGACGGGCGCGATGTGCTTCGACGACAACGCGGCCGGCGTGGCGGGCGACTACCGATCGGCCGGCAGCTTCACCGCGCCCGGCGGCTCGACGCGCTTCCTCATCGTCGGCGGCTACCGCATGCCGCTCATGGGCTACGTCAACGTCGGCCCCTGGCAGGTCGACTTCCAGACGTTCCTGAACCCGCACCCGCCGACGTTCACGAGCGGCACGGCGCACCTGGTCGACGGCGAGCTGCTCACGGTCGAGGTCATGGGCATGGACCCGCAGAGCGCCGCGACGGGCCTCTTGCTCTCGTTCCTCGACTCGACCGGCACCCCGATCGGGTTCGACACCGACATGATGGCGGCGACGGCGCCGATCACCGACTTCCCGATGTTCGCCTTCCGTCCCGCGGTCACGGGGATGATGACGTTCGACGGAACCACGCGCATCACGGGGTTCACCCCCTTCCCGCAGGCGCTCACGGCGACGCACATGCGCGTGTCGATCACCGACGCCGCGGGCCTGATGAGCACGGAGGCGATGATCCCGCTCGTGCTCCAGACGACGGTGCACGTCGGTGCCACCTGCGACGCGACGCATGTCTGCCCGGCCGGCATCGACTGCACGGCGTCCGTCTGCACCGTCCCGGCAGCCGTTGCGACGGAGTGCTCGGCAGCGACCGCGCTGACGATCGCGACTCCGACCACGACGATGACCACCACCACCACCACGGTGAACTACACGACCGGCGTGGGCCTGCTCGAGGGCTCCTGCATGGGCACGGGCGGCATGGGCGACGAGCACATCTACACGGTCACCGTGCCGGCGGGCGGTCCCTTCGACCTCGTGGCGAGCACGCCGCCGATGGGCGCGATGGGACCCGACACGCTCCTCTACGACCGCACGGTCTGCGGCGATCCGAGCACCGAGACGGCGTGCAACGACGATTCGAGCGCGATGCCGCACGTGATCGCAGCGGCGATCGAGGTGCTGAACGCGGCCCCCGGCACGCACTTCATCGTGGCCGACATCTTCGACACGCAGACGATGGCGATGAGCAGCATGCTCACGGTGGGCCTGCGCCCCGTGCTGGCGAGCGCCGCGGTCTGCGATCCGATGGGCGTGATGAACCGCTGCCACGCGGCCGCGTGCCCGACGACCGGCACCGCCGTCTGTCCCTGAGCTGACCGCGTCTGCGGATCGAGAAGCGGCCGCCCGGCGAG
>JAYVCF010000475.1:0-31585 GCA_043750095.1 Deltaproteobacteria bacterium
CAGCGCGTGCAGTTCGTGCTCGGCGGATACCCGTCCGCGCCCTCGGCCTACACGCTGTCCGTTCGGATGCTTCCCGTTCGTCACCTCCACGAGGCGTGCGATCCGAGCTATCAGACGAGCGCGTGCGTCGGGTCGACCTGCGATCCCTTGATGGCGGTATGCCGTTGACGCAGCGGCTGCTCCCGATGCGCAATTCGCGTTACGCTCTGGCCATGCGTGCCGCCCTCCTCGCCTTCGTCCTCTCCATGCTCGCGTCCACCGCCTCCGCGCAGGTCGCGGCCGCGGTCGCCGCGCACGGCTCCGCGGAGCCCACCTACGAAGAGCGCATGCGACTGGCGACCGAAGCGATCGCGCACGGTGATCGCGCCGCGGGCATGGCGTCTCTGCGCACGGCGATCGCGGACTCACCGTCGCGTCCCGACGCGCACTGCATCCTCGGCGAGGGCTACCGCGCGAGCGGGGACTTCACGGCCGCGCTCGACAACTTCCAGACGTGCCTGCGCTTCGCGCGTGAGGCGGACAACCTCCTCTACATCGCGCGCGCGCTCCATGGCGTCGCCTCGTCCTACGAGCGCATGCCCGAGCGTCTCACCGACGCGCGGACGGCATGGATGGAGTACGCACATTTCGCCGATGGCGCGAGCCGCGTCGCGAGCGCCGCCGAGGGGCGTGAGCGCGTGCAGGCCATCGACGTGGCGAGCGAGCAGGAGCACGTGTACGTCGATGTCCGAGCGCGGATCGCCGAGCGCGAGCGCATCGCACGCGAGGCCCCGCCTCCCGCGCCGCCGGCTGCCGCTCCGCCAGCGCGCGGACGAGCCACCCACCGCTGAACTCTCGCCGAGATCATCGCCTTCGGCGCCTCTCGCCGGGATCATCGCGCCTTCGGCGCCTCTCGTCGGGATCTACCGCTCGTTCGGGGTCGTGCTAGATCGCCTCATGGCACAGCACACGAACGAGCTGCCGCTTTCGTTCTTCGAGCGGCTCCCCAAGACGGACCTCCACGTCCACCTCGATGGCTCGCTCCGCCTCGAGACGATCCTCGAGCTCGCCGAGCGCGATGGCGTGACGCTGCCCGGTAAGACCGCCGACGAGCTCAAGCGCGCGATGCACTGCGGCGAGAACACCGGCTCGCTCGTCGAGTACCTCAAGGCGTTCGACATCACTCTCCAGGTTCTGCAGAACGAAGAGTCCCTCGTGCGCGCCGCGCGCGAGCTCGGCGAGGACTGCGCGAAAGAGAACGTCCGCTACATGGAGGTCCGCTACGCGCCGATGCTCCACACGCGAAAGGGCCTGCGCCTCACGGCCGTCGTCGAGGCCGTTCTCGAGGGGCTCTGGCAGGCCAAGGAGCGCTTCGGCATCGACAGCAACGTGATCCTCTGTGGCATCCGCAACATCTCGCCCGAGAGCTCGCTCGAGATGGCGCAGCTCGCTGTCGCTTACAAGGGACGCGGCGTGGTCGCCTTCGATCTCGCGGGCGCCGAGAACGATCACCCGCCCAAGCATCACCTCCCCGCGTTCCAGCTCGTGCGCGACAACAACATCAACGTCACGATCCACGCCGGCGAAGCGTACGGGCCCGCCTCGATCCATCAGGCGATCCACCAGTGCGGCGCGCACCGGATCGGCCACGGCTGCCGCCTGCGCGAGGACGGTGATCTCCTTCACTACGTGAACGATCACCGCATCACGCTCGAGTGCTGCCCCAGCTCGAACGTGCAGACCGGCGCGGTCCGCGATCTCGCGTCACACCCGCTCAAGCTCTATCACGACCTCGGAATTCGGGTCACCATCAACACGGACAACCGGCTCATCACCGACACGACCGTGTCGAAGGAGTTCTGGCTCTGCCACAGCCAGATGGGCATGGGCTTGCCGGAGCTGAGCCACATGATCCTCAACGGCTTCAAGGCCGCGTTCCTGCCGTTCCACCAGAAGCAGGCGTGGGTGCGCAGGATCAACAAGGAGCTCGCGCAGACGATCGCCGACGTGACCGGCCAGGCCGCCATGACCTCGCCCGGAATGGTCGCCGCCGCCCCCGCCAAGGCCTGACCGGCGAGTTCGCACACGCCCATCTGGCCAACTCCCGCGCTCCCGCTGTAGGATCCGCCGCAATCTTCGGAGGATCTTCGTATGCGCTCATCGCTTGGTCTCGCCTTGCTCGTCGTCGCGCTCTCCTCGCTTCCCTCGGGCGCGCTCGCGCAGACGCTCGAAGAAGAGCAGTCCGGCGCCACGACGACCACCACGACCACCACGTCGAGCTCGGGCGCGCTCGCAACACCGCGCACGGTCGAGTCGGGCCACGAGCTCAGCGACGATCAGGCGGTGATGGAAGAACAGAACCCGACGCCGCAGCGCGACGACGGGATCACGGCGGTCACCGACGAGACGAACCACGACTACTTCTCGTTCGGTTTCTTCGGGCGCGGCGTGGTCGTCCCCGACTTCTTGATCAATGCGTTCGTCCTCTATCACGGCGGCATCCCCGTGAACGGGAGCATGGGCGGCTACTTCACGTGGCGAAAGAACGGCCTGAGCGTGACCGCCGAGGTCGGCTACGTGGGCATGGGCGGCGACGGCTACTTCCACGGCATCAGCGCGGCCGACACCGAGATGGAGTTCGTGCGTAGCCAGCTGGGCATCGTTCACGGCAGCTTCATCTTCCAGTGGGCCGTGCCGGTCACGCCGTGGTTCTCGCTCGACCTCGGCATCGGGATCGGGCTCGGCGGTGTCATGGGCAACCTGTACCGCCAAGAGGCGTACGCCGACCCGAGCGCGCAATACGGATACTCGACGTGCACGGGGGTCGGCACACCGAACGGCGCGTACTGTGAAGGCCCTCAAGAGCACGTGGGCTCGGGCGGCCGCCTCGACGACTCGCGCGTGCGCGGCGGCACGTACCAGATCTCCAACAACGGCGCGCCGGGCACCGGCCCGAACCCGTTCTACTTCGGCGACGGCGGCATCCCGCCGATCTTCGGGTGGCTCGAGATCCCGCGCGTCACCGCGCGCTTCACGCCGATCCGCCAGCTCCAGATCCGCCTGGACCTCTCCTACAACCTCTACGGGTTCTCGTTCGGCGGCGGCATCGGCTACCAGCTCTGAGCCGCTGAGGAGGGGAGGAAGAGGCGGAAGAGTTTCCGCTGAGGAAGGCAGGAAAGCAGGAAGAGACCCGGTTCGTTCCTGCCTTCATCCATTCCTCAGAAGATCTTCTCCTCTCTTCATCGCTCGTGTTCCGCGTTTCCTCAGCGCGCGACGATCGCGACCAGCTCCACGTCGAACACGAGCATCCCGCGCGGGCCGCCCATCGAGCCCGCGTAGGCGATCGACTGCGGGATCCAGAAGCGCGTGACCTCGCCGACGGTCATGCGCTGCAGGCCCTCGGTCCAGCCGGCGATGAGGGCGTTCACCGGGAACGTCGCCGGCTCACCGCGCGTGTGCGAGCTGTCGAACATCTGTCCGTCCGTGGTCCAGCCCGTGTAGTGGACGGTCACGCGATCGGTCGCGGCGGGCCGGTCGTTTCCGTCACCGGGGCGCATGATGCACCAGCGAAGCCCCGTGATGCTGCGACGCGCGTGCTCGGGCGGCGCCGCGACGTCCGCGGGCGCGACCGTGGGATCGGCGGCCGGGTCGTAGAGCGTGCACGGCGCGCTCGCACTCTCGCTCTCGCTCTCGCTCCCGCTCTCGCTCCCGCTCTCGCTCCCACTCGGATTCGCCGTCCCGCGCGCGCCACCACAGGCCAAGAGGCACATCGACGCCAAGATCAGGATCGTAGTTGTCTTCATGATCAAATCGCTCGGTAGACGTCCGCGTACTTCTGCGCCTGCTTCGGCCAGCCCATCTTCTCGCGCATCCCGTTCGCTTGGATCTCGCGGAAACGGTCGCGATCGGCGCCCGCGCCCGTGCCCCAGAGCTCGAGCGCATACTCGATGGCCCAGCGAAGGCCGCGCGCGTCGAAGTGATCGAAGCTCACGCCGTTTCCGTCCGAGCCGCGGCCGCGATAGAGCGTCACGGTGTCGGCGAGGCCGCCCGTCTTGTGCACGATCGGAACGGTGCCGTAGCGCAGGCTGTACATCTGGTTGAGCCCGCAGGGCTCGTAGCGCGAGGGCATCAGGAACATGTCCGAGCCCGCCTCGATCAGGTGCGCCATCGGCTCGCTGAACGCGCGAACGAAGCGCACCTTGTGCGAGTACTGCGCCTGCAAGCGCGCGAAGAGCGCTTCCACGCGTGACTCGCCCGTCCCGAGCACCACGAGCTGCACGTCGTGTCGGCCGAGCACACCAGGTAGCACCGGCTCGCAGAGATCGAAGCCCTTCTGCCAGGCCAGGCGCGACACGATCCCGATCACGGGCGCGCGCGGGTGATAGGGCAAGCCCACCTGCTGCAGCAGCGCCCGCTTGTTCACCTCTTTCCCTTGCCAGTCGCCGAGCTCGTAGCGCTGCGGGATCAGTCGATCACGCTCGGGGCTCCACTCGTCCTCGTCGATGCCGTTGAGGATGCCGATCACGCCCGGCCCGCGCGCGCGGAGAAACGGATCCATCCCCACGCCGTGCTCGGGCGTCATGATCTCGCGCGCATAGGTCGGGCTCACGGTCGTGATCGCGTCGGCGTAGAGCACGCCGTGCAGCATGAAGTTGACCTTGCCGTCCTTCAGGAGCTCCTGGTGAAAGTGGCTCGCGATCTCGGCGAGGCCGGTGTCCGGCAGCACGTGCGCGGGGAAGCTGCCCTGGTAGCCGATGTTGTGGATGGTGAAGACGGTCTTCGTATTCGCGAAGAGCCGATCCCAGCCGAGCGCGACCTTGACGATCAAGGGCATCAGCGCCGTCTGCCAGTCGTGCGCGTGCACGATCTCGGGCGGCCAGCCCCATGCTTGGCAGGTCTTCAGCGCGGCCCACGAGAGCAGACAGAAGCGCAGGTGCTCGTCTGCATCGGTCGTGTAGATCGAGGGGCGATCGAAGAGATCCGGACAGACGACGAAGTAACAAGGCACGTCCGTCCCGGGGAACGGGCACGTCGCGATGCCGAAGCGAATGCGCCGCGGGCCCAGCTCGACGGAGAGCTCGGGGAACACCCAGCTCAGCGGCTTGGCCTTGTCGCGCGCCTTCGCATAGAGCGGCACGAACACGCGCACGTCGTGGCCGAGCGCGCGCAGGTGCTTCGGCAGCGCGCCGCAGACGTCGCCGAGGCCGCCCGTCTTGGCGAACGGCGCGACTTCCGAAGAGACGAAGAGGACTCGCACGCACGCAGGATACGGCAGGTGCACGCGTTGCTGGCGAGGCTTTATCTCCGCGGCGCGCGGGGTCAGGGCCCGGCGTCCGCGATCCCGGCATCGAGACCATCGAAGGCGCCAGCATCGGGCGGGACCGTGCCGCTCGAGGCGAGGATGATCTCCACCTCGCCGACCACATCCACGCCCATGCCGCTGACGTGCGCCCGCAGGATCACGTGCCGCCCGGGCATCTCGGTCCAGCCGAGCTGATCGTAGATGGGGCCGTCGACGAGCCGCCTGTCGAGGCGCGCGAAGAGCGCGCGCACGGGACCGAAGCGCGGGAACTCGGCGAGCGGCGCGCGATCGGGGAGCGTCAGGTTGGCGATCTCGACGTCGAGGGCGGGATCGGTCGCGCTCACGAGCGTGCCGTCGATGGCGACCGCCGGCGTGACCATCACGCCGCCCTGCGGGCCCCAAACGAGCGGGATCATCTCGCCGTCGTGCCAAGGCGTGAAGACCGCACCGCTGGCGCGCGTGCCGATCTCCACGACCGGTTGCTGACCCGTGTCCGGGATCGGTGGGCCTGCCTCGGTGGCGACGTTCGGGCCGCTGCAACCCAGCGCGAAGAGCATCGCAGCGATCGAGATGGCGCGATGCATCGAGATCGAAGATGCCACGGCGCGTCCCGACTCGCCCGCGTCGTACGATGAACGGCGCGAGCCACGACGTGCCACGACGCAACGCAGCGTGAGTCCTCGACCACACCTCGAGGCCGCATCGAGCCGGGCACGCCGGGTTATCGAGCGGGCACACGGGATGCACTGGGCCAGAGGGCGCTCTGCTCGTCTTTCTTTCTCCTGGCTTTCTTCTGGGCGAGGTCCTCATGCGGCTGCGTCTTCTCGCGCTCGCGTCGCTTTTTGCGGCGCTCGCACCGTCCGCCCGCGCCGCCGCGTGTGGCGGGCTCTTCTGCTCCACGGCGCCGGTCGTCCAGGCCGGAGAGGAGATCGTGTACGCGCTCGAAGACGACGGCTCGCTGACGATGTCGGTGCGCCTCTTCTACTCGGGCACGGACACCGACATCGCCTGGATCCTCCCGCTCCCCGCGCCTCCCGAGATCACGATCGGCAGCACCGCGCTCTTCACACAGCTGCGCGCTGCGACGGCCCCGACGTTCATCGTGTCGCGATCGACGGTGGGTGTCTGTCGCGTCGAGCCGAGCTGCGTCAGCGCGGACGGCTATCCGGCGTACTCCGGCGGATGCGGCTACTCGGCCGGCGGAGGAGGCGGATGGATGGGCGGCTACGTCGACGCGGGCGCGCCGCGCGATGCGAGCAGCGTGACCCCCTGGGACAGCGGCGGCCTGCCGGACGGCGGGGTCGTCGTCTTCTCAGAAGACACGGTCGGTCCGTACGACACGGTCGTGCTCGGCGCCGCGAGCGCATCCGAGGTGACGAGCTGGCTCTCGACGCATGGCTATCAGCTGCCCTCCGGCACCTCGGCCATCCTCGATCACTACGCGACGAGCTCCCACGTCTTCATCGCGCTGCGTCTCGCGCCCGGTCACACCACCAACGAGATCGCTCCGATCACCATGCACCTCCCGGTGCCCGCGCCTTGTCTCCCCATCCGCCTGACCGCGCTCGCGACGGCGCCCGACCTCCCCATCACGGCATGGTTCCTCGGCCGCGCGCGCGTCGTGCCCACGAACTTCTCGATGGTCGAGCCGACCTATGCAGACGAGCGCTTCTGGACGCAGCCGGGGTTCTACTCGACCCAGATGACGCGCGAGATCACCGCCGCGGGCGGCCAGGCGTTCGTCACCGAGTACGCAGGACCGACACCGGCCGTGAGCGTCGAGCTCGCTCCGCTGGGCGACACGAGCCACCTCAGCGCGAGCGAGCTGATCGCCGAGCTGCTGGCGCGCGGAACGTTCGCGACGCAGGCGGATGCGTTGCGCATCGTCGGCGCGCACGTGTCACCGCCCTCACCGATGACCCTGGTCGCGTGGCTCAACTGCCTCTCGCGCGGCTTCTCGGCACCGTCCGGGTGCGGAGCGACCTCGAGCGCGGACCTGCCGGGCTTGCTGGCCCAATGTGAGACCGAGATCTTCGCGCCGCGTCGCGCGGCACAAGCGATGATCGACTCGCACCCGTACGTGACGCGACTGTTCACGTCGATGAGCGCCGCGAAGATGACGCTCGACCCCGAGTTCCGTAGCGACCCAGCGTTGCACGATGTGCCAGCGGTCCACGAGGAACGCGTGGTCACCCAATGCGACGCGTCTCATTACCGATCGGACGCGCCCTCGACAACGTCGATCGGCGGAACGATCGTGCGCTCCACCCCAGGCGTGCTGGCCGACGACGCGAGCTACTGCCACGCGCGCGGGCTCTACCTCCCTTCCGAGAGGACCACGCCGCCGCCGGCGCACCACAGCCTCTGTGGCTGCCGCGCCGGTCATGGACGCGCCGGGCCCTGGCTCTACGCGCTCGCACTCGGCGCCCTGGGATGGGGTCGATCGCTGCGCCGGCGCCGGCGTCACGCGCGACGAGCTGGGTGACGAACGGAAGTACGTCCGCCTTTACGCGTGTGGGCTCTGGCCGTATGCCTTCGCTCGCATGAGCGAGATCGTCTCCGGCACGAAGATCGGCGCCGCTGCCGCGGGCACCCCCGCCGCGAAGAAGCCCGACTGGCTGCGCGTGCGCCTGCCCGGCGGCGAGCGCTACGAGAAGCTCAAGCGCACGGTGCGCGAGCTCGATCTGCACACCGTGTGCGAGGAAGCGCGCTGCCCCAACGTCGGCGAGTGCTGGGGCGCGGGCACGCTCACGATCATGATCCTCGGCGACACCTGCACGCGCGGCTGTCGCTTCTGCGCGGTGACGACGGGCGATCCGCGAGGCGTCACGGATCCGCGCGAGCCCGAGAACACCGCGCGCGCGCTGGCCTCGCTCGATCTCGCGTACGTCGTGCTCACGATGGTGGATCGCGACGACCTGGCGGACGGCGGCGCCGCACACGTCGCGCGCACGGTCGAGCGGATCAAGAGCTACGCGCCGAAGCTGCTCGTCGAGACGTTGGTCGGTGACTTCGCCGGTGTGCGCTCCGACGTCGCGACCGTCGTCACCGAGGGCCGCCCCGACGTGTTCGCGCACAACGTCGAGGTCGTGCCCTCACTGCAGCGCAAGATGCGCGACGCGCGCTGCTCGTGGGAGCGCTCGATCGACGTTCTTCGCTGGGCCAAGAGCGAAGGCGCGGGGGTCACGAAGAGCTCGCTGATGGTCGGCTGCGGTGAGACCGCGGACGACGTGCGCGAGGCGATGACGATGTTGCGCGACGCCGACGTCGACGTGCTCACGATCGGCCAGTACCTGCGCCCGAGCCCGAAGCACGCCGACGTCGTTCGCTACGTGACGCCGGAGGAATTCGAGTCGTACCGAGAGGCCGGCGTGGCGATGGGCTTCAAGTTCGTGGCGAGCGGCCCGCTCGTCCGCTCGAGCTATCGCGCAGCCGAGGCGTTCCTCGCGGGAGTCCTCGGCGGTGATCCTGCGGCCGCGCGAGCGCACGGCGGCGAAGCGTTCGCCGATCGTTACGGGAAAAAGACACACCTTCCCATCGCCCGCTGAGCCAGAACGTGATCATCCGTCAGCCCAGCGCGCGCGAAGATCGGCCCGCGATCACCTCGACATCGATCGTCGGCGCGGTTTGCCTCGGTACGGGCCTTTGGGTCGCCCACGCGACGATGGCGCATCCGGTGCCGGTGCCGAGCGCGGCCGAGTCGGTCGAGTTCGCCGGCGCGCCGAGTGACGTCGAAGTCGTCGACGAGCCCGAGCCCCAGACCGAGCCCGAGCCCGAGACCGAGATCGAGCCCGAGCCCGAGCCCGCGACCGAGCCCGAGGTCGAGATCCCGACGACCACGACTCCGACTACGACGACGACCGCGACCACGACCACGCCCCCGCCCGCCCCTCTCCCGCGTCGCCCGGGGCCGATCACCCGCGTCCGCCATGGCCGCGTGGCCTACCTGCGCTGCGACGGCGCGCCCCAAGCGCCGGGTCCGTTTCCCTGCCCGCGCGACGCCGCCCTCGAGGCGATGGTCTGGGCTGCGATCGATCAGACGCTCGACTGCGATCCCGCGCTGCCTCCGGGCCAGGCCGATCTCGTCGTCGAGTGGGACCGCGAGGCGGGTGCCAGCGCGCCGATGATCACCACGCGCGACACGTTCCCCGACGAAGCGATTCGCACCGATGCCGCCGCGCTCCTCGCCTGCGTCTCGCCCTCGCTGAGCAGCGCTACCACGATCATCACCGGCGACCGACTTCGCGTCGGCTTCCGCTTCGAGCTGGAGTGACGCGCAAGCGCGCTCAGCGCGCGACTTCGAGGGCCGTCGGCTCGCCCGATCGGATCTCGAGGCGATAGCGACTGTTCGCGGTCTGGATGTAATAGATCTCGCGACCGCAGATCCGCATCACGCGCTTGACGGGCGTGGTCACGTACTCGTGCAGACCATCGGGAAACTCGATGACCAGGACGGCCCCTTTGCGTGGTGGGCGGAGCAAGCGGCCGACCACAGCGCGGCCAGCCTTGCGCCCCATTTTTCGCAGGACGACATCCACAGGGATCAAAGTAGCACGAGTCATCTGCCCGGCAAAAGGGCGTGTTAGCGTCCGGGCTGAGCCACGTTCCATGCACGTGATGCACGCAGAGATCGGGTGGGTCGAGGTCATCTGCGGCCCCATGTTCAGCGGGAAAAGCGAGGAGCTCATCCGCAGGCTCAAGCGCGCCGCCATCGCCCGGCAGCCGCTCCAGATCTTCAAGCCGAAGATCGACGACCGCTACCACGAGACCAAGATCGTCTCGCACTCCGAGCACTCGATCGAGGCCACCGCGGTGGCCAGCGCGGCCGACGTCGCCCGCCTGATCGCACCGGAGACGCGCGTGGTCGGCATCGACGAGGTGCAGTTCTTCGACCCCGAGATCGTCGCGGTGATCGAGCGGCTCGCAGACAGTGGCCTGCGCGTGATCGCGGCCGGGCTCGATCAGGACTACGCCGCGAGGCCCTTCGATCCCATGCCGCAGCTCCTCGCGCTCGCCGAGTACGTGACGAAGTCGCTGGCGATCTGCAGCCGCTGCGGCGCGCCCGCCGGCCGCTCGCAGCGCATGGTGGCGACCGAGAGCCGCGTGCTCGTCGGTGCGGCCGACGCATACGAGCCACGCTGCCGTCGCTGCCACAGCAAGCACGCCGAGGCGCGGACCGGCTCGTTGTTCTGAGGCGATTCGCGCCGGCCAGAGTGCGATCGCTCATGCTGACGCCGCAGGGGTCTATCCCGAGGGGGCGATCGTGGCGTTCAATACGCTTCGATCTACTTCGTCGGAGGTGCCCCATGAGTCGCTCGATCGCCGTTTCGATCGTCTGTGGGATCGTGTGGATGGGCTGCGAGCCCGCGGCCTCGCGTCACCCGGGCCGCGACAGCGGGACGACGATGCCCGGCGACGATGCGGGCAGCGCAACCCGGCCGGACACGGGCATGTTCGTGTTCCCGGACGTGGGACCGCTCCCCGACGGCGGCCCGGCCGACGGCGACGGCGACGGCATCCCCGACAGCGCCGAGGCCGGCTTCGGGACCGATCCCACCAACGCCGACACCGACGGCGACGGCGTGAGCGACGGCGTCGAGGTGCTCGCGGGCACGAACCCGACGGACCCCACGAGCACCATCCCGCCCACCGACTTCTACGTGGTGCTTCCCTACATGGATCCCGAGCAGCACAAGCCGCTCGATTTCACCGCACGCCTCGGCCGCGCCGACATCTATTTCCTCGTCGACACGACGGGCTCGATGGGGCTCGCCATCAACAACGTGCGCGGCTCGCTCTCGTCGACGATCGTTCCCGCGATCAATGCCGCGATCGCCGACGCGGTGATGGGGGTCGGCGACTACCGTGACTACGCGGAGACGCCGGACGATCCGGCCACGTACGGTGATCCCGGCGACTGGACGTTCCGGAACCGCCAGTCGATGACCGCGGACATCCCGACGGTGCAGGCCGCGCTGGGCACGCTGATGCCCGGCGGCGGCGGCGACGGGCCCGAGTCCGGCACCGAAGGCCTCTACCAGGCCGTCGCTGGCACTTGCGCGGACGGCTCCGGCTTTGGTGCTGCCTGCTTCCGATCGATGAGCCATCCGATCATCGTTCACGTCACCGACGCCCCGTTCCACAACGGACCGGGGGGATCCAACCCCTACCCCGCGTCGTTCGGCCTGCATACATGGGACCAGATGATCGCTGCGCTCAACGCGCAGAACGTCAAGACCGTCGGCGCAGCAGTCGGCACGTTCGGCATGTTCGTGGGCCAGGCGCACCTGACGGCGCTGGCGATGGCCACCAACTCCCGCGCCGCCGACGGGAGCGCAACCGTCTACCGCGCGATGATGGGCCGCGTGAGCGACTCGGCCGTGAACGGCATCGTCGATCTCGTCGGCGTGGCGACGCAGGACGTGTCGGCGCGCAGCATCGATGACACCACCGACGCGGTGGACGCCACGCAGTTCATCACCGCGATCACCCCTGCCCATGCGTCCCGCAGCATCGGCAGCATGGACGCGACCACGTTCTACGGCGTCCCAGGCGGCACCACGGTCACGTTCGACGTGACGTTCGTGAACAACAGCCAGCCCGCGCAGGGCCACGTGCAGCTCTACCGTGCGTACATCGAGGTGTTCGACGTGGCCTCCAGCACGGCGCTCGACCGCCGGAACGTCTACATCGTCATCCCTGCCATGGGCGGCAGCATCCTCATCTGAGGTCTGGTAGCATGAGGGACATGAGGCACCGACGACGCTTCCCCACGCATCGCGCCTTGGGCGCTTCCCGCGTTCGCGAGCTCCTCGCCGACACGAGGGGAGTCTCGATGACGGAATATCTGATCATCGTCTGTCTCGTCGCGATCGTCGGAGTCGCGGCGTGGACGAAGTTCGGCAACACCGTGAAGACGCGCATCCGCGGGCCCGCCGGCTCGCCGTAAGCACGCGGACATTGCGGGGCACGTCCGCGGCGGGCACGCTCCCGCCGCATGAACGACGTGACCGTCCGGCTGGGAGAGCCGTTCTCGCTCGAGGCCATCGAGGCCGTCGCGCTCGGCCGAGCGAAGGTCGTCTTGCCGGACGCCGCGCGCGCCAAGATCGATCGCGCTCGCGCGGCGGTCGATGCGCTCGCCGAAGCGGGTGATCGCGCACCGAACGTCTACGGCGTGAACACGGGCTTCGGCGCGCTCGCCGAGACGCGCATCGCCGCCGACCGAATCCGCCTGCTGCAGCTCAACCTCGTGCGGAGCCACTCGTGCGGCGTCGGCCCGCTGCTCTCGCGCGAGGTCGTTCGCGCGATGATGCTCTTGCGCGCACAGACCATCGCGCTCGGGTATTCGGGCGCGCGCAGCGTGATCGTCGATCGTCTGATCCAGATGCTCGATCGCAACGTGTATCCCTCCGTGCCCTGCCAGGGGTCGGTCGGCGCGTCGGGCGATCTCGCGCCGCTGGCGCACCTCGCGCTCGTCCTCATCGGGGAAGGCGACGCGGAGCACGAGGGAAAGCACGTGACGGGTGGCGAGGCGCTGGCGGCCGTGGGGATCGAGCCGCTCGAGCTCCAGGCGAAGGAAGGCCTCGCGCTCATCAACGGCACGCAGCTGATCCTCGCGATCGGCGCGCTCGCGGTGCTGCGCGGCGAGCGGCTGTGCACGAACGCCGACGTCACGGGCGCGATGTCGCTCGAGGCGCTCAAGGGAAGCTCGCGGCCCTTCGATCAGCGCATCCACGACATCCGACCGCACCCGGGACAGACCGCGACCGCGACGAACCTCCGCGCGTTGCTGGCGGACAGCGCGATCGCCGAGTCGCATCGTGACTGCAAGAAGGTGCAAGACCCCTACTCGCTCCGCTGCATGCCGCAGGTGCACGGAGCGACGCGCGACGCGCTCGGCTACGCGCGCACGGTGCTCGAGCGCGAGGTGATCTCTGCGACCGACAACCCGCTCGTGTTTCCCTCCGACGACGGCAGCCACGCGGACTTCGTGAGCGGCGGCAACTTCCACGGGCAGCCTCTCGCGATCGCGCTCGACCTCGCGGCCATCGCCATCTCGGAGCTCGCGAACTGCGCCGAGCGACGCGTCGAGCAGCTGGTGAACCCGGCCATGTCGAGCGGCCTACCGCCCTTCCTCGCGCCCGACACCGGGCTCGACTCGGGCTTCATGATGGCGCAGGTCACCGCGGCCGCGCTCGTGTCGGAGAACAAGGTGCTCAGTCACCCGGCCAGCGTCGACTCGATCCCGTCGAGCGCCGGCAAAGAAGACCACGTCTCGATGGGCACGCTCTCCGCACGCAAGTGCGCCCAGATCGCCGAGCACGTCCGCACCGTCCTCGCAATCGAAGCGATGGTCGCCGCGCAGGGCCTCGATCACCGCCTGCCTCTCGAAGCGGGCGTCGGCGTGCGCGCGGCGCATCGTGCACTGCGCGCGGAGGTGGCCACGCTCGAAGGCGACCGCCCGCTCCACAAGGACATCGCGCGCTGCTCGTCGCTGATCGATCGCGGCGTGCTCGTGGACGCGGCGTCGCGGGCCATCGGCCGCACGCTCGTCTGATCGGCCGCTACAGCGAGAGGTTCACGCGACGGAACGACCGTTGAGGCCTGCGCTCCTGTTGGCGCTCCTGGGGAAGGTCCTCTAGGATGTCCTGTCGGAGGTCCTCGTGGAGCGACTCAATCTGAACCTGCCGGCGGAGGCTCGCGAGCGTCTGCGGACGCTCGCCAGAGGGGCCTCTCGACGCGAGGCCGAGTACGCGCGCGAGCTGCTGCTGCGGGCCATCGAGGCCGAGGAGCGGGAGGACTTCGCCCGAGAGATGGACGCGGCCACCACGCCGGCGTTGCGTGAGCGTCTTCGAACGATCGCGGGCGCGATGGAGAAGCTGCGTGGCCCGACGCGGTGAAGTGCTCGTGCTCCGGAGGCGCATCGGATTTGGCGCGGGCGAGAGCCGGGAGCGCTTCGTGGTGCTCTCGTCCGAACGATTCGCGAGCGCGCTGGAGACGCTCTTCGTCGCGCCACTCGATCGCGCGCTCGCCTCCTACGACGGCTACCCCGGCGTGGTCCGCGTCACGGGACCGGAGGCCGGCGGGAGCGGAGACCACGTGCTGGTCGTGAGCGCCACATCCAGCGTCGCGCGCGATCGCTTCGATGCCGACTCGGTCGGTCGACTGCGCCCGGCGACGCTCGCGGCAGCCAGCCGCATCCTGCGCCTCCTGCTCGATCTGCCCTGATCGTCGAGGCAGCCCATCTCCTCTGCGCGGTGTGCTCGTAGAAGCGGCGTCGCGGGCCAGCGGCCGCGCGCTCGTCTGACGAGACGCTACGAGCCGGACGTGTGGTTGGCGCGCGCGCCACGCAAGAGCGCGTCGGCCGTCGTGAGCTGATCTTCGACGCGGCCGGCGACGCCCACGGACAAGCGCGGGATCACCCGGCCTGCGCTCCGGCAGAGCGTGGCCTCGCGCTCGCGCTCGCGGATGCGCGCGATGACGACGCTGGCTTCGACCGCGGCCGTCTCGGGGAGCAAGAGCACGAGCTCGCGATCGCTGGCCCGGAAGAGATGATCGATCCCGCGAATGCACTGGCGCACGCTCGCGGCGAGCTCGCTCAGCAGATCCTCGACGCGCGCAGGCCCGACGGCGTCGATGAGCCCCTCGAAGTTGGACACCTCGAGCGACACGCACGCCAGCGGGTGCTCGAAGCGGAGCGCGCGCGTCATCTCGTAGTCGAGCGTGATCGGCAGCTGGATCGGGCTGCCCGCGCGCGAGAGCGGATCGAGGCCCTCTTCACCAGTCGAGAGACGCTCGAGCCAGGCGCGACGCAGCGTGTTGCGCACGCGCTGGTGGATCTCGAACACACGGTAGGGTCGCGAGAGGCAGTCGTCGGCGCCGAGCTCGATCCCGCGGCGCCCCGCGTCGGCATCCGACGAGGGCGCGGTGAGCAGCACGGGAATGGAAGCGAGCGAGCTGTCGGCCTTGAGCGCGCGCAGCACGTCGAGCCCGAGCTCTTCGCCCTCGAGCGCCACGTCGACGAGCACGATGTCGGGCCGGCGCTGCATCACCGCTTCGAGCACCGATGCGCGACCGATCGCAGTCAGCACGGTGTGGCCGGCCGCTTCGCAGATCTCGCAGAGCAAGCGCTGGTTGAAGGGATCGGATTCGGCGATCAGGACGAGTGCGGGCATGCCTTCACCTCCGACGGCCGACCTCGTCGAGGCCGTACGCTTGGACTTTCCGAATCAGGTTGCGGCGACTGATGCCGAGCTCCTGCGCGGCCTTGGTCTTGTTGCCGCGCGCGCGCTTCAGCTCGTCGCTGATCATGCGGCGCTCGAGCGCCTCCACGACGTCGGGCATCTTGCCGGCGAGGTCGATGCCGTTCGTCCCGTTGAGCGCGTGGCTCGCCGAAGGCACGTTGCCACCCGCGGACGTCGCGGAAGGGCCGTTCGTGCTCGCCGCCGGAGGGGACGAGGGCACGTTGATGGCGGACGGCTTGGGCCCGCTCGCATCGGGCTTGCCGTCTGGCTTCGCCGAGTCGGGCACGGCGGGCGCGACGACGATCCGAGACTCCGCGAACGACGATGTGGGCGAGGGCGAGAGCGGTGGGTTCCGGCGCTTGCCGATCGCCGTGCTCAAGAGATCGTCGTCGATCACACGGTCGTCGCCCGAGAGCACCCAGAGGCGCTCCATCTCGTTCTCGAGCTCGCGCACGTTGCCCGGCCACTCGTGCGCCCCGAGCCGCTCGAGCGCGCGCGGCGTGAGCAGCTTCTCGCGCTTGTCGCGCTTGCCGAGGCGCGCGAGGAAGTACGTGACCAGCACGGCGATGTCGCCCGCTCGCTCTCGAAGAGGCGGCACACGCAGCGACACCACGTGGAGACGGTAGTAGAGGTCCTCGCGGAAGCTGCCCTGCTTCACCATCGCGCCGAGATCGCGGTTCGTCGCGGCGATGATGCGCACGTCGACCTTCTTCGGCTCGGTGCCACCGACGGGCATGAACGTGCCCTCCTGGAGCACGCGCAAGAGCTTCACCTGGAGCGCGGGCGACATGTCGCCGACCTCGTCCATGAAGAACGTGCCGCCGTCGGAGACCTCGAAGAGGCCGAGCTTCTCGGAGACGGCGCCGGTGAACGCGCCGCGCCGATGACCGAACATCTCGCTCTCGAGGAGGTTGTCGTTGAACGCGCTGCAGTTGGTGGCGACGAACTGTCGCGATCCGCGCCGCGACTGCTGGTGGATGCTGCGCGCGACGAGCTCCTTGCCCGTGCCGTTCTCGCCCAAGATCAGGACCGTCGCGTCGCTGTTCTTGATGCGGTCCAGCATCTTGAAGAGGGCGAGCATCGGCGCGCTGTGCCCGATGATCACCGGGTGCAGGCCTTGCGGCGGATCGGGCTTGCGGCCGAGGCGCTCGGCGACCTCTTTGAACGCGACGGCCAGCGCCCGCTGCGCGAGGTTCTCGTCGTCACCGGAGCCGACGAGCTCGATCGCGAGCGTCCCACCGACCGGTAGCGCCATGCTGACGCGCGCCCCCGACTCTGCCGACTCGTTCCCCGCCATCCGCGGGGATCGAGTAGCACGCGGGGTTGGTCCATGCCCGGATTTCGTGGGGTTTGGGCCCCGCCCGGGCGCTCAGATCACTGCGCGGAGGCGCTCAGATCACTGCGCGGAGGCGCTCATGATACGCGCGGCGCGGACGGCCAGGCCGTAGGCGCGAGGCGCGCGGGAATCGGTGCGCGGATCGGTGACGCCCCAGGCGTGCATGCGGGCGAGAGCGTCGCGGTGCATCGAGAGCGATGCGTAGAGGCGCTCGGTGCAGCCGCGCGCCGGGATCGGCGTGACCGACGAGCTCTGCTCGGTGCCGAGCGAGCGGCCGCACTGGGCGAGCGCGACCTCCGCCGTCCCCAGCGCGTCGTCCACGCGACCGCTCTGCTCGTAGGCGCGCGCGAGGCGATGCTCGACGCCCGGATCCGTCATCACGTCGGGCTCCGCGGCGGTCAGCGTGGCGATCGCGAACTGCGGACGATCGAGATCGAGGTAGGCGTCGGCGAGATCCTGCGCGAGCTGCGCATTTCCGTGCTCGTGCGCGAAGCGGTCTTCGAGGACGCGCAGCGACTGGGTCTGCTCGGCCTGCGGATCGAGCGCCGCCCCGGGCTGGGTCCAGCTCAGCGAGCCCCAGACGAGCCCGAGGAAGAGCAGGATGCCGAGGTTGACCTTGATCTCCACGTTCTCGTTTCCCTTCTCTCGACCAGAGGCGTCAAAGACGCGATTACTTCTCTCGACCAGAGGCGTCGAAGACGCGATTACTTACTTCTCTCGACCAGAGGCGTCGAAGACGCGATTACTTCTCTCGACAGCCTGCTCGTACAGCCAGTTTCGGGTCAGCGTTGGACATCGGGGACCACGCCAGGTTCCGTCGAGCAGTTCGATTCTTGGTACGCCGTGTCCTTAGCTAGATTCCTCGGTCAGAGAGCGATGATGGCGGCCGTGTAGGCATCCGCGGTGGGGCTCGCGTCCGCCCAAGGACCGATACGAATGATGCCGTCTTCGTCGGCGCGGTCCAGGCGGACCAGCGATGCGCGGGGCGTGCGCGCGAGGAATCCCTGGATCACCTCGGCGCCTTCTTCAGCACTCGGTGAGCATACGGCATACACGAGCCGACCTCCGGGCCGGACGAGCGTGGCTGCCCTGGCGAGGATCGCCGCCTGCGTCTCCGCGAGCCGCGCTGGATCCGCAGCGCCGACGCGCAGAAGGATCTCGGGGCGACGCGCCAGCGTCCCGAGGCCGGTGCAGGGCGCATCGACGAGCACGCGATCGAACGACGCGAGCGCGAGCCCGCCCGTGCCGACGGTGAGGTCGACCGCGCGCGTCTCGAGCGGTGTGTCGATCCGAAGCCGAGCCAGCTCGGCCGCGATGCGCTCCAGCTTGCCTTGATGAAGATCGAGCGCGACGACGTGCCCCTTCGGCCCGACCGCGCGCGCGAGCACCGCCGTCTTGCCGCCGTGTCCGGCGCACACGTCGGCCACGCGATCGCCCGGCTGCGCATCGACGAGCGCCGCGAGCAGCTGCGAGCCTTCCTCTTGAACACCAAACGCGCCCTCGGCGTAGCCAGGCAGCGCACGCGGATCACCGACGTGCCGCAGCACCAGCGCGCGCGCCGAGATCGTCCCGAGCGTGATCTCCGCGTCCGGCCGCTCGGCTCGGATGCGCGCCGCGAGCTGCTCGCGATCGATTTCCGCACGAAGCGCGAGCGCCGGAGTCGATGCGAGCGTCGCCTCGATCGCGTTCGCACGCACCTCGCCGACGCCGCGCACGAGCACCTTCCGAAGCTCCGGCGAGAGGCGAGAGCCGAGGACGATGTCCTTCTCCGAGCAGCGCCGGAGGATCGCGTTCACGAAGCGCGCGAGCCCTTCCCCGCGTTCTTTGCGCACCAGGTTCACGGCGGCGGACACGATCGCGTGCGCTTGATCGCGATGCCCGACGAGCTCCATCACGCTGGTGGCGAGCACGGCGCGCGTGAAGGGCTCGATCGGCTTCTTCTTGGGTCGATGCTTGTCGATCTCGACGTCGATCGCGCGCAGCGAGCGGGCAGCGGCGTACACGAGGTCGGTGGCCCGTGCCGACTCGCGTGGCGGCAACCTCTCGCGATCGAGCGCGCGGTCGAGGGTGGGCGCGATCCAGGATCCTTCGGAGAGCACTCGCGCGAGCACGCGCGCCGCGACCTCACGACCCGAGACCTCACGGCTGGGCGAGGTGCGCGCACCTTCCGGCTTCACGCTCAACTGAAGAGCTCCGGCCAGCCGCGCTGGATGTCGTTGCGGAAGGCGACGAACGCCAGCGCGAGGATCATCGCGAGCCCGATCACCGACGCGACCGTCCGCACGTTCTGCGAGACCGGCCGGCGCGCGATCGCCTCGAACAAGAGGAAGCTGAGCTGCCCGCCATCGAGCACGGGGATCGGAAGCAGGTTCAAGAGCCCGAGGTTGACGGAGATGAACGCCATGAGCTGCAGGAAGTCGAGCGGACCTTGGCTGGCGGCTTCGCCGGCGAACTCCGCGATGGCGATGGGCCCGCCGATCGTGCGCATCGTCAGCCGTCCCTCGAAGAGCCGGACCACCGAATAGAAGGTCAGCTCGACCATGTCGTGCGTCCGATGGAGCGCCTCACGCAGCGCGTAGCGAACGATCGAGGGATTGGGCACGGCCTCGGGCACCGTCGTCGGCGCCCAGTGGTGGATCGCGGGCGTGAAGATGGCGAGCGCTTCGCCGTACTCGATGGAGGCGGGATCTCGCTCGATCGAGAGACGCCGCGTGAGAATCTGATCACCGCGACGCAGCGTGATCTCGTGCTCGCTCCCCTGGCCGCGTCGCAGATCTTCGTCGAGCTGCGCCCAGAGACGCACCGGCGTCCCATCGAGCGAGATGAGTCGATCTCCCGGCAAGATCCCCGCGCGATGCTCGGGCGATCCGGCACGCACGCTCGCGACGTAGAGGTCCGACGACTCGAGGCCCGAGCGCAAGAGACCACTGCCCGGCCCCGGCTCGGGCGTGAGCGTGGCCACGTGCGGCTCGTAGATGTCCATGTCGAAGAGGCCATCGATCGGCCCACGCGCGCGCGTCGGACGCAGGTACGTGATGGGGATCATCGAGCCGCGGTTCGGCTCGATCACCGCGGCGAGATCGCGGAACGAGGTCACCGGACGCCCACCGGCCGCGACGATGCGATCGAACGTGCGGAGGTGTGCGGCCGCCGCCGGGCTCGAGGGCGAGACGACGCCGATCACCGCGAGCGGCGCGAACGGCGTGATGCCGATGCGACCGATGTCCTCGCTGAGCTCGAGCGGCAGCGCCTCGTTGGTGAGCGCCGGCGTGATGCGCGTGGTGAGCTCTTCCGCACCGCGACGCACGGTGAACTCGAGCTCGTGACCGGCGGCGGGCTCGATGTAGAGACCGAGCTCGTAGAACGTGTGCACCTCGTGGCCATCGATCGCGAGGATCGTGTCGCCCGCGACCAGGCGCCCGTCCGCGGGCCGGCCGGGAAACACCGAGCCGATCACCGCGGGCGTCTGCCGTCCGTCACCGAGGAACACGACGAAGTAGAGGAGCAGCGGGAAGACGAGGTTCATCGTCGGCCCGGCGAGCACGATGAGCATGCGCTTCCAGAGCGCTTGATCGGAGAACGCGCGGCCCTCGTCGGCCTTGGTCGGCTTGTCGGTGGGGCTCTCGCCCAGCATGTGCACGTAGCCGCCGAAGGGCAGCGCCGCGATGACGTACTCGGTGTCGCCGCGCTTGATGCTCGCGATGCGTGGCCCGAAGCCGAGCGAGAACTTGAGGACCTTGACCCCGAAGATCTTCGCGCAGACGAAGTGGCCGAGCTCGTGGACGAAGATCAGCACGCCGACCAGCACGACGAAGGAAACGAAGGTCATGTCATTCGCGCGCTAATTCGTCCGGCCGTTCGCGGTCGAGCATACGCGGCGCATCCGATCGACGCACATGCGCCACGAGCTCGGCGGGATCGTCGTCCGAAACCGTGATCCAGCGCGTCCGCAGCTCCGGCGGGACGATCAGCGGCATCCGATGATGAACGGCACGCACGTCACGGCTCGCGGCCGTCGTGAGGATGACGAAGCGGGAGGGGCCGCCGCTCGGATCGGGGAGATAGAGGCCCGCCATGGTGATGAGTCGGCCTACGCCGTCGGGCGCGAAGAGATGGTGATGACGTGCGCCCTTCGGTCCCGACCACTCGTGGAACGCGTGCGCGGGAAGAAGGCAGCGTCGCGAGCGCAGCGCATCGGCAGAGTCGCCATCCCGCGCGGCGCTCTCCGATCGCGTGTTGAGGTGGATGCGTTCCTTCGGGCGCGTGGCCGGCCAGCCGAACTTCATCGGCAGGAGAAGGCGGCCTGCATCGGTCGCGATCAGAGCGGGCGCGACGTCGGTCGGCGCGATGGTGGTGCGTGCCGCGACCTCGCCTCGGAGCGTCGCGTCAAGCTCTTCGGCGATCGAGGCCGCCGCATCTTCCACTTCGTATCGGGCGCACACGCACCCGAGCCTAATGCGAATGCGCTTTCCTGGCTCGACGAGCGCTTGGCCCGTGGCATCATCGCGGGCGGATGAAGAGGGGCCGAGGAGTGGGGGAAACGAACGACAAGATGTCGCGCAAGGCCGTCGCGCCGTCGAAGGCAGCGTCAGCGTCGAAGGCGACCGCGTCCAAGGCAGCTGCCTCCAAGGCAAAAGCGAAGACCAACGGCCACCATGTGCCGTCGGCAGACGTCGAGCCGATCCCCGCGCGTCCCTCGCGCGCCGAGCGCATGGAAGGGGACGTCCGTGCGCGTCGCATCGACGAGGTCTGCGCGGCATGGGGCGCCATCGTCGCCGAGCGCGCCGCAGCCGACGAGCAGTTCGCCGAGCAGTACGAGGCGTACGGCAGGCGAACGACGGATCTGCGCGGGCTCTTCGCCTGGGACGCGCTGCACGCCGCCGAAGCGCACCTCTCGCTCGTCAACGCGTCGATCGCGCGCCACTTGGCCGACGACGGCCGCGGCGACCCGCGCGCGATCCTGGCCGACCTCCGCTGGGAGCAGCGCAAGCTCGCGGCCGTGTACGCGGTCAACGCGTTCGTCGCGGTGCTGAACCAGATGTCGTCGCAGAAGGCCAAGTGGATCGCGATGGAGGAGTTCGATCCGCGCATCGCGGTCCTCTCGCTCGCGCACCAGACGCTCGGCTACGCGCTCAACGCGCTGCGCCTCGAGGCGCCCGGCGATCTCACCGAGCACATCTTGAAGGCCAGCCAGGATCAGACGGTCTGGGCCATCGAGCCCGAGCGCGATCCGCACCGCCTCAACGCGGCATCGTACGCAGCCGCCGCGTTCTTCCGCGCCATCGACTCGAACGAGCTGGTGACGGCCGAAGAGATCGGCTCGCTCTACGTGACGCGCGCGAAAAGCCGTTCGAGAGGCTGACTGCGTTTCTCCGCTGCGCAAGCGCGGCGGGCGGGGCTCCTTCGGACACCCCGTGCCCCCGGCCGACGTGGCGTATCCTCCGCGGGTGACCAACCGCCCTCAGCTGCGCGTGTGCATCGTCGGTGCGGGGAGCTCCGGCATCGCGGCGGCGAAAGAGCTGCGCCAAAAGAACATCGCGTTCGACTGCTTCGAGGCCTCGGATCGCGTCGGCGGGAACTGGGTCTACCGGAACAAGAACGGGATGAGCGCCTGCTACGCGGGGCTCTACATCAACACCAGCCGCACGCGGATGGAGTATCCCGGCTTCCCGATGCCGAAGGAGTTTCCGGACTTTCCGCATCACGCTCAGATCGCCGCGTACTTCGACTCGTACGTCGATCACTACGGCGTGCGCGGTGCGATTCAGTTCGAGACCAAGGTCGCGCGCATCGAGAGGCAGCAAGACGGCGCGCGCTTTCGCGTGACGACCTCGCGCGGCGAGAACGCGTACGACGCGGTGCTCGTCGCCAACGGCCACCACTGGGATCCGCGCTGGCCTGATCCACCGATCCCCGGCGCGCTCGACGGCGTGACGATGCACGCGCACGCCTACGAGACGCCCGAGATCTTCGCAGGCAAGCACGTGGTGGTGCTCGGCATGGGCAACAGCGCGATGGACATCGCCGTCGAGGCTTCGTACGTGGCCACGAGCACCACGCTCTGCTCGCGTCGCGGCGCCTGGGTGATCCCGAAGTACATCTTCGGGCGCCCGCTCGACACGGTCGTCACCGACCCGCGCGTGCCGTTTCGCCTGCGACGCCGCATCGGCGAGGCGCTGGTGAACCTCTCGGTGGGCGACCTCACGCGCTACGGGCTGCCCGCGCCCGATCATCGCCTCGGACACGCGCACCCGACCATCAGCGGCCGCATCCTCGATCGACTCGGCCACGGCGCGATCACGTACCGGCCGATGATCGAGCGCCTCGAGGGCGATCACGTTCGCTTCGCGGACGGCTCGCGCGTGCGCTGCGACGTGCTCGTCTACTGCACGGGATACAAGGTCACGTTTCCGTTCTTCGAGCCGGGCTTCGTGAGCGCGAAGGACAACGACCTGCCCCTCTTCCGGCGCGTGTTCCACCCCGACGTGCCAGGGCTCTTCTTCGTGGGGCTGCTCCAGCCTCTCGGCGCGATCATGCCGCTCGCGCAGGCGCAGGGGGAGTGGATCGCCGACCATCTCCTGGGCCGCTACGCGCTGCCTTCACGCGCCGCGATGCGCACCGACATGGACGCCGAGCGGCGCGAGATGTTCGAGCGCTACGTCGCCTCCCCGCGCCACACCATGCAGGTGGACTACGACGACTATCTCTACGCGCTCGCGATCGAGCGACGCGCCGGCGAGAAGCGTGCGGCCCGTCGCGAGGGCCAGGCGTTCGCTACATCGTCACGGGCGGCGTGAAGGGCACCTGATCGAGCGCTCGATCCGCGATGTTGACTCATCAAGGGAGCCACATCACGCTCACTACATGAGCAAGCGTCTTCAGGTCGTCATGCCGGACGATGAGTACCGGGCTCTCACGCGCGCCGCACGGCGCCGGGGCAAGCCGGTCGCGCAGCTGGTCCGCGAGACCCTTCGACGCACCGTAGAAGAAAAGACGGCGGCGACCCCGGAAGAACGCATCGCCGCCGTGCTCCGGTTCGCCCGCTTCGAGGGCCCCACGGGAGACGTCGATCGGATCCTCACCGAGATCGAGCGCGGGCGCGGGTGATCTACGTCGACTCGAACGTGCCGATGTATCTCGTCGGGGCCGCGCATGCGAACAAGCAGCGCGTCGTGCAGCTCCTGCCGCGACTGGTCGCGTCGCACGACCCCTTGGTCACCAGCGCCGAGACCTTCCAGGAGATCGTTCATCGCTACCTCGCGCTTCGCGATCGGCTCCACCTGAACGCGGCGTACGATGCACTCGAGGCGATGGTGGAGCGCGTGTCCGATGTCACCAAGGTGGACGTCGACGCTGCGCGCGCGCTGACCGCGGTCCACGCGGGGCTCTCCTCGCGCGACTGCCTCCACGTTGCGATCATGTTGCGCCTCGGCTGCACGAAGATCTGGAGCTACGACGATGGATTCGAGCGCGTTCCTTCCCTCTTGCGCGTCGGGTGACTGGCGGTCACGCCCGCGATGCGTTGACGGTCGGCTCGGACCCAGCGCATCGTGACCGCACGCACCTCGCGCGAACGAGGGCGATTGGACATGCACCGCGCCGGGCGTCGGCAGCAACACCGCGTGCTGTCGCGGCGTGCTGACGCTCCTGCTCGACGGCCCGTGCGGTCCGCGGAGCGCCCCGTGTGAGGGCGCGGACGCGAAGGAGGCCCCGGCGCGAGGGCCAGGCGTTCGCTACATCGTCACGGGCGGCGTGAACGGCACCTGGCCGAGGTCGGCGACCTCCCACTGCATGCCGGTGAGCGCGAGGCGGTTGTGCACGTCGCGCAGGCGAACCGAGGCCTCGATCGCCACCAGAGGCGCAGGCGATCCAGGTGAGCCTTCGGCGCGCAGGCCCAGCACGAAGCCCACGAGCGCAGGCACGTTGGCCGGGATGCAGGGCCGCGAGCGCGCGTCGATGCCGCTCTGGTTCGCGAAGTAGACGAGCTCGTTCGCGATGTCGCTGCACGTCGTCATGTCGCCCACCATCACGCCCGTGTTCACCGCGCTCGCCAGATCCGTCGCGACCTCGTCGAGCTCCTCTTCGCGCACCGTGATCGTCCGACGCTCGCCCGGCATGAGCGACCACGTGCGCTCCCACTGCGAGAAGTCCGGCACGATCGCGTTGTCGTTGATGGAGAAGCCCGGCAGGTAGCGGTTGAACTCGTTGATGCCGTTGATCGTGGCCGTGGTCGCGATGCGCACCGTGTCGACGTTGGTGATGACGAGCGTGATCTCGAGCTCGTAGTCGCCGCGCTGGGCCCAGGGCATGCGCGTGAAGGGCGCCGCCGTCATGCCCTCGAGCGCGCTCATCTCGGCGGTGGTGGGCGCGCGGAGCGGGAAGAACACGTCCTCTTCGACCGAATAGAGCACCGACTCGCGGCTCGTCGCGAGCGGCGCGATACCGGGCGGCATCGCGAGCTGCACGACGCTCTGGCCGTTGGGCGTCACGTAGCTCTGCTGGAGGTTGCAGCCGACCAGCGCGAGCGCGGCGAGGGCCGCGAACGTCCACGAGCGAGCGAAGCTTCGGCGCATACCCACGATGTTAGCCACAACCGTGCCCGGTCGCGAACCATGTTCGATCCCCTCGGATCGCGTGGATCAGGGCCGCCGACGTCGTGGTCCATGGGCCTCTTCGGGGGCTGGCGCCCCGGGGCCACACCACGAGTCGGACCCAGGCTCGGGCTCGGGGCACGGCTCCGTGCTACAGGGCGCGCCCTCATGACTGTCGAGTGCATCGTTCTCGACTTCGACGGCACGTTCACGCTGGTCGATCGCGAGGCCGTCCCGTTCCTCGAGGGATTCCTCGCCGACCTGCGCGACCTCGTCGGGGCAGACGTCGCCGCGCGCTGGGACGAGACGGTGCGGCGCGTGAAGGCCGACCCGGACCGCTACGGCTGGGAGAACGAGGGCCGCATCGTCGCGCCGAGCCACGCCGATCCGTACATCCTGGCGACGACCGTCGGTCAGCTCTTGCTCGCAGAGTCGGGCGTCGACTCGCGCGCGAGCCGCACCGAGACTCTCCAGACGCTCTACCAGCGGAACTACCCGCGCGCGCTCACCGTCTTTCGGCCCGACGCGAAGGCGGTGATCGAGACGCTCGTGCGCGCGAGCGTGCCCGTGTTCGTGGTCACGAACTCCAAGACCGAGCACGTGGAGGCGAAGCTCGACGAGCTGGCGCCGAAGGGTCGCAAGCAGATCGCCGTGCACGGCAATGCACGAAAGTTCGTCCTGACCGAGCCCGAGGCGCCGGACGACGCGTGGCGCCGCGTTCCGTCCCAGCGCGAGGTCGCCGGCCTCTCGCGGCCGATCTACCTGCACCGTGGGGCGTACTACGAGCAGCTCCGCCGGATCTGGCAGGAGACCGGCACGAGCGCGGCGAGCACGCTCGTCTGCGGAGACATCTTCGAGCTCGATCTCGCGCTCCCGTCCGAGCTGGGCGCGCGCGTGCACCTCGTCGCGCGACCGGATACGCCGGAGTACGAGCGAGGCGCGGCACGCTCGCGCGTGGGCGGAAGCGTGAGCCAGGACCTCTCGGGCTTGCTCGAAGTGCTCGAGCTCCCAGGCTGAAGGAACGCCAGGTATTCCTGCGCTTGCCGGCAAGCGTGGTAAGCGGATCAGGCCATGTTCCGAGGTCGGGTTCGCAGCATTCACTTCGTCGGCATCGGCGGCATCGGCATGAGCGGCATCGCAGAGGTGCTGCTCGCCAGCGGCTTCGCCGTGACGGGCTCCGACGCGAAGGCGAGCGAGGTGACCAAGCGCCTCGAGGAGCTCGGCGCGAAGGTCTTCGTCGGACACGCGGCGACGAACGTGGGCGACGCGGACGTGGTGGTGTTCTCGAGCGCGGTCGGGCGCGAGAACCCCGAGCTCGCCATCGCGCGCGCGAACAACGTTCCCGTCATCCCGCGCGCAGAGATGCTCGCCGAGCTGATGCGCCTCAAGGACGGAGTCGCGATCGCAGGCTCGCACGGCAAGACCACCACGACCTCGCTCGTGGCGACGGTGCTGCGCGAAGCGGGGCGCGATCCGACGGTCGTCATCGGCGGCAAGCTGAACTCGCTCGGCACGAACGCGGCGCGAGGCCTCGGTGACTTGCTCATCGCCGAGGCCGACGAGAGCGATGGCTCGTTCCTCCATCTCTCGCCCGTCGTCGCCGTCATCACGAACATCGACGCCGAGCACCTCGATCACTACGGCACGCACGCGCGCGTCAAGGATGCGTTCGTGGACTTCGCGAACCGCGTCCCCTTCTACGGGCTCGTGGTCGCCTGTCTCGATCACCCGCACGTGCAGGCGATCCTCCCGCGCATCGAGAAGCGCGTGGTGACGTATGGGCTCGCGGCGCAGGCGGACTACCGCGCGCGCAATCCCGTGGTCGAAGGGCTGACGACGCGCTTCACGCTCGTGCGACGCGGCAAGACCGCAGGTGAGTTCGTGGTGCGCATGCCCGGCATCCACAACGTGCTCAACGCGCTCGCCGTGATCGCGGTGGCCGACGAGCTCGAGGTGCCCGACGACGTCACGCGGCGCGCGCTCGCAGGATTCACCGGCGTGCAGAGGCGATTCACGATCCGCGGCGAGGTGAACGGCATCACCGTCGTCGACGACTACGGCCACCATCCGGCCGAGGTGCAGGCGACGCTCGAAGCTGCGCAGCGCGCCTACGGACGACGACTCGTGGTGGCGTTCCAGCCGCACCGATACTCGCGCACCGTCCACTGCTTCGACGAGCTCGTGCGCGCGTTCAACCGCGCCGACGTGCTCTTGCTCGCGGATGTGTACGCGGCGGGCGAGGCCCCCATCGAAGGCGCGACGAGCGACGCGCTCGCGGCGGCGATCCGAGCGCACGGTCATCGCGACGTGACCTGGGCGGGTCCGCGGGCCGGCATCGCGCAGGCGCTGAAAGAACGCGTTCAAGCGGGCGACGTCGTCATCACGCTCGGTGCGGGCGACATCACGCGCGTCGGGCCGGATCTCCTCGCGCTGCTCGGCGGAGCGGCCAGCGCATGAGGCCGCTCGCGCGCACCGCCGACGTGGACTCGACGGGCGCGCGCCCCATCGTGCGCAACCGGCGCGTGGTGCCCAAGCCAAGCGCGGTCCCGAGCACGCCACCGCGCGCTGCTCGCCTGCCGCTGCGCGAGCGCGTGAGGAGGCTGGGGTCGCGTCTGTCAGCCGCCTGGGAGCGCGCGAAGAAGCCGCTCGCTCGCGCCGGCCGCATCGCGCTCGCGCTTCTTCTCGCGCTCGGATCGCTCGCGCTCGCACGCGTCCTCGAGCGCTGGGCCCGACAAGCACCCGAGCTCGCGATCCGCACGATCGAGGTCGGGGGCGAGGAACGTCTCTCGGAGGCCGAGGTGCTCGGCGCCGCCGGGATCGCCACGGGCGACAACGTGTTCGCGCACTCCGAGCTCGAGGTGCACGAGGCGCTGCTCGGTCATCCCTGGATCGCCGACGCGCGCGTCGAGCGACGGCTGCCGGGGACGTTCCGCATCACCATTCGCGAGCGCGTCGCCGCGGCGATCCTCGAGCTCGAAGAGCCCTATCTCGTCTCGGACGAGGGCGCCGTGTTCAAGACGCTCGAGCCCGGCGACCCCGTGGACCTTCCGGTGATCACCGGCATCGATCGCACGCGCTTCTTCGGCGAGCGCGCGTTTCGTACGCAGATCCTCACCTCGATCGTCGGGTTGTTCGCCGAGTGGCGCGCGCTCGGGATGGATCCGCGCGAGAGCATCGGCGAGGTCCACGTCGAGCCCGACGATGCGCTCACCCTCTTCGTCGGCGACGACGGAACCGAGGTGCGCCTCGGCCAGGGCCCCTATCGCGGAAAGATCGAGCGCCTCCGCCGCGTGCTCGACGAGCTCGGCGCGCGACACACGCGCCCGCTCTACGTGTACCTCGACAACCTGCGCCGTCCCGATCGCGTCACCGTTCGCGTGCGCTGAGAGCGTGACCGAAGCTCGGTTACGATCTCCCGCGAAGCGATACGAGGGGGAGGCTCGGTCGGGATTCACTCCCGACCGAGGGGGCCGCGTATCGGCCCCGGAGGAACAAGCCCATGGCGAAGCGTCCGCGTTTCTTCGACCAGCCTGAGGCGTTTCGCGCGTGGCTCGAGGCGAACCACGAGCGCGAGCCCGAGCTGCTCGTCGGTTTCTACAAGCGCGGCTCCGGCAAGCCGAGCCTCACGTGGCCGCAGTCGGTGGACGAAGCGCTCTCGTTCGGATGGATCGACGGCGTGCGTCGCAGCATCGACGAGACCGCGTACTCGATCCGCTTCACGCCGCGTCGTGCGAAGAGCATCTGGAGCGCCGTCAACGTGGCGCGCGTGGGCGCGCTGATCGAACAGGGCCGCATGCGCCCGGCGGGGCTGGCGGCGTTCACGCTGCGCACGACGGCGCGCACGGGTGTCTATTCCTTCGAGCGCGATGCCGAGGCCAAGCTCACCGCCGCCGAGGAGCGGGCACTGCGCGCCGATCGCAGAGCGGCCGCGTACTTCGACGCGCAAGCGCATTGGTATCGCCGCGCGGCGCTGCACTGGGTGGTGAGCGCGAAGCGCGACGTGACACGCGCCTCACGCTTGGCGACGCTGGTCGCGTGCTCGGCGGCGCAGCGGCCCATCAAGCATCTCGATCGGACGCGCCTGCCGAGCGCGAAGAACAAGCCGAAGAAAAAATAGCTACGCGCGCGAGGCGCGACCCATCGATGGCGCGCCGCCCTCGACCCAGTCGAGATCTTGCCGCGCCTGCGCGATCAGGTGCCGGCACTCGCGACGCCGCACGTAGAGAAGATAGGCCTGCGTCGCCACCAAAGCGGGCGCGGCGATCACCGCGATGGCGACCCAGAGCGGCGGCACGCGCGCGATCATCAGCGGGATCGCCACCAGCGCGACGAGCCCGAGCCAGTGCTTTCGGTTCCACTGCCGATCGAGCACGACGATCTCCGTCTCGAGGCGAACGATCTCGGCCTTGAGCAGATCGGATCGCTCTTCTGAGTCGTCAGCCACCCGGCCCCTCTACCCCTCTTCGTCGCGAAAGCCAGGGCTGGACGTGGTGGCGGTCGCGCCCCATGCCTCGCCGATGCGCGTCGTCATCACGGGTGCCAATCGAGGAATCGGACTCGCCATCGCGAGCAAGCTCGCCGCGCGCGGCGACGAGGTGCACGGCACCGCGCGATCACCGAACGATGCGAAGGAGCTCGCCGGGCTGAAGGGCGTCACCGTGCACGCGCTCGACGTGCGTGACGACGCCTCGGCAATCGCCCTCGGCAAGGCGCTCAGCTCGGGCGGCATCGACCTGCTCGTGAACAACGCCGGCATCGCGAGCCCCTGGGAGAACCTCCTCAAGTTCGACACCAAGCTCGCGCTCGACGTCTACGACACCAACGCGGTCGGCCCCGTGCGCCTCACGCGCGCGCTCTTGCCGCAGCTGCGCGCCGCGAAGGGCCGCGTCTTCCACGTCAGCTCGGGCATGGGCTCGATCGGCGACAACAACATGGGCGGCGCGTACGCGTACCGCATGTCGAAGGCCGCGCTGAACATGGCCGGCCGCACACTCGCCCTCGAGCTCGCCGCCGACAAAGTGGCATCCATCGTGGTCGAGCCCGGCTGGGTACAGACCGACATGGGCGGTAAGGGCGCGAGCATCACCGCGGACGAGAGCGCGACGCAGCTCATCGCGCTCTTCGATCGGCTCGGCATCGAGAGCACCGGGAAATTCTTCAGCAGAAAGGGCGAGCCCTTTCCCTGGTGAGTGCGCGGAGAGGTAGTCTCGGCCCCGACGAATGACCGACATCGGCAGCACCATCGACATCGAGGCTCCGCGCGCGCGCGTCTGGTCGATCCTCGTCGACCTCGCGCGCTATCCGGAGTGGAACCCGTTCACGCCGCGCGTCGAGGCGTCGCTGAAGATCGGCGAGCCGGTGATCCTCCACGTGCAGATGAAGCCCGGCGAGCCGACCCTGCGCCAGCCCGAGGTGATGACCTCGTACGTCGAGGGCGAGGAGCTCGGCTGGGGCACGACGATGATGCATCGCGTGGTGCTGCACGCGAATCGAACGCAGCGCCTCGTCGATCTCGGCCGCGACCGCACGCGCTACGAGACCGTCGATCGATTCGAGGGAGCGATGGTGCCGCTCGTGCTGGCGCTCTATCGCCAGCACGTACAGCGCGGCTTCGACGAGACCGCGCGCGCGCTGAAGTCGCGAGCGGAGCACGCTGAAACGCTCAGGTGAGGATCGCGCCCGCGTCCATGAGCGCGCGGCGGAACGCGGTCGCGTTGATCTCACCGGCGGCGAGCTTGCGCACGATGGCCTCGGGCTCGATCGAGCGGCCGTCTCGCGTGGCGCGCGTCTCTCCACCGGGCGGCGCGTCGATCTGGTAGCCGAGATCGGCGAGCGCGACGGCGAGGCGGCAGCCGATCAGGTCGCAAACGCGCTTTCGCTTGGCCGCGGGGGAGAGCAGAGAGACGCCCTGCTGCGGCGCTTCGATCGACTCCCACTTCGCGATCGCCTCGGGAATCGCGCTGATCGCGATCTGCGCGAGGCGTGGCTCGGTGCGCAGGCGCGCGCGCCACATCGCGACCCAGGCCTCGCCGACCGCGTCCCAACCGATGTTCTTCAGCGGCGGATGGCCCGGCATGAGCACGACGTCGAGCGCGTCACGCTCCGCGCGCTCCACCGAGTCGAGCAATCCGAG